>NZ_JFYC01000055.1:0-302 GCF_000588535.1 Acinetobacter sp. 742879 | reverse complement strand
ATCATAGCAGGATTTGTTCACTGATTCCCATTATTTTCAGGCTTCACCCTAGATGACACATGAGCAAAAGCCCACTTCGCCATCATATTCGTAGGAGTAAACATAACATTCTTCCCTCAACATTTCCTGGGCCTTTCAGGAATACCACGACGCTACTCAGACTACCCAGATGCTTACACCACATGAAACACTGTCTCTTCTATAGGATCATTTATTTCACTAACAGCTGTTCTCATCATGATCTTTATAATTTGAGAGGCCTTTGCTTCAAAACGAGAAGTAATATCAATCTCGTATGCCGT
>NZ_JFYC01000054.1:0-319 GCF_000588535.1 Acinetobacter sp. 742879 | reverse complement strand
GTAAGCATCCGGCTAACACAGCCTTACCAAGCGGTCCTATAAGCCTTAATTTAGTTCCCACCTAAAAACAAGTGGGGACTTAATCCATGAACATGGATATATATTCAGCAACACCTCCTGTTGCTAAAAAACGCAGAACATACAGCAAAGAATTCAAACTCAGTATTGTCAATGCCTGTAAAAATCCTAATACCTCGATCGCTTCGGTCGCACTGCAACATAGTATTAATGCCAACCTTGTCAGTCGTTGGATCAGGATCTTCAGCCATCATGAGGGTGCCGTGCAGGATCCTACTCATGTGAATCCAGCATTTATTGC
>NZ_JFYC01000053.1:0-327 GCF_000588535.1 Acinetobacter sp. 742879 | reverse complement strand
CAGCACACCCGAAGGTGTCCCCCTCCCGTTCTGAACTGCACCCCATAAGTTAGACTTTTAAAACTTATGAGGTGTGCTCTATGCCAATTCCGAAGCATTCAAAAGAGTTAAAATTAAAAGTCATTCAAGCTTATTTAGAGGGAAGTAAAGGATATAAAATCCTTTCACAAGAATTTAATGTAGATCTCCAAACCATCCGCTTATGGATTGAAAACTATAAGGCACAAGGTGAAGATGGCCTGAATGTTAAAACTAAAAAAACCTACTACTCTTCCGAATTTAAAATCAAGGCTGTACAAATGCTTCTTGATAAGATACCGGTAAGAG
>NZ_JFYC01000052.1:0-331 GCF_000588535.1 Acinetobacter sp. 742879 | reverse complement strand
GATAATAGTTACACAGACCTTGCAGGTAACCTGGGTACAGGTGATGTACTTGATGGTACCGACGGTTTTGTTGTAGACACTGTTGCACCAACGCTTGCGATTACAGCGGATGACCTTGCACTTGCAGCAGGTGAAACAGCGAACATCAGCTTCACGTTCAGTGAGGCGGTGACTGGTTTTGATGCAAATGACATCACTCTTATTGGCGGTACGTTGAGTGCATTGGTTACAACTGACAACATCACGTGGACAGCAGTGTTCACACCAGATGGTACAGGTACAGCACCAAGCATTAGTGTGGCTAATGGTACTTATACAGATATTGCTGGTA
>NZ_JFYC01000051.1:0-345 GCF_000588535.1 Acinetobacter sp. 742879 | reverse complement strand
ATGAAGTTCCAACCTGAATATGCTTTAGATGGTCAGAAAATTGAAAATGCTAAATATATCCGTTTAAAAGACAGTTGGACGAAAGGCGGAAGACCTCGAACTATTCCAATAACCAACGAAAAACAACGTCAAGAACTCAAAAATGCCTACGCTCAAGCTGTGAAAAATGGCGGTTCAATGATTCCGAAAGAAAAAAGCTATAAGTCCCACAAAGCCAATTTTGAAGCAGTCACGCATGCGCTAGGTGTGGGACAAACGCATGGTTTACGACATGGCTACGCTCAGACCAGATACCGTGAATTAATGGGTTTCGATTGCCCTGCTGTAGGCGGTTCTCGTTCATTG
>NZ_JFYC01000050.1:0-377 GCF_000588535.1 Acinetobacter sp. 742879 | reverse complement strand
TGTAATCGCAAGCGTTGGTGGAACAATGTCTACAACAAAACCGTCGGTACCATCAAGTACATCACCTGTACCCAGGTTACCTGCAAGGTCTGTGTAACTATTATCCGCCACAGTAATGCTTGGTGCCGTGCCTGTACCATCTGGTGTGAACACTGCTGTCCACGTGATGTTGTCCGTCGTAGTCAGACCAGTCAATGCTCCGCCTACAACCGTAATGTCACTCGCATCGAAACCAGTCACCGCCTCACTGAACGTGAAGCTGATGTTCGCTGTTTCACCTGCTGCAAGTGCAAGGTCATCCGCTGTAATCGCAAGCGTTGGTGGAACAGTGTCTACAACAAAACCGTCGGTACCATCAAGTACATCACCTGTACCCA
>NZ_JFYC01000049.1:0-382 GCF_000588535.1 Acinetobacter sp. 742879 | reverse complement strand
CCCTATACGTCCACTTTCGTGTTTGCAGAGTGCTATGTTTTTAATAAACAGTTGCAGCGGCCTGGTTTCTGCGGCTGTCGTCAGCTCAGGAAGCAAGTTCCATCACCAACAACAGCGTACCTTCTCCCGAAGTTACGGTACCATTTTGCCTAGTTCCTTCAGCAGAGTTCTCTCAAGCGCCTTGGTCTACTCGACCTGACCACCTGTGTCGGTTTCGGGTACGATTCCTGTGTAACTGAAGCTTAGAGACTTTTCCTGGAAGCATGGCATCAACCACTTCGCTGTACAAGTACAGCTTGCTATCAGATCTCAGCATAGAGTACCCCGGATTTGCCTAAGATACATGCCTACATCCTTTCACCTGGACAACCAACGCCAGGCT
>NZ_JFYC01000048.1:0-461 GCF_000588535.1 Acinetobacter sp. 742879 | reverse complement strand
GATTCAGCGGACGCTTACCTTAATTATTAATCTAATCATTTTATAAGAAAAATCTTCTAAGAAATTTTCTTAGAAGATTACAGTATCTTATCTAGAAATTAAGATTTAAGCCTAAACTAAAATTTCTTCCAATTTGGGGAATATATGGCAAAAATGTTTCATGGGCATAGACTTTCTGATCAAGTAAATTATTCGCTTTAAAGAATAAATCATATTCTGTGTGAGATAGCTTATTTTTATATGCTAAAGTCATATTAAGCATATTATAACCTGATGTAACCTGCTCAAATTTAGAAATATTATCTTGTTTAAAGACTCGATAATATTCTATTTCACCTTTAAGCGATTCATCAAAATCAGCTTTTAGTCGTGTACCCAAACGAGCAGGAGGTAATCTAGGAGTGTAACGATCCTTTTGGGGAGCTAAAGTCGGTTCTCTATTCCAGATCTCGTATGCCGTC
>NZ_JFYC01000047.1:0-466 GCF_000588535.1 Acinetobacter sp. 742879 | reverse complement strand
TCAAGTTCACCAAGGTGAAACCGTGGCCCTCAGCCCGGAACAGTTACAGGCATTAATCCAAGGTTTGCCCTGGCAGAGAATTGGATTGCAGCAAGTGGTGAATATGCTCTAAACCAAGCTCGACCATTCTGCCATCCTCCAAACGTTCTATTTCATTCTCTTCATGACCTCAGGCATACTGCGGTCATGAATACGCTGCCTGACTTAAGCCAACTGACCCATGAACAACTGCTGGAATTCACCAGACAGTTGGCGATGCAGCATCAGTCTCTAGCACAATCAAACCAACAATTGGATGCCAAAGTTCAACATCTTTCTATTCTCAATCAAAAATACGAGCATGAACTGGCGCTGTTTAAAAAGCACAAATTCGCCCAAAAGAATGAACACTTAACGGCAAAACAAATCCACCTATGGGATGAAGCGGTTGAAGAAGATATTGCTGCTGTTGATCTGGAATTAGAAC
>NZ_JFYC01000046.1:0-490 GCF_000588535.1 Acinetobacter sp. 742879 | reverse complement strand
ACGAATTTTGTCAATACCGGTAAATGGTTGAGTGAATTCTCCACGCACATCATAACGTCGAGTATTTAAATCAATATAAGGAGCATTATGAGAGAAATTAGTTTCATGAATATGATTATGCTGATGACAATCAGGACGTGGATTTATGTAATTAATATCTTGCTCATCCATCAATTGAGGATAATATAAAAGATAATTTTTTAATCCACTAATTCGTGAATCGATACCGATTGCAGAGGCACCACAACCTTCATATAAATGGCTATGGGCTGGTAAACCATATTCATCATGACGATGTGTATAAGAAACTCCTAAATAAGTATTATCGTCTATCCAGGATAATCCAAGCGTACCTACTCTCGACTCTGCCCAGCTTTCTGGTAAATATTTTAAATTTTTATAAATACTGTTTTGGTTTTCAAGATCTTCTAAAGAATTATAAGAGCTAGACTGGTAATGAGGAGTTTTATAGTTACCAGCATTACGATAT
>NZ_JFYC01000045.1:0-514 GCF_000588535.1 Acinetobacter sp. 742879 | reverse complement strand
CCAGTCAATGCTCCGCCTACAACCGTAATGTCACTCGCATCGAAACCAGTCACCGCCTCACTGAACGTGAAGCTGATGTTCGCTGTTTCACCTGCTGCAAGTGCAAGGTCATCCGCTGTAATCGCAAGCGTTGGTGCAACAGTATCTACAACAAAACCGTCGGTACCATCAAGTACATCACCTGTACCCAAGTTACCAGCAATATCTGTATAAGTACCATTAGCCACACTAATGCTTGGTGCTGTACCTGTACCATCTGGTGTGAACACTGCTGTCCACGTGATGTTGTCAGTTGTAACCAATGCACTCAACGTACCGCCAATAAGAGTGATGTCATTTGCATCAAAACCAGTCACCGCCTCACTGAACGTGAAGCTGATGTTCGCTGTTTCACCTGCTGCAAGTGCAAGGTCATCCGCTGTAATCGCAAGCGTTGGTGCAACAGTGTCTACAACAAAACCGTCGGTACCATCAAGTACATCACCTGTACCCAGGTTACCTGCAAGGTCTGTGT
>NZ_JFYC01000044.1:0-829 GCF_000588535.1 Acinetobacter sp. 742879 | reverse complement strand
GCACCTGGACGCTTGCAGACAATACACTTCCTGCGTTAACTGATGGTCCACACACCATTACCGTGACTGCAACAGATGCAGCAGGCAATGCAGGTACCGATACAGCAGTGGTGACCATTGATACCACCGCACCAAATGCACCAGTACTTGATCCAATCAATGCAACTGACCCAGTGAGCGGTACAGCAGAAGCGGGTTCTACAGTGACAGTCAGCTTCCCTGACGGCACCACTGCAACAGTCGTGGCAGGCACAGACGGAACATGGTCAGTACCAAACCCGGGTAACCTGGTGGATGGCGATACAGTGACTGCAACAGCCACTGACCCTGCAGGCAATACTTCATTGCCAGGTACAGAGATTGTTGACGGAGATGGCTTACCACCAGTGGTATCGTTAACTGATGAAGTGACGAATGATGCAACGCCGGACTTGTCAGGTAGCATCAATGATCCAAATGCAACGATTGTAGTGACTGTGGATGGTATTGATTATCCGGCAGTGAACAATGGCGATGGCACCTGGACTTTACCGAACGATATCTTACCAACTCTGTCAGAAGGCGCACACAGTGTGACTGTGACAGCAACAGACTTGGCAGGTAATACAGGTACGGATACAGGTACTGTAACAATTGATACCGTTGCCCCAAATGCACCGGACATTGATCCAGTGAATGCGGTAGATCCGATTACAGGTACAGCAGAACCAGATTCAACCGTGACTGTGACGTATCCTGATGGCACGACTGCAACTGTAGTTGCAGGCACAGACGGCACATGGTCAGTACCAAACCCAGGTAACCTGGTAGATGGCGACACAATTTCGGC
>NZ_JFYC01000043.1:0-859 GCF_000588535.1 Acinetobacter sp. 742879 | reverse complement strand
TTGCCTGGTCTACATAGGTTTTATTGGTAATATGGTTTCCTTCAGTAATTGGACCTGTGTAGTAGCTGCCTCCATTATTCACCGTAAAACTATCGCCTAGCTTGGTTTCTCCTGTCGCAGTCAGGTTCGTCGTGTTCACTGTATTGAACGTCACATCCGCTGACGTACCAACCGTGATACTGCCATCCGCATTCGCTGTTAACTCAACATTGTCTCCAGTCACAAAGTTAACCTTGTTGTCATCTTTATTGACTGTCTTAACATCAACTCCGTCAATCTGCGTCACCACACTTTGTAAGGCTGTATCTGCCTTAACCAGACTGTCTTTGGTACTTTGACTCAAATCAACTGCATAGTCCGTAACATTGTTGGCATCAGGTGTACCTGCCGTTACCGTAACTGCACTTGATCCTGCTGACGCAGTGCTACCTTTGGCATTTACTGTATAAATATCCTGTCCATTGCTGCCTGTAGTTTTAACGACATCGGTAACATTCGTTCCTGCTACAACCTCGGTTCTTGACGCTGCTGTTGCCTGGTCTACATAGGTTTTATTGGTAATATGGTTTCCTTCAGTAATTGGACCTGTGTAGTAGCTGCCTCCATTATTCACCGTAAAACTATCGCCTAGCTTGGTTTCTCCTGTCGCAGTCAGGTTCGTCGTGTTCACTGTATTGAACGTCACATCCGCTGACGTACCAACCGTGATACTGCCATCCGCATTCGCTGTTAACTCAACATTGTCTCCAGTCACAAAGTTAACCTTGTTGTCATCTTTATTGACTGTCTTAACATCAACTCCGTCAATCTGCGTCACCACACTTTGTAAGGCTGTATCTGCCTTAACCAGACTGTCTTT
>NZ_JFYC01000042.1:0-965 GCF_000588535.1 Acinetobacter sp. 742879 | reverse complement strand
ATTGTCTGCAAGCGTCCAGGTGCCGTCACCATTGTTCACTGCCGGATAGTCAACACCATCCACGTTCACCACCACAGTGGCTGTCGGATCGTTCACTGTACCGGTTAACGCAGGTGTACTGTCATTCGTCAACACATCATCAAGTAGAACCACTGGCGGTGTGATGTCTGCAGAGACTGTACCTGTACCTGGCAATGAAATATTGCCTGCAGGGTCAGTGGCTGTTGCAGTCACTGTATCGCCATCCACTAGGTTACCTGGGTTTGGTACTGACCAGCTGCCATCTGTGCCTGCTACCACTGTTGCAGTGGTACCGTCAGGGAAGCTCACAGTCACTGTAGAACCAGCTTCTGCTGTACCTGTAATTGGGTCTGTCCCGTTAACCGGGTTAATTACTGGAGCATCAGGTGCGGTGGTATCAATTGTATAAGTTTGTGTATCATTAACAGTGCTGCTATTACCTACTGCATCAGTGAAGGTTACTTTGGCATCAATTGTTTTATCTGCATCCGCTGTTAAACCACTACCAGGCACACTTACTGTCCATGTACCTGCTGCACTGTCTACAGTTGCAGTATAAGTTACCCCATTAATAACAACTGTAACGGCTGTAGTAGCCGCATCTGAAGGAACGTTTGTCAGAACACCAGTAATCGTGACATTGCCAGCCGCTTCTGATGCATTAACCACATTATCAGCTGTTACTGAATCAACTGCGAAGTTGACACCATCGGTATTTGGACCAACTGCATCGACAATAGCTGTGCCTGGTAATGATGGGTTACCTGCTGGATCTGTAGCAATCGCCTCAACTTCATCGCCATCATTCAGACCAGGGTTTGGCACAGTCCACGTACCGTCCGGTCCTGCTACAACACTTGCTGTACTACCGTCCGGATAAGTCACAGTCACTGTTGAACCAGGTTCTGCTGTACCTGTAATCGGGTCTGTCCCGTTAACCGGGT
>NZ_JFYC01000041.1:0-1084 GCF_000588535.1 Acinetobacter sp. 742879 | reverse complement strand
AATGGTGTGTGGACCATCAGTTAACGCAGGAAGTGTATTGTCTGCAAGCGTCCAGGTGCCGTCACCATTGTTCACTGCCGGATAGTCAACACCATCCACGTTCACCACCACAGTGGCTGTCGGATCGTTCACTGTACCAGTGAGTGCAGGTGTGCTGTCGTTAGTCAACACATCATCAAGTACAACCACTGGCGGTGTGATGTCTGCAGAGACTGTGCCTGTACCTGGCAATGAAGTATTGCCTGCCGGGTCAGTGGCTGTTGCAGTCACTGTATCGCCATCCACTAGGTTACCTGGGTTTGGTACTGACCAGCTGCCATCTGTGCCTGCCACGACTGTTGCAGTGGTACCGTCAGGGAAGCTGACTGTCACTGTAGAACCCGCTTCTGCTGTACCGCTCACTGGGTCAGTTGCATTGATTGGATCAAGTACTGGTGCATTTGGTGCGGTGGTATCAATGGTCACCACTGCTGTATCGGTACCTGCATTGCCTGCTGCATCTGTTGCAGTCACGGTAATGGTGTGTGGACCATCAGTTAACGCAGGAAGTGTATTGTCTGCAAGCGTCCAGGTGCCGTCACCATTGTTCACTGCCGGATAGTCAACACCATCCACGTTCACCACCACAGTGGCTGTCGGATCGTTCACTGTACCGGTTAACGCAGGTGTACTGTCATTCGTCAACACATCATCAAGTACAACCACTGGCGGTGTGATGTCTGCAGAGACTGTGCCTGTACCTGGCAATGAAATATTGCCTGCCGGGTCAGTGGCTGTTGCAGTCACGGTATCGCCATCCACCAGGTTACCTGGGTTTGGTACTGACCAGCTGCCATCTGTGCCTGCTACCACTGTTGCAGTGGTACCGTCAGGGAAGCTGACTGTCACTGTAGAACCCGCTTCTGCTGTACCGCTCACTGGGTCAGTCGCATTGATTGGATCAAGTACTGGTGCATTTGGTGCGGTGGTATCAATGGTCACCACTGCTGTATCGGTACCTGCATTGCCTGCAGGGTCTGTTGCAGTCACGGTAATGGTGTGTGGACCATCAGTTAACGCAGGAAGTGTATTGTCTGCAAGCGTC
>NZ_JFYC01000040.1:0-1184 GCF_000588535.1 Acinetobacter sp. 742879 | reverse complement strand
CTCTGTACACGACAAATTTCACAGAACCCTTATCCTATCAGGGTTCTGCCTTCTTAAAATTGCCAAAATTTCCTTAAACTCTTCTTTTTTCCCAAAACCAATTAAACGCTGAATCGCCATTTGAACATAGTCTAAACCATAGCGAAATAAACTCATTGAGAGTCGTCCATGCTTCTTTATTTTTATCGCTTTTTTTTGATCATGTTGCCATTCACCCGTTAAGTAACACCAACAGAAGCTTATAGCTAACACCGCAATCAATTTTTTCACTCGTCTAGGGTCTGTCAAGCGCGTATTTTCAAGATTAAACCCGCGTCCTTTGAGACAACTGAATAAGGTTTCAATTTCCCAGCGTAATGCATAATCCTGAATAGCATTGGCATTAAACTGAGGAGAAACGACGAGTAAAAGCTCTCCATTTTCTAACTGTAGTGCACTTATATATAGTTTCACCCGACCAACCAAAATCCGTCGTTTACGACATTCAATTTGACCAACTTTAAGATGGCGAAATAAATCACTAATTTTATGATTCTTTCCTAAATGATTGGTGACAATGAAGTTTTTTTAACACGAATGCAGAAGTTGATGTCTTGTTCAATTAACCATGTAAACCACTGCTCACCGATAAACTCTCTGTCTGCGAACACATTCACAATACGGTCTTTACCAAAAATGGCTATAAAGCGTTGAATCAAAGCAATACGCTCTTTCGTATCTGAATTTCCACGTTTATTAAGCAATGTCCAAAGGATAGGTATCGCTATTCCACGATAAACGATTGCGAGCATCAGGATATTAATATTTCGTTTTCCCCATTTCCAATTGGTTCTATCTAAAGTCAGTTGCACTTGGTCGAATGAAAACATATTGAAAATCAACTGAGAAATTTGACGATAATCAAAATACTGACCTGCAAAGAAGCGCTGCATACGTCGATAAAATGATTGTGGTAAGCACTTGATGGGCAAGGCTTTAGATGCAGAAGAAAGATTACATGTTTGCTTTAAAATAATCACAAGCATGATGAGCGCAAAGCACTTTAAATGTGACTTGTTCCATTTTAGATATTTGTTTAAGATAAGATATAACTCATTGAGATGTGTCATAGTATTCGTCGTTAGAAAACAATTATTATGACATTATTTCAATGAGTTATCTATTTTTATCGTGTACAGAGAAAT
>NZ_JFYC01000039.1:0-1214 GCF_000588535.1 Acinetobacter sp. 742879 | reverse complement strand
AGACAATATACTTCCAGTGTTGGCAGATGGCCCGCACACAGTGAATGTGACTGCAACAGATGTGGCAGGTAACGTTTCAACGCCGGTAACAGGCACAGTGATTGTTGATGCAACAGCACCAACCCTTGCAATCACGACAGATGACCTTGCACTTGCGGCAGGGGAAACAGCGAACATCAGCTTCACGTTCAGTGAGGCGGTGACTGGTTTCGATGCGAGTGACATTACGGTTGTAGGCGGAGCATTGACTGGTCTGACTACGACGGACAACATCACGTGGACAGCAGTGTTCACACCAGATGGTACAGGCACGGCACCAAGCATTACTGTGGCGGATAATAGTTACACAGACCTTGCAGGTAACCTGGGTACAGGTGATGTACTTGATGGTACCGACGGTTTTGTTGTAGATACTGTTGCACCAACGCTTGCGATTACAGCGGATGACCTTGCACTTGCAGCAGGTGAAACAGCGAACATCAGCTTCACGTTCAGTGAGGCGGTGACTGGTTTTGATGCAAATGACATCACTCTTATTGGCGGTACGTTGAGTGCATTGGTTACAACTGACAACATCACGTGGACAGCAGTGTTCACACCAGATGGTACAGGCACGGCACCAAGCATTACTGTGGCGGATAATAGTTACACAGACCTTGCAGGTAACCTGGGTACAGGTGATGTACTTGATGGTACCGACGGTTTTGTTGTAGACATTGTTCCACCAACGCTTGCGATTACAGCGGATGACCTTGCACTTGCAGCAGGTGAAACAGCGAACATCAGCTTCACGTTCAGTGAGGCGGTGACTGGTTTCGATGCGAGTGACATTACGGTTGTAGGCGGAGCATTGACTGGTCTGACTACGACGGACAACATCACGTGGACAGCAGTGTTCACACCAGATGGTACAGGCACAGCACCAAGCATTACTGTGGCAGATAATAGTTACACAGACCTTGCAGGTAACCTGGGTACAGGTGATGTACTTGATGGTACCGACGGTTTTGTTGTAGATACTGTTGCACCAACGCTTGCGATTACAGCGGATGACCTTGCACTTGCAGCAGGTGAAACAGCGAACATCAGCTTCACGTTCAGTGAGGCGGTGACTGGTTTTGATGCAAATGACATCACTCTTATTGGCGGTACGTTGAGTGCATTGGTTACAACTGACAACATCACGTGGACAGCAGTGTTCACACCAGATGGTA
>NZ_JFYC01000038.1:0-1300 GCF_000588535.1 Acinetobacter sp. 742879 | reverse complement strand
GTGCCTGTACCATCTGGTGTGAACACTGCTGTCCACGTGATGTTGTCCGTCGTAGTCAGACCAGTCAATGCTCCGCCTACAACCGTAATGTCACTCGCATCGAAACCAGTCACCGCCTCACTGAACGTGAAGCTGATGTTCGCTGTTTCACCTGCCGCAAGTGCAAGGTCATCTGTCGTGATTGCAAGGGTTGGTGCTGTTGCATCAACAATCACTGTGCCTGTTACCGGCGTTGAAACGTTACCTGCCACATCTGTTGCAGTCACATTCACTGTGTGCGGGCCATCTGCCAACACTGGAAGTATATTGTCTGCAAGCGTCCAGGTACCGTCACCATTGTTGGTTGCTGGGTAATCCACGCCATCCACAGTCACTACCACAGTCGCAGCAGGATCATCGATCGTACCGGTCAAAGCAGGTGTGGTGTCATTGGTAGATGCATCTGTGAAACCCACTACCGGTGCAATGGTATCGATTGTTACAGTACCTGTATCCGTACCTGTATTACCTGCCAAGTCTGTTGCTGTCACAGTCACACTGTGTGCGCCTTCTGACAGAGTTGGTAAGATATCGTTCGGTAAAGTCCAGGTGCCATCGCCATTGTTCACTGCCGGATAATCAATACCATCCACAGTCACTACAATCGTTGCATTTGGATCATTGATGCTACCTGACAAGTCCGGCGTTGCATCATTCGTCACTTCATCAGTTAACGATACCACTGGTGGTAAACCATCTCCGTCAACAATCTCTGTACCTGGCAATGAAGTATTGCCTGCAGGGTCAGTGGCTGTTGCCGAAATTGTGTCGCCATCTACCAGGTTACCTGGGTTTGGTACTGACCATGTGCCGTCTGTGCCTGCAACTACAGTTGCAGTCGTGCCATCAGGATACGTCACAGTCACGGTTGAATCTGGTTCTGCTGTACCTGTAATCGGATCTACCGCATTCACTGGATCAATGTCCGGTGCATTTGGGGCAACGGTATCAATTGTCACAACACCTGTATCCGTACCTGTATTACCTGCCAGGTCTGTTGCTGTCACAGTCACACTGTGTGCGCCTTCTGACAGAGTTGGTAAGATATCGTTCGGTAAAGTCCAGGTGCCATCGCCATTGTTCACTGCCGGATAATCAATACCATCCACAGTCACTACAATCGTTGCATTTGGATCATTGATGCTACCTGACAAGTCCGGTGTTGCATCATTCGTCACTTCATCAGTTAACGATACCACTGGTGGTAAGCCATCTCCGTCAACAATCTCTGTACCTGGCAATGAAGTATTGCCTGCAGGGT
>NZ_JFYC01000037.1:0-1920 GCF_000588535.1 Acinetobacter sp. 742879 | reverse complement strand
ACAGCAGAACCTGGTTCAACAGTAACTGTGACTTATCCGAACGGTAGTACGGCAAGTGTTGTAGCAGGACCGGATGGTACTTGGACTGTACCAAACCCTGGTTTGAATAATGGTGATGAAGTTACAGCTGTAGCAACAGACCCTGCTGGCAATACATCAGGACCAGGAACAGCTATTGTTGATGCAGTTGGTCCAAATACGGATGGTGTTAACTTTGCTGTTGATTCGGTAACAGCTGATAATGTGGTTAATGCATCAGAAGCGGCTGGCAATGTCACGATTACTGGTGTTTTGACAAACGTTCCTTCAGATGCGGCTACTACAGCCGTTACAGTTGTTATTAATGGGGTAACTTATACTGCAACTGTAGATAGTGCAGCAGGTACATGGACAGTAAGTGTACCAGGTAGCGGTTTGGTTGCTGATGCTGATAAAACGATTGATGCTAAAGTAACCTTCACTGATGCAGCAGGTAATAGCAGCACAGTTAACGATACACAACCTTATACACTGGATACAGCTGCTCCTTCAGCGCCAGTGATTGACCCTGTTAACGGGACAGACCCGATTACAGGTACTGCAGAACCTGGTTCAACCGTAACAGTAACCTATCCTAATGGTGACACAGCAACAGTCGTGGCAGGACCTGATGGCAGCTGGTCAGTACCAAACCCTGGTCTTAATGATGGTGATGAAGTTGAGGCAATTGCTACAGATCCAGCAGGCAACCCATCTTTGCCAGGTACAGCTACTGTTGATGCAGTTGCACCAGCAGTTGTTATAACTGATTTATTAACGAATGACAGTACACCTGCGTTAACCGGTACAGTGAACGATCCGACAGCCACTGTGGTTGTAAATGTGGATGGTGTTGACTATCCGGCAGTGAACAATGGTGACGGCACCTGGACGCTTGCAGACAATACACTGCCTGCATTAACTGATGGACCACACACCATTACCGTGACTGCAACCGATGCAGCAGGTAACGTAGGTACAGATACAGGTGTTGTGACAGTTGATACAGCTGCACCGAACGCACCAGTAATTGACCCGGTTAACGGGACAGACCCGATTACAGGTACAGCAGAACCTGGTTCAACAGTGACTGTGACTTATCCGGACGGTAGTACAGCAAGTGTTGTAGCAGGACCGGACGGTACGTGGACTGTGCCAAACCCTGGTCTGAATGATGGCGATGAAGTTGAGGCGATTGCTACAGATCCAGCAGGTAACCCATCATTACCAGGCACAGCTATTGTCGATGCAGTTGGCCCAAATACCGATGGTGTCAACTTCGCAGTTGATTCAGTAACAGCTGATAATGTGGTTAATGCATCAGAAGCGGCTGGCAATGTCACGATTACTGGTGTTCTGACAAACGTTCCTTCAGATGCGGCTACTACAGCCGTTACAGTTGTTATTAATGGGGTAACTTATACTGCAACTGTAGACAGTGCAGCAGGTACATGGACAGTAAGTGTGCCTGGTAGTGGTTTAACAGCGGATGCAGATAAAACAATTGATGCCAAAGTAACCTTCACTGATGCAGTAGGTAATAGCAGCACTGTTAACGATACACAAACATATACAATCGATACCACTGCACCTGATGCTCCAGTAATTAACCCGGTTAACGGGACAGACCCGATTACAGGTACAGCAGAACCTGGTTCAACAGTGACTGTGACTTATCCGGACGGTAGTACAGCAAGTGTTGTAGCAGGACCGGACGGTACGTGGACTGTGCCAAACCCTGGTCTGAATGATGGCGATGAAGTTGAGGCGATTGCTACAGATCCAGCAGGTAACCCATCATTACCAGGCACAGCTATTGTCGATGCAGTTGGTCCAAATACCGATGGTGTCAACTTCGCAGTTGATTCAGTAACAGCTGATAATGTGGTTAATGCATCAGAA
>NZ_JFYC01000036.1:0-2047 GCF_000588535.1 Acinetobacter sp. 742879 | reverse complement strand
TCCATCAGACTTTGTTCACTACTTGGTGCTTTTCCAAGTACGTGACCTGAAACTTTCTCTTTCGAGCCAGGATGTCCGATACCAATACGTAAACGGTGAAAATTTGGACCAATATGAGGGACAATGTCACGTAAACCGTTATGACCACCGTGTCCACCGCCTGTTTTAAGACGAATTACACCTGGGTTCATATCAAGTTCATCATGAGCAATCAAAATTGCTTCGGGAGCAATTTGATAAAATTTTGCAAATGGAACTACACTTTGTCCAGAACGGTTCATAAATGTAGTGGGTAGAAGTAGACGGACATCGTGTCCTTCTATATTACCACGTCCACTGATTCCGTGAAATTTTGGATCATTTTTTAATGTAATGCCATATTTGTCTGCAAGCTGTTCAATGAACCAAAAACCTGCATTATGGCGGGTTTGGGCATATTCTGAACCAGGATTGCCCAAACCAACAATTAGCGAAATATTTGACACTAATCTACGCCTTTAAACACTTATGCGCGTTTGAAGTCAGCGTGCATAGGAGTGTTTTTAGATGGGTGACGTTGTAACGCTTGGATTTTAACGTTTTCAACTTTGTCGCCCACTTTGATTTCTACAACTTCTTCAAAGAAAGCATTGCTTTCTAAAGCTTTTACAAGCTCACGAAGTTCTAAAGTAACAGTTACAGGCTCAGCGTTGCCACCATAAATGATAGCTGGAATTAAAGCTTCGCGACGAAGGCGGCGGCTCGCACCTTTCCCTTGTTTGTCTTCAGCACGCGCTTGAGCGTTTAATACGAAGTTTGCCATGAGTAAATCCTCATTAAAGTTTAAAAGACTAAACTTGCGACCAGTTTAGTGATAGAAAACCCCAGCCAAGGCTAGGGTTTATAAAAAGCTGCAATATTATAAACTATCGAACATTGCACTGATAGACTCTTCGTTATTAATACGACGAATCGTTTCAGC
Source organism: Acinetobacter sp. 742879 (assembly GCF_000588535.1). NCBI lineage: Bacteria > Pseudomonadati > Pseudomonadota > Gammaproteobacteria > Moraxellales > Moraxellaceae > Acinetobacter > Acinetobacter sp. 742879. The sequence goes on along the minus strand of NZ_JFYC01000036.1, from coordinate 1,086 downwards.
AACCATGCTAGCAACAGAAACCTGACGGATCTTGCCTAAGGTCAATGCTTCTTCAGAAAGAGGAATGGTATCAGTCACAACCAGTTCATCAATAACTGAATTACGTAAGTTTTCAATAGCCTTACCTGATAGTACAGGGTGAGTTGCGTATGCAACTACACGACGTGCACCAAATTGCTTAAGCGCATCAGCTGCTTTACACAATGTACCAGCAGTATCGACCATATCGTCTACGATAACGCAATCACGATCTTTTACGTCACCAATTAAGTGCATAACTTGCGACTCATTGGCTTTTTGACGACGTTTATCAATAATTGCTAAATCGATGTCACCCATCTGTTTGGCAACAGCACGAGCACGTACTACACCACCAACGTCAGGAGAAACCACCATAAGGTTGTCATGTTGTTGTTGACGTAAGTCAGCAAGCAAAGCAGGAGTACCGTAGATGTTGTCGACTGGAATATCGAAGAAACCTTGAATTTGGTCAGCATGTAAGTCGATCATCACGACACGGTCAATACCAACAGTGGTAAGCATGTCTGCGACAACTTTAGCTGTAATCGGCACACGTGCAGAACGTGGACGACGGTCTTGGCGAGCATAACCAAAATAAGGGATAACAGCGGTAATACGACCAGCACTTGCACGACGCAAAGCATCTGCCATAACCAAGATTTCCATAAGGTTATCATTGGTAGGGGCACAAGTAGGCTGAACGATAAATACGTCTTTACCACGAACATTTTCAGTAATTTCTACTGAAATTTCTCCATCAGAAAAGTGACCGACTGATGCAGCACCTAGAGGGATATGTAAGTGACTTACGACTTTTTGAGCGAACTGTGGATGAGCATTTCCACTAAAAACGACAAGATTGGGCATGAAGCACCCTTGGCGGTTGGTATGTAATGAAATAGATGGCAGGGGCGGCTGGATTCGAACCAACGGATGCCGAGATCAAAACCCGGTGCCTTACCACTTGGCGACGCCCCTAAATTCGATGATATATATGATGGCAGGGGCGGCTGGATTCGAACCAACGGATGCCGAGATCAAAACCCGGTGCCTTACCACTTGGCG
>NZ_JFYC01000035.1:0-2047 GCF_000588535.1 Acinetobacter sp. 742879 | reverse complement strand
TTCGTGCAGGCACAGGCCGCAAAAATATTTCAAATACAAACGATCTCTAATCTAATTTTCCGTTTTGTATCGAAAGATAAGATTGCTAAAAATCTGCATCCAGACGGGCAAAAAAATCTATCTGTTGGTTATGCGATGGATTCATTACGCCGGGTGTCGGTAGCCAAGCATATTAGTGGGTATATGCATCGTATTAGTTTGCCTCAGCAGAGAGTATCTCAAACAGCTTTGTTAAACGAGCTTGGTTCTAAAGTTGAAATAATTGTTGGAGAGAAGGACCCAATTGTTACTAGAATAAGTCCTAATATTCCTGTACATATCATTGCTGGCGCAGGCCATAATCCGCACGTTACCCATGTAGAAGCGGTTTATGATTACCTCACACCAGTTCTAACCAAATATATTAGCACCACAGCACAGCTCAGTGATGTCTGATATTTCCAAAGTACAGGTGTATGTCTGCCCAGTTTCACGGGTGCCACAAAACCACTTAATATTGAGTCATTATCTCAGCTTTCTCAATACGGCAGAAAAGTTGAGATATGATCAATATCATCCTTATGCTGCACGTCTTTTCTTAATCTCTCGTGTCTTAACGAGGTCTGTTTTAGCAGATAAGTTGGGTATTTCACCCCATGAGGTCAACATTCAATTACAACCTAACGGCAAACCTTTTATACAAGGCAATAAAGCTGTTTATTTCAATCTTAGTCATTCAGCAGACGTTATTGTTCTTGCGGTGACTGAAGAAGGGGAAATAGGAGTCGATGTTGAACGGGTGGACCGTGAGTTCGATTGGATGCGTGTCGATAGCGTGTTAGCGCCAAGTGAAATTGAATGGATTCAGGAAAATGAAAGGATTGATCCATCCAGTGTATATCAGCGTTTTTTTCAAATATGGACCTTAAAAGAATCCTATATTAAATGTACTGGCGAAGGAATGAGCCGTCATTTAAAGAAGCTCAACTTTCATGTGTTAGCTGAACACATAGATTTTCTCGATTCAACTCGTGATATTCAAAAGACAGAAGAATATTATTTCCAAAGTTATGTCTATGATCATAACTTCATCTTTTCTACCTGTTTACAACAAAGATGTAGTCTAGAGCGCTTTAACTTGGATTGTTTTCAATTAGTACCATGTATATCTACGCATCGCATAACGCCAGTACCGTGCAAATATAACTAGATTAAATCGATACAATTACTGGTTTAAAAATATGAGTCTATTAATGAAACACTTGGGCTTGAGTCGAACTCTTCTCAATAAGTTATGTGTGAAACGGTAAAAAGAAAAAAGCCCCAGTCTTTCGACTAGGGCCTTTTAAATTTGGAGCGGGAAACGAGACTCGAACTCGCGACCCCAACCTTGGCAAGGTTATGCTCTACCAACTGAGCTATTCCCGCGTGCCGCTTATAATACATTAAGCAAAACAAGGGTCAACAACTTTATGCAAATAATTATGCTGATTGCATAAAATAAAAACAGAAATGACCATTTAGCGGTATTTTTGTTGTTAAGTTGCCGAATAAATAGACATTTTGTTTGAAGTCAAAGCATACAAGAGCAACTTTTGTTTGTGTGTAGACAAGGTATACTAGGTTCAAATATACGAATAATCGTAAAAGGAAAAGCTATGAGCCTTGAACAACAGTTGATTGAACGGTTACAAACACTTGCACCTAGTCATTTGGAAGTGCTCAATGAGTCTGCCGGGCACGGTGGTTATTTTCCAGGTAAGGAATCTCATTTTAAAGTGATTATAGTGAGCGACGAATTTAATGGATTGCGTTTAGTTCAACGTCATCAAAAAGTATACGCCTTAGCTTCTGATTTGATGAATCCGGGCCAAATTCATGCTTTAGCAATTCATGCTTATTTGCCAAGTGAGTGGCAAGGTCAAGCACCTGCTAGCCCAGAATGTGCACATGCACCTAAAAGCTAAGGGTTAATTTCATGGATGCACATTTACTCACTAAAATTATTCATATGACTGCGGTAGCTGCCGCACTTATGGTCTTTGTTTTACGCGCTTCAACTCTGTTT
>NZ_JFYC01000034.1:0-2220 GCF_000588535.1 Acinetobacter sp. 742879 | reverse complement strand
CCTTTACGTTAAGCTCTCAAGTGCAGCGGTAGTTCAGTTGGTTAGAATACCGGCCTGTCACGCCGGGGGTCGCGGGTTCGAGCCCCGTCCGCTGCGCCACTTAAGACTTAACATCGTTTACCCCACAATTTCGACATTGTGAAAGTGCAGCGGTAGTTCAGTTGGTTAGAATACCGGCCTGTCACGCCGGGGGTCGCGGGTTCGAGCCCCGTCCGCTGCGCCACTTTTCAGTTCGGGTTGTGTTTGGAAGAAGATTTGAGATGTAAAAGTTTTAAATCGAAAAATTAATAATTTATTAGTTTTTTCTTCTTGGGGCGCTTAGCTCAGTTGGTAGAGCGTCTGCCTTACAAGCAGAATGTCGGCGGTTCGATCCCGTCAGCGCCCACCATAATTTCTATCAGAAATTTAAAATTCCCTAAATTTATACTCATCTATAAATATCTTATACTTACATGTAAATTTATTTACTATGTGACTCAGTGTAGATACAACTTTTCTATTCTAAAATTAAAGCCCTTATATCTTTAAGTTATTCTTTTTATTGATCGCTAGTTTTTTAATTTTTTAGCATTGGTGTTTCTTCATGCTTTTGATGGGATTCCTCAACCTCATTAAATTGCGTTACTAGTGCTTAAAGATAAGTATCTAGCCTGTAATTACTAGTTCTAGCTAATATCAACTTTGTATTTGTATCGATCACTAATATTTTCACAAAAAAAACTGCTATTTTTTTAAATAGCAGTTTGCCGATTAAATTATTTTTTAATATTCGTTTAAAATCCATCCACTTGCATATGCGAAATATTCACGTAACCATGCATTGTAACGAGTAGCTAATGGTGTTTCTGCCGCTACCCCATAAACTTGGGTATAGCCCTGTTTCTTTGCAATTGCTATTGCTCTAGGAATATGAAAATCACTTGTCACAATAGCGATTGGCTGCTCTAAGGTAATGTGGTGCTGTTCTAATAAGGGTTTACTATTTTTTAAGTTAAGGTCTGTGCTAGTGCTTTTATCTTCAAGGATCATTTGATCTCTTGCGATATGATACTTTTGTTCAAGATAACGAGACATAACCAATGCTTCGCTTTCTTTTTCTGAAAAATCAAGACCACCTGTTAGAACAATCTGTGCTTGCTGCTGTTTTAGGGCTAGAGGGGCGGCCGTATCTAAACGTTTTGCAAGAATTGTAGATGGCTGACCATTCTCAACACCGCTTCCTAAGACAATAATTGCTTTTACTGGAGGAATATTATTTGAAGTATCTTTATTTTCTTTAATAAAGCTAAAAAAATAGCCTAAGCCAATTAACCATATCCAGAAGCATAACCATCCAAAACGCCAAAGTGTGTGTAAGCGATAGTGATAGAAGAAAAAGCGTTCTAAATGATAATAAAATAAGGAATATAGGCAGAGGAAAGCACCTAAAATTAAAGGAATAACGGTGCCTACATTAATTTTATTGAGACAAATTAGAACTAATCCATCTAGAAATAAAATCGAACCAATGATTGCTAGGAAAATACGGATCCACTTACTGACTTGCATTGTGCTTAGAGTTGCAATTTAAATTGCAGACAGTGTATGCAAAATCATTCTGAATGCAATAAAAAACCGAGTAAAGCATTTAAGCTATTACTCGGTTTTTGTTTTTATTGATCTTTAATAAACATCACGGCGGTAACGGCCTTGTTGTCTTAAATCATCTACCTGTTCTTCACCTAGAATTTCGATAAGTGCTTGATCGACTCCACTTGCCATACCATCAATACTACCGCATACATACAGAACAGCACCCCGTTCTACCCAGCTTACTAATTCTGCTGCATTCTGACGGATTACATCTTGAACATACATGCGTTGTTCTTGATCTCTCGAAAATGCTAAATCGAGGCGCTTTAACATTCCTGTGGTTTTCCATGCTTCAATGGTCGATTCATAGAAGAAATCACATGCTCTTTGACGTTCACCAAAGATTAACCAGTTTTCAGTGTAATCATGACGCGTACGGGTGTGTAATAGGCTCATTAAGCCAGCAATACCTGTTCCGTTACCAATACAAATAATAGGGCGGTTATCATCAATAAGATGGAATGATTCATTGGTACGAATACGCAAAGCAATTTCATTATTAACTTGTGTATGTTGAGTAAGCCAACCCGAACCTAAACCTAAATTACCAGACGCATCATATTGTTGACGAACAACCAAACGAAGGAC
>NZ_JFYC01000033.1:0-2443 GCF_000588535.1 Acinetobacter sp. 742879 | reverse complement strand
TATTCGTACCAATGAATCATTCCATCTTATTGATGATAACCGCCCTATTATTTGTATTGGTAACGGAACAGGTATTGCTGGCTTAATGAGCCTATTACACACCCGTACGCGTCATGATTACACTGAAAACTGGTTAATCTTTGGTGAACGTCAAAGAGCATGTGATTTCTTCTATGAATCGACCATTGAAGCATGGAAAACCACAGGAATGTTAAAGCGCCTCGATTTAGCATTTTCGAGAGATCAAGAACAACGCATGTATGTTCAAGATGTAATCCGTCAGAATGCAGCAGAATTAGTAAGCTGGGTAGAACGGGGTGCTGTTCTGTATGTATGCGGTAGTATTGATGGTATGGCAAGTGGAGTCGATCAAGCACTTATCGAAATTCTAGGTGAAGAACAGGTAGATGATTTAAGACAACAAGGCCGTTACCGCCGTGATGTTTATTAAAGATCAATAAAAACAAAAACCGAGTAATAGCTTAAATGCTTTACTCGGTTTTTTATTGCATTCAGAATGATTTTGCATACACTGTCTGCAATTTAAATTGCAACTCTAAGCACAATGCAAGTCAGTAAGTGGATCCGTATTTTCCTAGCAATCATTGGTTCGATTTTATTTCTAGATGGATTAGTTCTAATTTGTCTCAATAAAATTAATGTAGGCACCGTTATTCCTTTAATTTTAGGTGCTTTCCTCTGCCTATATTCCTTATTTTATTATCATTTAGAACGCTTTTTCTTCTATCACTATCGCTTACACACACTTTGGCGTTTTGGATGGTTATGCTTCTGGATATGGTTAATTGGCTTAGGCTATTTTTTTAGCTTTATTAAAGAAAATAAAGATACTTCAAATAATATTCCTCCAGTAAAAGCAATTATTGTCTTAGGAAGCGGTGTTGAGAATGGTCAGCCATCTACAATTCTTGCAAAACGTTTAGATACGGCCGCCCCTCTAGCCCTAAAACAGCAGCAAGCACAGATTGTTCTAACAGGTGGTCTTGATTTTTCAGAAAAAGAAAGCGAAGCATTGGTTATGTCTCGTTATCTTGAACAAAAGTATCATATCGCAAGAGATCAAATGATCCTTGAAGATAAAAGCACTAGCACAGACCTTAACTTAAAAAATAGTAAACCCTTATTAGAACAGCACCACATTACCTTAGAGCAGCCAATCGCTATTGTGACAAGTGATTTTCATATTCCTAGAGCAATAGCAATTGCAAAGAAACAGGGCTATACCCAAGTTTATGGGGTAGCGGCAGAAACACCATTAGCTACTCGTTACAATGCATGGTTACGTGAATATTTCGCATATGCAAGTGGATGGATTTTAAACGAATATTAAAAAATAATTTAATCGGCAAACTGCTATTTAAAAAAATAGCAGTTTTTTTTGTGAAAATATTAGTGATCGATACAAATACAAAGTTGATATTAGCTAGAACTAGTAATTACAGGCTAGATACTTATCTTTAAGCACTAGTAACGCAATTTAATGAGGTTGAGGAATCCCATCAAAAGCATGAAGAAACACCAATGCTAAAAAATTAAAAAACTAGCGATCAATAAAAAGAATAACTTAAAGATATAAGGGCTTTAATTTTAGAATAGAAAAGTTGTATCTACACTGAGTCACATAGTAAATAAATTTACATGTAAGTATAAGATATTTATAGATGAGTATAAATTTAGGGAATTTTAAATTTCTGATAGAAATTATGGTGGGCGCTGACGGGATCGAACCGCCGACATTCTGCTTGTAAGGCAGACGCTCTACCAACTGAGCTAAGCGCCCTTAATGAGAAAAGATAACGAATGTATCTTCATACTCTACATTCTCTAGACAAGGGAATCAAGAGAATGGCGCAGCGGACGGGGCTCGAACCCGCGACCCCCGGCGTGACAGGCCGGTATTCTAACCAACTGAACTACCGCTGCACTACAATACTTTAAAATAAAGTATGGTCACATATATGGTGGGCGCTGACGGGATCGAACCGCCGACATTCTGCTTGTAAGGCAGACGCTCTACCAACTGAGCTAAGCGCCCCAAGAAGAAAAAACTAATAAATTATTAATTTTTCGATTTAAAACTTTTACATCTCAAATCTTCTTCCAAACACAACCCGAACTGAAAAGTGGCGCAGCGGACGGGGCTCGAACCCGCGACCCCCGGCGTGACAGGCCGGTATTCTAACCAACTGAACTACCGCTGCACTTTCACAATGTCGAAATTGTGGGGTAAACGATGTTAAGTCTTAAGTGGCGCAGCGGACGGGGCTCGAACCCGCGACCCCCGGCGTGACAGGCCGGTATTCTAACCAACTGAACTACCGCTGCACTTTCACAATGTCGAAATTGTGGGGTAAACGATGTTAAGTCTTAAGTGGCGCAGCGGACGGGGCTCGAACCCGCGACCCCCGGCGTGACAGGCCGG
>NZ_JFYC01000032.1:0-3597 GCF_000588535.1 Acinetobacter sp. 742879 | reverse complement strand
CAATTCCATTAACAAAAGTGGATGAGCGTATTGGTACAACAGCAATCCAAATTGATCCTGCAAAAATTGTAGGTATTGTATTTAACGATACACATGACTCACCATCAACAGTAACTCCTCCAGATGATGAGACTCAAGGCATTGCAAACCACTTAATTGCTTTCTTTAATAAAGAAGTTGCAGAAGGTCGTTTACCGAAAAACCTTGGTCCATTACAAGCAGGAATTGGTTCTATTGCCAACGCTGTATTAACAGGTTTAAAAGATTCTGATTTTGAAGACCTCATCATGTACTCAGAAGTACTACAAGACTGTACTTTTGAACTCATTGATGCAGGCAAAATGAAATTTGCTTCTGGTAGCTCAATTACCCTTTCTGCAAAATGTGGTGAAAAAGTTTTTGGCAATATCGAAGCTTACAAAGACAAATTAGTGCTTCGTCCACAAGAAATTTCTAACCATCCTGAATTGGTTCGTCGTTTAGGGATTATCGGCATTAACACTGCGCTTGAGTTTGATATTTACGGTAACGTGAACTCAACTCACGTGTGTGGTACTAAAATGATGAACGGTATTGGTGGTTCAGGTGACTTCGCTCGTAACGCTCACTTGGCGATCTTTGTAACCAAATCAATTGCTAAAGGCGGCGATATCTCTTCTATCGTACCAATGGTAAGCCACGTTGATCACAGTGAACACGACGTTGATATTTTAGTGACAGAGCAAGGTTTAGCAGACTTACGCGGTTTAGCGCCTCGTGAACGCGCTCGCGCTATTATTGATAATTGTGTACACCCACTTTATCGTGATGCATTAAATGACTACTTTGACCGTGCATGTACGAAAGGTGGACATACTCCTCACTTACTTCGTGAAGCATTGTCTTGGCATGCAAACTTCGAAGAAACAGGTCAAATGCTTCAAGCAGCACCAGTTGCAAAATCAGCTTAAATCACTGGTTTAATTCAAGCACTCCTTCGGGGGTGCTTTTTTATTTGTTTAAATTATTAATAAAAAACTGCTCAAGCCCGAATTTTTATTTTATCTTTTCAGCACATCAAAACAAAAAGTAGAAATCCATATGTTTATTATTCGTCAATTTACAAATGCAGATCTGGATGATGTCGTTATTTTATGGGAAAGCTGTGGTCTAACCCGTCCTTGGAATAATCCTGAAACCGATATTTTCAGGAAAGTCTCGCAACAGGATGATTTGTTTTTGGTTGCTATTAAAGATGAGCAACTGATTGGCACGCTTATGGGCGGCTACGACGGCCATAGAGGCTGGATTAACTATTTGGCTGTTCACCCCCACCAACAACGCTTAGGAATCGCTACAGCGCTTGTTCAGCAGCTTGAGAAGCGACTGATTGCTCGCGGCTGCCCAAAACTTCAATTATTAGTCCGTAAAGACAATTTGAATGTGTTGAACTTTTACGAACAGCTTGGCTATGACGAGATAGAAGCAGTGTGCTTAGGAAAACGACTTATTCGTGATAGTTCTCACGATTAGAGACAAGTTTTCAGTTGAGCCATTTTTAGAAAGTTAAGGCAATATTGGGGATAACTCTTTGCTTGTGGATAAAATGAGATTTATACACAGGTAAGGTCTTAATATTTTTATTAAATAAACAGGCATGAAAAAAGCCCCATACATTATATATGGGGCTTTTTCGAATATGGTGGCGAGACCCAGGATCGAACTGGGGACACACGGATTTTCAATCCGTTGCTCTACCTACTGAGCTATCACGCCGATGGCCTGTATTAAGCCGTATCTCAGAACAATAGTCAACAATTATCCTGAGTTTCTGATTTAAATGAGTATTTTTTATACTTAAAAAAAATCCCTGATGGGATCAGGGATTGAAAACACAAATAATGGTGGCGAGACCCAGGATCGAACTGGGGACACACGGATTTTCAATCCGTTGCTCTACCTACTGAGCTATCACGCCGAATTGGGCGTATTAAACAATGTTTATAAGAAGACGTCAAGCAACTTCCGTGTTTTTTGTAACAAGTGATTATTTTTAAATCACAACCACAAAATAATAGAAGCTTTTAGTGATGTAGTTTACCAATGTGAGCCAAACAGCGATGAATCGCGCCACAGCCTGGTTCAAAAGTTTTAACACCTTTTGACTCTTCTATGCGGCAAGCTTCTTCGACTAAGCGCTCAGCTACCCCACGACCACGGTTCGCAGGGTGCACAACAATATATTCAAGAACCTTGCTTTCGCCTTGTCCTGAAGACCAAATTGCACCTATAATTTTGGTGTTAAATTCGGCAGTGTATAGCGTGGTATACTGTTGTAAATCTTGTTCAAGTTGTTCAATCGCATCGTGCCCGTCACCAAACTCCGGACTTGTATCATACAGTCGCTCAAGCTGATCGCGGATCTCTGAATTATCTAGAGAACTATAAGCATGTACGGTAATAGGCATTGATTAACCCTCCTGAGCAAACTATGATGCTGTCACGAATTCGTCACAGCGAAATTGTCGTTAACATCCAATCATTTTTGACGTTTTTTGAGGAACGTGTCCATGACGCAACGTATCAGTGAAGTGGTTAGAAATACCAATGAAACCAAAATTCGAGTTCGTTTAAATCTCGACGGTACTGGTCAAGGCACACTAAACACTGGAGTTCCATTTTTAGACCATATGATTGATCAAATCAAGCGACATGGCTTATTTGATATCGATATTCATTGTGACGGAGACCTCGAGATTGATGATCACCACACCGTAGAAGACTGTGGTATCACGCTTGGACAAGCTTTTGCACAAGCTTTGGGCGATAAAAAAGGTTTAAAACGCTATGGTCATTTTTATGCACCATTAGACGAAGCTTTATCTCGCGTTGTTGTAGATTTATCTGGTCGTCCGGGTTTATTCATGGATATTCCATTTACTCGTGCGCGCATCGGTACATTTGATGTCGATTTATTTTCTGAGTTTTTCCAAGGTTTCGTAAACCATGCGCTTATGACCTTACACATCGATAACTTAAAAGGTAAAAATAGCCACCATCAAATCGAAAGTGTTTTTAAAGCACTTGCTCGTGCTTTACGTATGGCATGTGAAGTTGATCCACGTGCAGAAAACACGATTGCATCGACAAAAGGTAGCCTCTAATGACACGTATCGCGTTACTTGATTATGGCATGGGCAATCTACACTCAGCAGCTAAAGCACTTGAGCATGTGGGCGCTACAGTCGATGTGACCAATGATCCAAAGTTAATTGCACGAGCCGACAAAATTGTTTTTCCAGGTGTGGGTGCAATGCGTGACTGTATGCAAGGTATGCGTGAAGCAGGTATTGATGAAGTTGTACGTAAAGCTGCTTTTAATAAACCTGTTCTTGCGATTTGTGTAGGTATGCAAGCATTGCTACAAAGTTCTGAAGAAAATGGCGGTGTAGACGCATTAGGTATTTTTGACGGCGTAGTAAAACATTTCCCTCAAATGGAAGGTTTGAAAGTACCACACATGGGCTGGAACCAAGTTCACCAAATGGACCCAAGCCATCCAATGTGGAACAACATCGAACAAGATGCTCGCTTCTACTTTGTACATAGTTACTATGT
>NZ_JFYC01000031.1:0-3695 GCF_000588535.1 Acinetobacter sp. 742879 | reverse complement strand
TCAACAGTAACTCCTCCAGATGATGAGACTCAAGGCATTGCAAACCACTTAATTGCTTTCTTTAATAAAGAAGTTGCAGAAGGTCGTTTACCGAAAAACCTTGGTCCATTACAAGCAGGAATTGGTTCTATTGCCAACGCTGTATTAACAGGTTTAAAAGATTCTGATTTTGAAGACCTCATCATGTACTCAGAAGTACTACAAGACTGTACTTTTGAACTCATTGATGCAGGCAAAATGAAATTTGCTTCTGGTAGCTCAATTACCCTTTCTGCAAAATGTGGTGAAAAAGTTTTTGGCAATATCGAAGCTTACAAAGACAAATTAGTGCTTCGTCCACAAGAAATTTCTAACCATCCTGAATTGGTTCGTCGTTTAGGGATTATCGGCATTAACACTGCGCTTGAGTTTGATATTTACGGTAACGTGAACTCAACTCACGTGTGTGGTACTAAAATGATGAACGGTATTGGTGGTTCAGGTGACTTCGCTCGTAACGCTCACTTGGCGATCTTTGTAACCAAATCAATTGCTAAAGGCGGCGATATCTCTTCTATCGTACCAATGGTAAGCCACGTTGATCACAGTGAACACGACGTTGATATTTTAGTGACAGAGCAAGGTTTAGCAGACTTACGCGGTTTAGCGCCTCGTGAACGCGCTCGCGCTATTATTGATAATTGTGTACACCCACTTTATCGTGATGCATTAAATGACTACTTTGACCGTGCATGTACGAAAGGTGGACATACTCCTCACTTACTTCGTGAAGCATTGTCTTGGCATGCAAACTTCGAAGAAACAGGTCAAATGCTTCAAGCAGCACCAGTTGCAAAATCAGCTTAAATCACTGGTTTAATTCAAGCACTCCTTCGGGGGTGCTTTTTTATTTGTTTAAATTATTAATAAAAAACTGCTCAAGCCCGAATTTTTATTTTATCTTTTCAGCACATCAAAACAAAAAGTAGAAATCCATATGTTTATTATTCGTCAATTTACAAATGCAGATCTGGATGATGTCGTTATTTTATGGGAAAGCTGTGGTCTAACCCGTCCTTGGAATAATCCTGAAACCGATATTTTCAGGAAAGTCTCGCAACAGGATGATTTGTTTTTGGTTGCTATTAAAGATGAGCAACTGATTGGCACGCTTATGGGCGGCTACGACGGCCATAGAGGCTGGATTAACTATTTGGCTGTTCACCCCCACCAACAACGCTTAGGAATCGCTACAGCGCTTGTTCAGCAGCTTGAGAAGCGACTGATTGCTCGCGGCTGCCCAAAACTTCAATTATTAGTCCGTAAAGACAATTTGAATGTGTTGAACTTTTACGAACAGCTTGGCTATGACGAGATAGAAGCAGTGTGCTTAGGAAAACGACTTATTCGTGATAGTTCTCACGATTAGAGACAAGTTTTCAGTTGAGCCATTTTTAGAAAGTTAAGGCAATATTGGGGATAACTCTTTGCTTGTGGATAAAATGAGATTTATACACAGGTAAGGTCTTAATATTTTTATTAAATAAACAGGCATGAAAAAAGCCCCATACATTATATATGGGGCTTTTTCGAATATGGTGGCGAGACCCAGGATCGAACTGGGGACACACGGATTTTCAATCCGTTGCTCTACCTACTGAGCTATCACGCCGATGGCCTGTATTAAGCCGTATCTCAGAACAATAGTCAACAATTATCCTGAGTTTCTGATTTAAATGAGTATTTTTTATACTTAAAAAAAATCCCTGATGGGATCAGGGATTGAAAACACAAATAATGGTGGCGAGACCCAGGATCGAACTGGGGACACACGGATTTTCAATCCGTTGCTCTACCTACTGAGCTATCACGCCGATGGCCTGTATTAAGCCGTATCTCAGAACAATAGTCAACAATTATCCTGAGTTTCTGATTTAAATGAGTATTTTTTATACTTAAAAAAAATCCCTGATGGGATCAGGGATTGAAAACACAAATAATGGTGGCGAGACCCAGGATCGAACTGGGGACACACGGATTTTCAATCCGTTGCTCTACCTACTGAGCTATCACGCCGAATTGGGCGTATTAAACAATGTTTATAAGAAGACGTCAAGCAACTTCCGTGTTTTTTGTAACAAGTGATTATTTTTAAATCACAACCACAAAATAATAGAAGCTTTTAGTGATGTAGTTTACCAATGTGAGCCAAACAGCGATGAATCGCGCCACAGCCTGGTTCAAAAGTTTTAACACCTTTTGACTCTTCTATGCGGCAAGCTTCTTCGACTAAGCGCTCAGCTACCCCACGACCACGGTTCGCAGGGTGCACAACAATATATTCAAGAACCTTGCTTTCGCCTTGTCCTGAAGACCAAATTGCACCTATAATTTTGGTGTTAAATTCGGCAGTGTATAGCGTGGTATACTGTTGTAAATCTTGTTCAAGTTGTTCAATCGCATCGTGCCCGTCACCAAACTCCGGACTTGTATCATACAGTCGCTCAAGCTGATCGCGGATCTCTGAATTATCTAGAGAACTATAAGCATGTACGGTAATAGGCATTGATTAACCCTCCTGAGCAAACTATGATGCTGTCACGAATTCGTCACAGCGAAATTGTCGTTAACATCCAATCATTTTTGACGTTTTTTGAGGAACGTGTCCATGACGCAACGTATCAGTGAAGTGGTTAGAAATACCAATGAAACCAAAATTCGAGTTCGTTTAAATCTCGACGGTACTGGTCAAGGCACACTAAACACTGGAGTTCCATTTTTAGACCATATGATTGATCAAATCAAGCGACATGGCTTATTTGATATCGATATTCATTGTGACGGAGACCTCGAGATTGATGATCACCACACCGTAGAAGACTGTGGTATCACGCTTGGACAAGCTTTTGCACAAGCTTTGGGCGATAAAAAAGGTTTAAAACGCTATGGTCATTTTTATGCACCATTAGACGAAGCTTTATCTCGCGTTGTTGTAGATTTATCTGGTCGTCCGGGTTTATTCATGGATATTCCATTTACTCGTGCGCGCATCGGTACATTTGATGTCGATTTATTTTCTGAGTTTTTCCAAGGTTTCGTAAACCATGCGCTTATGACCTTACACATCGATAACTTAAAAGGTAAAAATAGCCACCATCAAATCGAAAGTGTTTTTAAAGCACTTGCTCGTGCTTTACGTATGGCATGTGAAGTTGATCCACGTGCAGAAAACACGATTGCATCGACAAAAGGTAGCCTCTAATGACACGTATCGCGTTACTTGATTATGGCATGGGCAATCTACACTCAGCAGCTAAAGCACTTGAGCATGTGGGCGCTACAGTCGATGTGACCAATGATCCAAAGTTAATTGCACGAGCCGACAAAATTGTTTTTCCAGGTGTGGGTGCAATGCGTGACTGTATGCAAGGTATGCGTGAAGCAGGTATTGATGAAGTTGTACGTAAAGCTGCTTTTAATAAACCTGTTCTTGCGATTTGTGTAGGTATGCAAGCATTGCTACAAAGTTCTGAAGAAAATGGCGGTGTAGACGCATTAGGTATTTTTGACGGCGTAGTAAAACATTTCCCTCAAATGGAAGGTTTGAAAGTACCACACATGGGCTGGAACCAAGTTCACCAAATGGACCCAAGCCATCCAATGTGGAACAACATCGAACAAGATGCTCGCTTCTACTTTGTACATAGTTACTATGT
>NZ_JFYC01000030.1:0-8732 GCF_000588535.1 Acinetobacter sp. 742879 | reverse complement strand
CAAAGGTAGCACTGCGTCAGCAGGATCAAGTGCAGTTACGGTAACGGCAGGTACACCTGATGCCAACAACGTTACGGACTATGCAGTTGATTTGAGTCAAAGTACCAAAGACAGTCTGGTTAAGGCAGATACAGCCTTACAAAGTGTGGTGACGCAGATTGACGGAGTTGATGTTAAGACAGTCAATAAAGATGACAACAAGGTTAACTTTGTGACTGGAGACAATGTTGAGTTAACAGCGAATGCGGATGGCAGTATCACGGTTGGTACGTCAGCGGATGTGACGTTCAATACAGTGAACACGACGAACCTGACTGCGACAGGAGAAACCAAGCTAGGCGATAGTTTTACGGTGAATAATGGAGGCAGCTACTACACAGGTCCAATTACTGAAGGAAACCATATTACCAATAAAACCTATGTAGACCAGGCAACAGCAGCATCCAGAACAGAGGTTGAACAAGGGAAAAATATTACTGTTATTTCAAGCACTGGCGTAGATGGGCAAAATATATACACTGTTGCGACAGCCGATGAGGTTGATTTTAATAAGGTTACAGTTGGTGATACCACAATTTCAACGGATGGTATTGTTATTGCCAATGGACCAAGCTTAACGAAAGATGGTATTAGTGCAGGCGATAAAAAAGTAACTGATGTTGCGGAGGGAATTATTAGTGCAGATTCTAAAGATGCGATCAATGGTAGTCAGCTTTTTGGCTTTGCTAATAACTTGACTCAACTGTTTGGCGGTAATGCTCTTTATAGTAATAACCAGATTAACTGGAGCAATATTGGTGGCACTGGACAGAATAACATTGATGATGCAATTAAATATGTAAATGATCAGGTTGCAAATGCAAACCAAGGTTGGAATGTAAGTACTGATTCAGGTTCGAATGCGACAAGCACAGTAAAACCAGGTCAAACAGTGAATATTAATGGTAGCTCTGATAATGGTGTATTAGTAACGAATTCTGGTAATAACATTAAAGTGAGTTTGGCTGATCAGATTAAAATTGGTACAGGAGATAAAGCGGTTTCAATTGATGGCAATACTGGAACAATTCAGGTTGGAGATGTTCATATTGATGGTGAAAAAGGCAATATTTCGGCTGGAAAAGTTACTGTTAATGGTGAAGCTGGTACAGTTAATGGATTAACAAATACGACTTGGAATCCTAACAATATTGTTTCTGGGCAAGCTGCTACTGAAGATCAATTAAAACAAGTTGCTCAAAATGCAAATGCAGCTGCAACAGCTGCTAAAACAACTGTATCGTCTGGGGAGAATATTACTGTTTCAAGTACTAAAAATGCTGATGGTAGTACGAATTATCAAGTGGCAACCAATAAAGATGTTAAGTTTGATACCGTTACTTCTGGTTCAGTTACCACAAATAAAGTTTCTGTAGGAAATATTACTATTGATCAAACGGGTATAAATGCTGGTGGCAGTAAAGTTACAAATGTAGCGGATGGCACAATTAACTCTACATCGAAAGATGCGATTAATGGGTCTCAGTTACATGCGAGCAACACCAATATTTATAACTACTTAGGTGGTGGTGCCAATTATGAAACCAATACAGGCCCTACTTATAATGTGGGTGGAGGCTCTTACAATAATGTGGGAGATGCTCTGAATTCTTTAGATCAACAAGTCGCTAATGTAAGTAATCAATTAGAACAAGCATTCTATACAACGAATAAACGTATCGATGATTTAGAAGATCATGCCAATGGAGGTATTGCTCAAGCAATGGCAACTGCTGGATTACCACAAGCTTACATTCCAGGTAAAAGTATGATGGCAATCAGCGGTGGTACGTACCGAGGTGAATCTGGTTATGCAATAGGTATGTCATCGATTTCAGATAATGGAAAATGGGTCTTTAAAATGTCTGGAAGTGGTAATTCCCGTGGTGATTTTGGAGGAACTGTAGGCGCCGGTATCCAATGGTAAGCCTTTAGTGATTATTAGGCACATTGAATATTTCAGTGTGTCTAATATAAAGACTACTTAAAATTAAATTATCGAATACAAAATTTATACGGGAATTCAGATATGAAAAATTTATTTATCATGTGTTTAGCAGTGGGAATTTTTAGTGGGTGTTCAACTGGTACGTTAATTACAAAAGAGGGTATGACTGACAATCCTAAATGGCATAAAGCTAATGATGTTATTTTTAATAAGGAGTTAGGAACATTTCCAAATTTACAAAGTTTAAGCCAAGTTCGTTCAGGTATGACAAAAGATCAGTTATATGAATTAATTGGACGACCACAATATGATGATGGGTGGAGACCAAGAGAATGGAATTATTTATTTCACTTTAATACACCTGGCAAAGGTGAAAATGGCATAACTACTTGCCAATATAAGATTTTATTTGATCAAAATATGATTGCAAGCAGTTTTTATTGGAATCCGATTGATCCGGAAAATGCTGCTTGTCCTCCATCATTCAATCCACCAAAGAAAGAAGAGCCTAAACAGCAAGTATCAATCAAACGTTATACACTAGGCGCAGATGCATTATTTGCTTTTGATAAAAGTGATCTGAATCATATAAATCTAAAAGGAAGGGAGGATTTAGATCGTTTGGTTGCAGAACTTCATAAATTTAAAGAA
Source organism: Acinetobacter sp. 742879 (assembly GCF_000588535.1). Lineage (NCBI taxonomy): Bacteria > Pseudomonadati > Pseudomonadota > Gammaproteobacteria > Moraxellales > Moraxellaceae > Acinetobacter > Acinetobacter sp. 742879. The sequence goes on along the minus strand of NZ_JFYC01000030.1, from coordinate 6,094 downwards.
ATTAGAACAATTCGGATTTTGGGATATACAGATTACTTAGGACGGGAGGTTTATAACTTAACGTTATCTCAAAAAAGAGCAGAAACGATAAAACAATATTTTTTGAATAATCAAATCAACGCCCAAGTTCTTATTGCACAAGGTCTAGGCGAGCAGGATCCTGTAAAACACTGTGCAGATGGTCTTTCAAAAAATCTATTAGTGAAATGTCTAGAACCCAATAGGCGCGTAGTAATAGATGTTGATGGTATCATTGAGTAAAAAAATTCATATATTATTTCTATAAAAGGCTTATTCATATTGAATGAAGAATAAGCCTATTTTTTTACAGAATTAAATTTTTCAAATCGTTATTGATAATCAAAATAGTTTTTTGTATAAATTTTTGTTTTTATTTGAAATATTTTAATAATTTAATTTCTTTTAATATTGTTTTTTTTATATTTTTAGACATATCTTAGTGTTATAAGAAACTTAATAATTCTCTTTTTAACATCAACACAGCTTGTAGAGAATGAACCAAGTGTACGAAATAGTCCGTTAGTTTATAAAAAAAAGCCTACATTTTTTTAAAAAAAAGCCTACAATTTATTAGGTTGAAAAAGTATAATTTTATTAAATTAAAATGTTTTTTAACTTTCTAACTACTATTGATTTGGGGAAGTCTATTTCATCTCACACTGGAGTATGCATGGGTAAAGAGACATCGGCTTTGGTAACTTCTAAAGACATGATGTTGTCTCATGACACTGAAACGACATTAGAACATGCTATCAGTATTATGCCTGAGTTGGTTCGTTGGCTTATTAAAACTGGTATTGGTTACAATGAGTTTTCAACCGCCCTAAAGTCGGTATTTTATAATGAAGCCATTAAAGAGCTAGACTCTATTAAACAAAAAAAAACAGACTCTGCTGTTAGCTTATTATCTGGTTTAGGGCGACGTGATGTCAGAAGTTTTTGTCAGACCTATGGTGAGTATAGATTAATTAATCAGTTTAATCAGCAATTACCTATTAGTGTACCTGCTCGTGTAATAGGTTTATGGATAGGACAAAAACTGCCAACCCAAATTCCTTTTAATGGGGAGGAACCAAGTTTTGAGGGCTTGGTTAAGCAGATATCTTCTGAAAAGCATCCAAAATCAATATTACTCGAACTTAAACGATTGGGGTTGGTCATAGAAGAAAATAATCAAATTATTTTGCAGAATTCCAGTTTTACTCCAGATCCACAAATGGATGAAAGTAAGCAACTATTTACTCAAAATATTTCAGATCATCTTGCAGCCGGGATTAGTAATCTAACGCAAAAAACCAATTTTTTAGAACAAGCTATTTTTGCAGACGAGTTAAGTCCTGAATCTGTAGAAAAGCTTAAAAAATTAAGTCTTGATATGTGGAATTTGATGTCTAAGGCTATCCTTTCTTCGGCAATAGAATATTGTAAAAACGATGAAAGATCCCCTGACGCGAATAAACAGTTTCGTCTGGGTATTTTCCAATATGATAAATAAATATTGATTCACTCTCGACTTTTAAATTTATTTTTCCACCCAATTTTTTTTAAGCCTCTCCATAGAATAGAATATGAGACTTTATAACCAAATCTATGTTCAAAAGGGTCTATTAATTCTCTGATTTTAGAGAAGGGTGTAGATTTTACAAAATCTTCAAAGCTTTTTAAGTCATAAATAGAAAAGGGTCTGCCAGTACGAGTAAGTGGTAGTGGTTTTAAATCTTGTGTTGTTTCTTCAAGAGCAATCCATTCATCCAGTGTTGATCTGGCAATCTTAAACTGTTTACAGACTTTTGACTTATGTTGCGTTTGTTTGTAAGCAGCCATTACATTCTGGCGAAAGTCTAAAGAATACGCACGCATTGAATTTAACTCATTTCCCTAGTGTCAACTGTTTAATAAAAACTTACTGTTTGAGCTATAGTAATTTTTTCTATTCAAATGTTACAGTTCTATCTCCTTTTGTTTAGAGTCACTCAAAGGAAATGTACCATTATTTAAAAAATATGTACATATTGCACATATTATTATTTTTTTAAAATTTTATTTCCCTCTCACATAATTTTTTTTATGAAAAATGGTTTAATTGCACATTTTTGTTTGTCAAAAAGTATGTTTATTGTTAAATTATATTAGGTTTTAATAAGACCGGAGTTCCAGACATCATAGGATTGTAAAAGAATATATTTATTTCTGAATACCTAGATTTTTGTTAGCTACTTGAATTCTATAAAATTTAAATTTTATAGTGATTGAATAATTCCAAGTATTTAAGTTTCCTATAAAATATTTCATGAAAAAACAGGTTTAAAGGAATTTTCTGTTTTTTAGTTCTTACAATATTTATTGAGATAACTCATATGCCTCATTCGCGTCTTACACTACCATTAGTATCTGTAGGTTTATTTATGCTCTCGGGTTGTACTGGAGAGGATGGCGGATTTAATGTTGGAGTGACTTTAGGGGGGACTGGCACAGGTGAAATGACGGTTGGCACCGAAAACCCTGTTACTAATCCTCGACCAAATCCAGGTTCTAATCAAATGGAAGATGATGGTGAGTATGCTGTTGCTTATCCAAATCCTGTAACACAATATTGTGGCGGTGTAGAGCGAACAATTCAATTTGTTAGACACTATGCTCCATTTATCCCTATGAAAATGGGGGATCGGATGGATCTTTTGGGAATAAATAGTGGATTGAAGGTAAGGTATAAATTACAAGTCATTGTGAAAAATACGACATCAGAACCGATCTATGAGTACATCAACAGTTGTAAAGCTGCTATACAATTAACGGGTTCTAAAACAGAAAAAGAAACAGAAACAAATTATTGTTTAAATGATGAAACTGTTAATACTTATCAACCCAATGAAGAAAAAACATATTACTATACTTTTAATTTACCTAATATCTTGCAGAATTGGACTGCAAGTTATACTTCACAATATTCTAAACAATTATATCCAACAATGTACGATGATGATAATGAGAGCCTAAGAACTCATTGTGCTGCGCTAAGTACAATATTATTAATGGATGATTATCCATCAAGTAAAGATGGAGCTCCTCCACAAACATCTGAACAAGAAAATGGTTCTAACTCGTCGGAAGGAAACTCAAACAATGATGATAGTACGACAGAAGAGCCCCCAATCTTCGGTGGGTTTGATTTATAAGTTTAAATTTAAAGTAGACTAAATTTAACTTAATTTTTCTTTCAAACTGCTCTTCATCTAAGCCATCTACTTCAGTATGGCTTTTTTTATCTCTTATTCTCTTAGAGAAATTATTTACTTTATCCGCATAAGACGCTACTGAGCTTAAAGTCACGCAGTCACAAATTTTCTATGTTAAAAATGCACATAATTAGTTGTGGATAAAAATAACAATTTTTTATTAAAAAAATAAATTAAAAAAAATATTAAATATTAAATATTTAAATTTTTAAGAGAATTTTTTTGAAACTATTTTCATTTTTAATATAAAAAGCATAGTTTGAAATAAAATAAAAATGTGTAAAATGCACATAAATCATGGTGTGAATTTGATAACTTCACTTTGCATATATGAGAACTGCTTCACAAATATAGAGATAACAATGGTTTTTACTTTTAACGTTTAGGGAATGCTATATGTATAAATTGCGATTGTTAGTAATAGCTGTGTCAATTGGACTGTCTGCCTGTGCAGCCAACAATTATTCCCAGCCTACAGGTTTACGGTTTCAAGAAGGGGGCAACGATAAGGCTCAAGTAATAAACGTAAAACGAGATGATAAATTATGTGCAGAAGATGCTCCGGAAAAGCAAAACTGTCCTATTAATTTCTATATAGACAACATTCAATCGGGTAGCTTCTATATTAATAATGCAGCGCAGTACCGTTTGAAGCCTGAAATTTACAATTTCAAAGTTAAAAATTGTACTTCTCAAGAGTGTCAATCATGTGATGTAGACCTTCAAACCAATCAGTTATCCGACAATAATTTGACCCTTTCCATAGATAAGAATGGCAAACCTTATATTTTAAATAATGGAAAAGAACTTGTTTGCTCAAAAAAAGAAGAAACTCCAACTATTGAACACACTTCAGTAATCCAATTATCAGCAGATACTTTATTCAAATTTGATGGTTCTACACTTAATGACTTGCTGCCAAAAGGGCGCCAAGAAGTAATGGATTTAGCTTCTAAAATTTCGCAGGGATACGTCTCGGTAAGTGCAATTAAATTGACTGGTCATACAGACCGATTAGGCAATGACAATTATAACCAAAAGCTGGCGCAAAGCCGGGCGGATACTGTACGGAATCTTCTAATCCAAAATGGGTTGTCTGATAGCGTTATCAGTACAACAAGCAGGGGAGAAGCTCAACCTGTAACTGATGGATGTCCTAACGTTAAATCACAAGAAGCCTTAAAAGCCTGCTTGCAACCAGATCGTCGTGTAACTGTCGAAATTACTGGGATTTCTAAGTAATTACCAATTTATGGAATAAGAAGTTTAGGTGAAATATGACTAATTTTATCGTAATAGAAAAAGATTCATTAGAGAAATCAATAGTTAATTCGAATCAGATTACTTTAACAGAAGCATCAATCGTTCATACGAAAATGCATCGTGATGATGTTGAGGAATTTATCCGTGACGGTAATAACTTATTACTTAAATTGAAAAATGGAGAAGTAATAGTTATTGAAAATTTCTTTACTGCTTATGATGAAGTAATTTCTGACTTAGTATTTGAAGAAGATGGATGTGTTCTTTATTGGTTCGATGGGGTTTCTGACTTTAAAGGTATTCCTGGGTTAGAAGTATTACTACCAGAAGCAGGGAGTCAACTTGCTAGCCTTTTACCTTGGTTAGCTGGTCTGGGTGCTGTTGGGGGGATAATTGCTGCAACCCATAATGATGATGATAATTCCCCAAGTAAACCTAATGGTGTGAATAGTATCCAAGTTTCAAGTGATGGGCTTGTAACGGGTAACACTGAAAATATTCCTAATGGCAGTAAAGTGAATGTTACCATTACGGGTAAAGATAAAGATGGAAATTTAATTAGTCAGGAAATTGAAACAACTATTAATCCTGATGGTAGCTATACAATAGAAGTGCCAAATGACTTTGCTGATGGGGATTTAAAGGTAGAGTCTGAGGTTGTAGATCAAAATGGTAATATTGTAAAAGCCGAAGATGGTCTTGTGAAGACTGATCATGACAATGATCCATCTACCCCAGAACAAGGTGGTTTAGACCGAGTTGACGGATTAATTACAGTTGATATCGATCCAGCGACGAATAAGTTAACAGGTACGACTACAGATGTTCCTGCAGGTAGTCCAGTGACAATTACAGTAACAGGTACAGATTCACAAGGTAAGCCTGTAACGGAACAGGTTCAGGCAACGGTTCAGCCGGACGGTACCTACACTGCTGATCTTCCAGCGACCATTAACCCGAATGCACCGATTGAAGCAGAAGCGAAAGCGACTGATAACAATGGTAAACCTGTGACTGACACGGACAATAGTGCAGGTGTGGCAGACGGTAGCATTACTGTTGATATTGCAGACTCGGGCACAGGTCAGATCAGCGGTACTACAGTTGATGTAGCACCGAACAGCAATGTTGTACTTACCATTAAAGGTAAAGATGCAACAGGCGCAGATGTTGAGATTACCCGTACTGTTCAAACAGATGCTGATGGTAAATATAATTACCAGTTAGTAGCAGGTGATGGTATTGCAGATGGTTCATCGGTTGATGTACAGGCAGTTACGAAAGGGCTGAATGGCAAGGATGTAAGTGCGACCGATACTTTGGCACCACAAGGTGACAATGATAACGATCCGAATACACCGGCAGATCCGGGTCTTGACCTTGTAGCAGGTGCGATCACTGTTGATATCGATCCAGCGACGAATAAGTTAACAGGTACGACTACAGATGTTCCTGCAGGTAGTCCAGTGACAATTACAGTAACAGGTACAGATTCACAAGGTAAGCCTGTAACGGAACAGGTTCAGGCAACGGTTCAGCCGGACGGTACCTACACTGCTGATCTTCCAGCGACC
>NZ_JFYC01000029.1:0-18265 GCF_000588535.1 Acinetobacter sp. 742879 | reverse complement strand
GGAATGATCTGACCCCATAAAGTTGGACAGTTAGTTAAGCAGTTTTTAAAAACTGGTTTCTATATTGTACAGGGGATAAACCTTGTAGCTTCACCTTGATTCTCTCATGATTATAATAATGAATGTACTCTCGTATAGTTTTCTCTAACTCATCAGTTGATTGAAATTTTTCACCATGAAAGCACTCCGATTTTAATATTCCAAAGAAGCTTTCTATTACAGCATTATCTAAGCAATTTCCTTTACGAGACATACTTTGAATTAAACCATGTTGCTTTAATTGCTGTTGATAATGAGCCATTTGATATTGCCATCCTTGATCTGAATGGAGAATTGGTTTCTCATGTCGCTTAAGTTTAGCTAAAGCATGAATGAGCATATCTTTCACTAACTCATAATTGAGTTTACGTTGGATCCGGAAGGTAATAATTTCCCCATTAAATAAATCTATAATTGGTGATAGATAAAGTTTTTCACCGTTAACATTAAATTCCGTCACATCAGTTGCCCATTTCTGGTTGGGACGGTTCGCTTTAAATTGCCGTTGCATAATGTTATCGGCCACCATCCCGACACAACCACTTTTATATGAGCGATATTTTAGTGCTCTGATACGTGATTTAAGTCCCATAGTTTTCATAAGACGATATACACATTTATGGTTGATTATTATTCCTGTACTTTTCAGAGCAAGAGTAATTCTACGATAGCCATAGCATCCCTTATGCTTGTGATATATGGACTTGATCTGCTGTTTTAACTCAGTATATTTATCCTTAGAGCGTACAGCTTTCATGTGATAGAAATAAGTACTACGAGCGATCTTGGCAATACTGAGTAAGAGCTTTAATGGATAAATTTGCCTTAATTCTGAAATAACTTGAACACTGTCTGCAGTAGAAATTGAATTTAGGTACGTTGCTTCAGTTTTAAGGCTTTTAGCTTTTTTAAAAAGGCAACCTCTGCTCGTAAAGCGGTCACTTCATCAATGAGCTCCTGCTGAGATTTATCTTTGTCATCTTTTACAGACTTGGTTATTTTAGTTTTATCTTGTTTAAGCATATTGGTATAAATCCTCGTGGTATTAAACCCAGCAATCCCTTCTTTATGATACTGAGCTAGCCACCTTCTTAAAATTGACGTCCCGCTCAGATTTAACCGTCTTCTAACTTCTCTTACCGGTATCTTATCAAGAAGCATTTGTACAGCCTTGATTTTAAATTCGGAAGAGTAGTAGGTTTTTTTAGTTTTAACATTCAGGCCATCTTCACCTTGTGCCTTATAGTTTTCAATCCATAAGCGGATGGTTTGGAGATCTACATTAAATTCTTGTGAAAGGATTTTATATCCTTTACTTCCCTCTAAATAAGCTTGAATGACTTTTAATTTTAACTCTTTTGAATGCTTCGGAATTGGCATAGAGCACACCTCATAAGTTTTAAAAGTCTAACTTATGGGGTGCAGTTCAGAACGGGAGGGGGACACCTTCGGGTGTGCTGGGTTTTTTCGGCCAGTCTGCGAACCCCCTTTCGTTCTGCCACCATAATTATATAAATGTCTGGCAGAACTCCCAATAAAAAGGAGTTGGTTTTGCACATTCATAATTTCTTGGCAGCGACTGCCAAAAGCTATAACGACACAACTTAAAAATTTAAAGCAGCTTGATGACCTTTAGGGTTTTCAGGCTTTAAGTCATTACGGCTCAAAAAAACTTGAATTAACTATAAAACTTGAGATGTGCCAAGCACAGTCTTTATGGCTTTGCTATGCCTTTTTTCTCCCAAAAAGTATCTCGTTTATATACAAAAAATTTATTTTAAAGCGGTAAAACTATGCCAAATTTAGTTCTCTCAACACGTGCGATCCAAATCATTAATACATCGATTCATTTGTTTCATCATCACGGATTTCACACAGTGGGCATCGACCGAATCGTGAAAGAGTCTCACACTCCAAAAGCAACTTTTTATAACTACTTTCATTCTAAAGAGCGATTTATTGAAATCTGTTTGATCGTGCAAAAAGAACGCTTAAAAGAAAAAGTGGATGCAATTGTTGAGTACGATCAAAGTACAAACGTGAAGGATAAACTTAAGAAACTTTATTTCTTACATAGCGATGTAGAAGGGCCGTACTATTTATTATTTAAAGCAATTTTTGAAACGAAACTCACCTACCCAAAAGCCTATATCACCGCAGTGAGATATAGAACATGGCTCATCAATGAAATTTATAGCCAGCTTAGAGCACTTAAAAACGATGCAACTTTTCAGGATGCCAAATTATTTTTATATATGATCGAAGGCGCAATTATTCAGCTTTTAAGTTCGGATGTGGCAATTGAGCGGGAAAAGGTGTTGGATTGTTTTTTGGCGGGGTTGGTTTGTGGCTAATGAAAACCAATAGCTCTATGAGATCGAAAAGTCCTAAGCTATAAAGCTTCAGTAATAGATTGAAAATGTTGTTTTAACGTGTTTAAGAAAAGCTGAACCTTTTTTGGAATTTTTGATCCATAGGGCGTGGTAGCATAAAAATGAAGTTTTGTAGAAAATATGTCTTGAGAGCAATTAATAATCGCTCCCTCATCTTCATATTTTTTAGCCAAAAAATCAGGAATATATAAAATGCCCTTGTTTTTCTTACATAGATCTAAAAGTATTTCTATATTGTTGCAGATTAGTTGAGGGGGCGAATTAATAGTTTTATTTTCTAAGTCGGCTCTTGAATATAAGAATATATTGTGTTTTCTTAATTCTTCTATACTTTTAGGTTTTCCATATTTGTTTAAAAAGGCAGCTGTTACATAGAAGTTTCTTTTATAGCTATTTAGAATAAAAATATTTTCTTCTCTAACTTCCTCTTCAATTTTTAAAATAATGTCGAATTTATGTTCATTTATTTCCGATGTTTTTTCAGAAAATAATAAATCAATCTCGATATTAGGATATTGAATTAAGAAATTAGAAATAATATCTGAAAAGCAAGTTTGAATAAAAGCATGTGGAGCACTAATTTTTAATATGCCCTCTGGGTACTTTTGATCATAGATGAAGTCATTGGCAGCCAAATCTAATTCTTTAACAATAGCTTTACAGCGCTGATAAAACTTCTCTCCTGAGCGGGTGAGGTCCATCTTTCGGGTGTTGCGCGTAAACAATGATGTACTGAATAAACTTTCTAGATAAAAAATTCTTTTAGAGACTTGATCTCGAGTAATACCTAAATTTCTAGAGGCATTACTAAAATTTCCATTCTCTACGACACTAATGAAAGTATAAATACAGTCTAGTTTATCCATTAAATTTTGAAAGGCTAACTTGGCGTGTCGCTAAACTATATTATCATCTTTTACTTATCAATCATTGTATCTTTTGAGGATACAGTTTGTATTTAAATAGGTATCTAGTAGTTTACGTTTATTTTTGATTTTATATATATTGTCTTTTATTTGGATTTACTCGGTGGTTTATAAAAATATATAGGTAGTATTTTAAAATTAAAAAATTTTATCTGGCTTTAAAAAATTATTTTTAAGAGACTGGTTTTATATTAAATACATCGTTTTATTAATACTGCGATGGGTGTTTATAAATGATTAGAAATAAAGAATATCAATGAGGTAAAGAAATGAGTGGCTTGATTAATAATAATCCAGTATGGGTTAAAAAGATTTTATCAATTCATGGATTGCTTCCACTTCTTCGAGTTGCATTAGTTTCAGCCTATTTGGTTGGTGGAATTAATAAGTTCATCGGTTTTCATGCGGCTATTGAGGAGCAAGCAAGTTTTGGTTTGCAACCGGCTTGGCTCTGGGCAGCCGCAGCGATTGTGATTGAAATTGTGGGTTCGCTCTTGGTTATTTTTAATCGTTTTGTCTGGTTAGGAGCAGGGGCTTTAGGCTGCTTAACCGCAATAGCGATGCTAGTTGCCAACGACTTTTGGAATCATACAGGTCCTGCATTTTTTAGTACGTTTAATAGTTTTTTCGAACACCTCGGTCTTATCGCTGCTCTGGTGATGGTCACTATTCTTTCTAATCAACAACCAAACAAACAATAAGCTACAGCATCTAATTCTAATAGGAGTCTTTTATGCGTAAATCATTATCAGCTTTGCTTTTAAGCACAATGCTAGTGGGCACCAATGTTGCCATTGTTCCTCAGGTTTTAGCCAAGACAACAACGAGTGTAAAAAGTGAAGCACCCGGCGTAGCTCCTCAATACGATACAACACATGTGTATGTTAACCCCGAAGACTTCGATAAATTTACCGATAGCTTAGTGGCAACATTTGGGGGAACTAAATCTAAACAAGGCATTTTTCAGGTCACTCCAACACCAAGCCAGACCATTTCCCAACTTGTATTGACCCCAGTAGGAACATTGTCTGTATTCGGTTTTAAAACTCCAGTCCCACATCCTTTTGGCTTGGAAAGAACAGGCTATTTAGTCAAAGATATGGATGCGGCAGTGCAGTCTGCTAAAGCAAATGGCGCTGATGTCATTGTTGAGACATTTCCAGATCCGATCGGGCGTGATTCAGTCATTCAATGGCCGGGTGGCGTGAATATGCAACTTTATTGGCACACCACTAAACCGAGCTATAACAAACTAGAAACTGTGCCAGAAAATCGTATTTATATTTCAAAACAAAGTGCGGATTCTTTTGTTAAAAAATTCGTCAATTTCTCACACGGTAAAGTGGTTTCAGACAACCCTAAAGCGGCTGGGGTAGAAATTGGACGTCCAAATGAAACCTATAGACGTATTCGCGTGGAATCTGATTTCGGCAAAATGACAGTGTTGGTTACCGATGGTCATCTTCCTTACCCATATGGGCATGATATGACGGGTTATGAAGTCAAAAACTTATCTGAGACTTTAGATAAAGCGACAAAATCTGGTGCGACAGTCTTGGTGAATGCCTATAAAACAGATGGTCGAGAAGCCGCGATGGTACAGTTCCCGGGTGGTTATATTGCTGAAATTCATGCCGCTACAAAGTAATTTATTGCCTTAATGATTGATAAAACAACACTCATATTGCTTAAGGGCAATGTGGGTGTAAACGACTAAGTCTTTGCAATGATCTATTGATTACCGTGGAAAACTAGATGGCCCAGCATATTTCTAAAGATAGAAAATATCGAATTAAGTGCTCAGAAACTTACCGTAAAATAATTAAAATAAGTTTATTGCTGACGGGGAGTTTATTTTTTTATGAAGTTACTCATGCGGAAAATGAAGCTTCAAATACAAATGCATGTCCAACTCGTCCAAAAATCTCAACGAATCGCTGGCAGGAAAATTGGGATGTTTTAAAAAATCCATGTGTGCCAAAGAAAATAGGTGATGATTTTAAATATATACCTTTTGGCGATAATAATTATTTATCACTAGGGGCAAATATTCGCGAGCGTTTTGAAGTCAATAATAATGCGAGATTTGGTAGCGAAAATAATCAAGCCGATCGCTATTTAATTCAAAGATTACAAGTTCATGCCGATGCACGTATAGGTGATCATTTACAATTATTTACTCAGCTCAGTGATGCGCGAGCGTTTGATAAAAAGAATATTAGCAGTACCGATCAAAATAGACTTGATATAGAACAAGCCTTTATTGCGTGGGTGAGTCCTTTAAATAATGGAACTTTTAAGTTTAGAGTTGGGCGTCAAGAGATGGCTTTTGACTTGCAGCGCTTTATTTCGAATCGCGAAGGGCCAAACGTTAGACAAGCTTTTGATGGTATTTGGTCTGGTTATGAATATGGCGATTGGAGAGTTTTAGGCTATCTCACTAGACCTGTTCAGATTGAAAAAGATTCAACTTTTAATGACCACTCGAAAAGCGATTTAAGTTTTAGCGGCTTCCGTGTAGATAAACAAAATGTGTGGGGAGGCGAGTTATCTGGTTATTACTCTCGTTATGAACGCGATAACGCATCTTTTACAAGCGTTAAGGGAAATGAGATTCGAGACTTATATGATGCTCGTCATATGGGTAAAAAGAATAATATTGATTGGGATGTTGAAGGTATGCTTCAGCGTGGAAAGATTGGTGGACAAACTATTCAGGCATGGGGACTCAGTAGCATTACGGGATATACGTTTGCTGAACAAGCTTGGTCACCACGTTTAGGCGTCCAGTTTGATATAGCCACAGGCGATAAAAGCGCCAACGATAATGAACTCAATACTTTTAACCAGCTCTTTGCAAACGGCTCATATTTTACTTTGGCGGGTTATAGTGGCTACAGCAATATCATTCACATCAAACCATCTCTTACACTTAAGCCTTCCGATAAACTCACCCTATTAACCGCATTAGGTTTTCAATGGCGTGAAACCACCAATGATGCAGTTTATTTCCAAGGCAATAACAGCATGGCGAACACAGCAGGACAAGGTTCAAGCTGGACGGGAGCATATATTCAACTAAGAGCAGATCAAAAAATAAATTCTAATCTGTCTGTTGCTGCCGAAGGAGTACACTTTGAAGTCGGAGACACGATTAAGAGAGCTGGAGGTAAAGACTCAAATTATCTGGGTGTTGAACTTAAATATGGATGGTAAATCGAGAAGAGAAAAAATATGGGCACAGATTTAAAGCAAACAAAAATTGGCTATTATCAAAATCTAGATATTGAACTGGTGACTTGGGACTGCACCTCGGCTGAGGTTGAACTTTCCTGTGCTTGTATTTTTGAACATGAAATGAATAACCGTTCTTTTTCTGGCGGTTTAGCACATTTAGATGAAGCACTAAATGGAAGGTTAAATGAAATACGGAAAAATAATTGGTTCAGTGCGAAATTGAACGATACTCTTTTAATAAATCAAACGCCATCGACCATACAAGCCTCTAAAGTTTTACTGATAGGAATGGGCGCTCCAGAAGAGTTTACGTTAGAGAGAATCAAGACCGCGATAAAAACTGTTGTAAAGACAACGCATCAACTGGAACTGAAAAGTGTGGCATTTGCCCCTAGTATTTTAGATACAGGTCTGAATCCTCCCTCTGGTTTAAATGAAGTAATGCTGCAAGCTCTCAAAGAGGAACTAGACCGACATCATCAGCTTCATTTGCAAAATTTAGTCAAAAAATCTGAAATTGAAAGATGGGTTTTTGATGCGGGTTTTCAAAATTATGATGCGAAGGCCGAGCAATATATAAAGTCTTTTTCTAAAATTTTTTATAGCTAATATTTCAACTTATCAAAAAACAACTTGTTTATTAAACATGACTCATATAATAAATGGGAACACAACAAGCATCTCTATAGCTTGATCTAGGAGGTCGCTATTTGAAATTATTTATTATTATATTCATAGTCATTTTTTCTAGTATTGGACTCATTTGTTTAATCGCACTACTCAGAAATTTAAAAAATTATTCACCCTCTGGTGAGCATGATCATTCATCTGCTTCAACACATCATTTTCACGATAATAGTCCGAGTCATCATCATAGCTCTAGTTACTCAAATGACTGTTCATCATCATCTTCAGATTCAGGAGGATGTGATGGCGGTGGTGGGGGAGATTAAAAAAAGCCCTTTTATGCAAAGGGCTTTTGATGATTTAAGGTAAATCGAACCAGATAAATTGACTGTCTTCAGTTGCGTGAATTGTCGCTTTATCTTCAAAAACTAAAGCATCGCCTGCTTTAACTTCTTGATCGCCAATGCGAACTACACCTGAAATCACGTGCACATAGTTCACTTTTTTAACTGTATCAACCGTTAACTCATGTCCTTTTTCCAATACGGCAGATTTTACTTCTGCATTTTGGCGAATATGCATTGGTGCATTTGCATCAGGACCTGCAATTAAATGCCATTTGTTTGGATCTTTACGTGGGTCAAGATTAATTTGCTGGTAATTTGGCTCTGCATCTCTTTCATCAGGAATAATCCAGATTTGTAGTAAATGTACAGGCGTATCAGTGTTGTTGATTTCACTGTGGGCAACACCTGTGCCGGCACTCATAAGTTGCCATTCACCCGCTTTAATCTGGCCTTCATTTCCCATGGTGTCGCGATGTGAAATCGCACCATCTAGCACACAAGTTAAGATTTCCATGTTGTCATGGGAGTGTGTACCAAAACCATTATGCGCATCAATCTGGTCGTCATTAATTACACGTAGAGCGCTTACACCCATATATTTAGGGTCGTACCAGCTACCAAATGAAAAGCTATGATAAGACTCTAACCAGCCTGCTTTTACATGCCCTCGATCTTCACTACGATGTAGATAAGCATTCATGATCTAATCTCCCAAATTTTTATTTATCTCTTGAGAAATATAGTAATGTTCTATGTGGGGCTAAAAAATAGGTTAACTGCAACATGTCGTTGCATAATTGATATGGTCGTATAGTTTTATATTTATAGATGTATGTTGACCCATAAAAAAACCTGCACAAAGCAGGTTTTATTCAAATGATTGCTGATCCTAATTCGCTAGATCAAGGTCATCATATTCATTCAACGTCTTACCTTGCTGAATATGTTTTTGATAATGTTGAGCACGGAGTATGTCTAGTTCTGAACTTGATACGCCATCTCTCCAATAGCCAGCAATACGCACGTCATTTTTATTAAACTGTTTGTCTTCTAGAAAAAACTGGCGTAAAGCTCTGGCTTCTTTGCGTTCGCAAGCCGCCCAAATCGTAATGTTGTCATAAGTTTTTAGTGCAAATGCTGCTTTTAAAAGAAGACCTTTTTGTGGCGTGTGATGTTCTTTATGGAACGAATGAATTTTGACGTGGTCATGACGGGGTAATTGGGTAGCAATATCTTTTTCAAAACTTTCAATAAAAATATCAGCACTTACGCCATTTTCCCATTCATTCAATATTGAATATAACGCAGGTACAGCCGTATCGTCGGCAAACATGACCACATGTTTTTTATGTATGAAATTGGGAATGAAATGAGGGCGGGGGCCAATAAGCCCGATTTTTGTACCCACTTGAGCCGAATTAAGCCATTCCATTGCTGGGCTTAAATCTTCATGTTTAACAAAATCAATTTCGATTTGAGCGTTTATAGGGTTGAACGAACGGACCGTATAGACGCGTGAGATGGGTTGACCCTCTGGCGGATTGCTCACAATTAACCGAATTGCCAAATTAGGAGCTTGCCAAAGCTCTGGCTGTAATGTGTTGATTTTTCCTTGAATTCTTACAATGGACGGATACGGCGTATGGATGGAGACGATGGTCATCTCAAGCTGTTCCATATCTTGTAAATGGTCTTTTTCTTTTAGTAAGTCGCCATATTCTTGTTTCGATTTTTCTGCAATTTTTGTCATACATATAACCCAAGCTTCATGATTACTATAGAGCGTAATAATTGATATAGATGTAGTCTCTCTATTCATTACGATAACCAAGTTGGCTCTAAATGTAAATAATAATCATTATTAATTGTGGTTTTTAGATCATAAATATAGACCTCTAAACAATTAGACCTAAGGTTGAAAATTATCTTATTGTTTTGATATTTATTATTTTTTATAAAGTGCTTTTAAAGGAGGAAAATTGATATTTCTCACAATATTAATTGTAAATGATTATCATTTGTATTATTGTGCTGGGATATCTATTATTCGAACAAACAGCGATAAAGACGACATTTTTATAACTTTGTTTTGAATATTAGGTGGGGTGGTATTGCATAAAGAATAGGGTGAGGACCAAGATAAATGCTAAAAGATTTGAGTCAAAATTTAGGGCAAATGAATGATAAAAATAACAACGTAGAAAATTTCTTAAAGCGAATTTATGAAAATATTTTTGATCAAAATTCCCATCGAACAGCAATTATTTTTGAAGACCTTAGCATTAGTTATGCTGAGGTAGGGACTCAGGTCGCCAAAGTCATGTATGCGCTAAAAAAGCAAGATTTGGCGACAGGGTCTGTGGTTGCAATTTGCCTGAGAAAAAGTCCTGAGCATATTTATACAGCCTTGGCATGTGCGCTCACAGGCATCATTTGGTTACCTGTAGATATGGATTCACCGCCGTCGAGACTGAACTATTTATTGACGAATAGTCGGGCAGATGTTGTGGTGAGTAACTCATCCATTGCAGGTGTGCAAACACTAAATATTAACGAAATTTTATCGGCTACAACTGAGTATGAACCGAGCTTTAATGCCGAAATTAACCGACTTCCGGCATATTATTTATATACTTCGGGAAGTACAGGGACTCCGAAATGTGTGGTCTTAAATAACCAAGCGACAGAAAACACGCTACAACAGACGATCTCGGAATGGGAAATTACTGCTGACGATGTGATTATGGCGGTAACACCGTTTCATCATGATATGTCGGTATTTGATGTATTTGCTGCAATGACAGTGGGCGCAACTTTGGTAGTGCCATCTTTTGAGCAAAGTAAAGATGCTGTTGTCTGGGCCAATTTAGTAGATCGCTACAAGGTTACGCTTTGGAGCAGTGTGCCTGCTATTGTCGATATGCTGTTCAGTGTAGCTCAAAAAGAACAACTACAGTCTTTGCGTTTAATTGCCCAAGGCGGCGACTATATTAAACCTTCACTCATTTCGAAGTTAAGAGAACAATTGCCTAACGCTCGTTTATTTTCATTAGGTGGGCCTACTGAAACCACAATTTGGAGTATATGGCATGAAATAAATGAGCAAGATCAGGAAATTATTCCGTATGGAAAAGCTTTAGAAAATAACTGTTATTTTATTTTGGATGAAAATCTGAAGCCTTGCCAAATGGGCGAGGTCGGTACCATGTATATGTCCGGTCTGAATTTATCAAATGGTTATTTACTTGATGGGGAAATTAATTATAAAGATTTCGTTGATATTCAAGTGAATGAAAATGAAACTCAAACTGCTTTTCGCATGAGTGACCAAGGATATTTTAGGGAAGATGGAAATATTATTTTTGCTGGACGTGAGGAAGGTTATTTAAAAATAAAAGGTGTGAGAATCTCTGCGGCCGAGGTTGAAAATGCTTTAACGAAGAATCCGTATATTCATAACTGTGTGGTGGTAAGTTGTGTACATCCAACGACTGAAACTCAAGAGTTAGTCGCTGTTTATACTCTAGAAAATAAATACAAAACTACTCGCTTAAATAGCCCCGAATTAAAGAACTTTTTAAAAGTGCATTTGCCGAGTTCGCATATTCCTTCGAAATATTTGAGCATTGAAAACATACCTCTGACTCGAAATGGAAAAATTGATCGTAAAGCTGTGCAAGAAATCGCTCAGGGGAAAATTTACGTATCTTCTACGTTGTCTACAAATTCCACTAAAACACTGTCATCAGTCGCTGGGGTGGGAGATTCGGTGTTATCGGTTTTCCGTGAATGCATAGCTGACAGCCAAGCTGAAAGAATGGATATTTTTTATAGAAGTGAAATATTAGCGATAGGAATTCGTCCGAAACAACTCATGAGTATTGCTCAGAAACTTTCTCAGAAGCTCAATACAGAAATTGATTTTTATACACTCATTAGCTGCAAAACAATTCAGGATGTGGTGAATAAAGTAGAGCAGCAAATAAAATAGAAAAATTGAAATGTGCTTAAAAGCAGAGTCGAGATGTTTGCTTTTAAGCACATGGTTGGTTTTAGGGCAACTAGATTTGAGCTAAGGTTGCCTTAATTTTTTCACAGATACTTTCCACTGTTGCAGTCGGGAAGCGATGGGCTTGATACGTAATGATCATGCTTAACTGATGTTGTCCATCAATCACATTTTCCATAATTTCAAAATGTAATCCGAACATCGATTCATCACGTTCGGGCAAGATCTGGCGATAAGGAAAGTCTTGTCCCTGAGGTGTTTTGAGCGCGCCGTTTAAAGCGTTATTTGAATGGATATGAATAAACACATCAAATAACAGTCCTTCATCGGCGCTCATCCCTAACGCATTTTGAATATGGTTGATGGGAATATCTGCATAGGCCATCGAGGTATTAATCATCGTGCTGATATTGTGGAGCAATGATTGGAATGAATCTGATGGGCTAAATTGTGTGCGATGCGCAACCATGGTCGTAAAGTAACCCACCGTATCAAAAAATTCAGGATCAGTTCGTCCAGATGCAGAAGTACCAATCACAATATCTTTTAAATTACCTTGTTGCTGTAACGCATTGGCGATTGCAGTATAGAGAACAGCAAAAATAGAAGAACTGTGTTGTCTCGAAAATGCGAGGAGCTTTTCATACATTTCTGGTGCAAATTTAAGTTCGAGCCATTGAACTGGAGGTTTTTCCTTTTCAGCATTTAATTCATTTTGCGAAACTGGGAGGTGTAAACCTTTGGTTGCCCCTCTTAATAGGTTAGTCCAATAATTTAGATGGTCTTGGTTGATGCCTTGCTTTTGCTGGAGTAAAGAAAAATCAAGAATAGATTGGGCAGGTGTCTTCCAGCTTGGTGCTTGAGCATTTGAACGAGCAAGATAAGCATGTGCAAGGTCAGCCATAATGGTATTTAAAGACCATTCATCAATCACCATGTGGTGAACTAAAAACGATAGAGTTTGGCGACCTTTGGCATTTCGAATTAAACGAATTCTTAAGGGAAGTTCACGGGTTAAATCAAATTTATATGAAGCTTCACTGGCAAGCGTTGCATCTTTACTTTCGGCACTGTTCCAAAACCATTTGAATTGTTGAAGTTCAGACGTAGGAACCACCTGTTGATAGGTTTGACCATTGGCGCTATTAAAAATTGTGCGTAAACCTGCATGGCGCTCAACAATATCTGTAAAGGCTTGAAAGAAAATATCTTCATTAATTTCTTCAAGGAATTCTACGGCAAATGGCAAATTATAAATTGGGCTAAAATCGAACGCAGAATAAGCTTGCCACAGGAAATCTTGAGCTAAAGTAAGTGGGGCTTTATCGACACTTTGTAAGGTGGATTTTTCAGTTTTTGCAGATTTAACGAAAGCATATTGGGCTAAATCAGCAGCAGATGGAGATTTAAAGAAATCATTAAATTGAATCTCAATTCCATGTTTATTGAGTAGATTTCCAATAATTCGTGTTGCTAATAGTGAATGGCCGCCAAAATCAAAAAAGTCATCATGTTGGCTCATTTCGGGTTCAGCGAGGGTATTTCGGAACTCTTCTAAAATAATTTCTGAAACATAAGTTTGGTTATGTTGTTCTGGCGCTTTTGCGAAACTTGTATCTAGATGATGTGAGATATCAATTTCCGTCAGTACCAATTGCATATTATTGGGTGAATATTGTTGATAACGATTTTGTATGTCCTGAATGAAATCTGACTTTTGATAGCTTTCATCAAGAATAGGATGGAGCGCTAAAATAAGAAAATAGTTTTGTTCAGTTTCTACGAGACTTGTAAAAAAAGGTGGATGAAATTCTGCATTCCATGATTGCGCTTTTAAGGTAGCTACCTGCTCAAATACTTGTTCTGTATTGCTCTTTTTTAATTCTAGGCAAGCTGAATGATCATCAAATGGATATTTGTATAAATCGCCTTCGTCACTAAATGTATAGCGGACATTTAAGTCAGGCGTAGTTTTAATAATGTCTTGAATTGCTTTAATCAGCAGTTGAATATCTAAACCTTGATTAACTTTCCACAGATTAAAACGTCGATTAACTTGTTCAGGCTGCTGTAATTGCAACATCCAGATATGTTCTTCGTAATCAGTAACCGAAAGGAGAGAGGGCGATTTGGAAAATTGTTCCAACATAAATGAATCCTGGTTTATCAAATGGCTATTTTCATCAATTTTTATTTCGCAAATTTTTTACATTAGATTAAATTTCATATAATTCATAATGTTATAGATTTGCTTGTTTGCAAAAATTGACCTTTTTCTAATGAGTTGATGTCCACCTGAACTGTACTGATGTAACAGTAGGGTTACATTTTACCTTTAAACATACTATAATTGATTCTCATTTACATCAAGATTATTATTTGCAAGAAGATGGTGCCAATTGAGAATGACGAATTTTTAAAATAGAAAATAAATAATAAGTAATTGATTAATATTTATTTAATTCGAAATTGGTTCGGCAAAAATAATTTAAAGATGAAAAAAACGATCCTAAGAATAGGGCTGTGATTTTGCCTATTCAAAAGGAACTGATTCTGTTGTCTCGATAAAATTGAGGAATTTTCATGAGAATATTCAATCATGAAAGGTTAATAAGCCCATCAAATGTTGAACAAATTTTCCCTCGCTTTAGTTTGATGGGACTAAATTTGCAATTTGTATCGGCTTTATTACGCTCAAGTGGGGCACGCCACTGATGCGATTTAGCTTATTCTGTATTTTTATCCTTTTATGTATTTGCTCGTTATTGCTCGGAGCTGAGCAAATACAGTGGTCTACCTTATTTTCTTTTTCTCATGAGAGTTGGCTCACTCTTACAGCCAGCCGTATCCCTCGTTTGATTACCATTGTGCTCACCGGTATTGGGTTGGCGGTATGTGGTGTCATCTTGCAGCATATTGTGCGTAACAAGTTTGTTGAACCGGAAACGTCGGGCGGTTTAGATGCTGCCAAACTGGGAATTTTAGTGTCGTTAACTTTAGTTCCGGTAACCAGCACGCTGAGTAAGATGATATTTGCGATCATTTTTTGCTTTATTGCCAGCTTAATTTATATCGCAATTATCCGTCGGATCCGTTTTAGAAATACGGTTTTAGTACCGGTTATTGGCTTGATGTACGGCAGTGTACTGAGTGCCTTAGCTGAGTTTTATGCATATCGCTTTAATATTTTACAAAGTATGCAAGGGTGGCTTTTAGGAGATTTTTCAAAAATTGTCCAAGGTCACTATGAAGTTATTTACATTATTTTTCCGATTGTTGTCCTGACTTATCTTTTCGCACATCGCTTTACCGTGATTGGTATGGGTGAAGAGATGGCTTCTAGCTTGGGACTTAGTTATGCAGCTATAGCCGCCATTGGTTTAATACTGGTTGCCATTACAGTTTCGACCACAGTAATTACGGTTGGTGCTATTCCTTTTGTCGGGCTCGTGGTCCCCAATTTGGTCGCACTGAAATACGGAGAAAACTTAGCTAAAACCTTGCCCATTGTGGCTTTGGGTGGGGCGTCTCTATTACTGGTTTGCGACATTCTTGGTCGCTCAATCATTTATCCATTTGAAGTGCCAATTGGACTTACCGCAGGTGGTGTGGGGGGAATTATTTTCCTCATCCTCATTTTGAGGGAGTTCAGATAATGCGTATTACAAAGCTATTGACGATTTATCTGATTGTCATCTGCCTAGCAATAAGTTTTTTATTTTTAAACTCAGGACTAGATTTTGATTACGTCATTCCTAATCGACTTCTGCGTCTTGCTACGATTGTGATAGCTGGTATTTGCGTTGCTTTTTCCTCGATTGTTTTTCAGACACTGGTCGGTAATCGTATTTTGACTCCCTCAATTATGGGCTATGAAGCGATTTATCTCTTATGGCAAGTTTTGTTGTTGTTTTTTTGGGGAACACATGGATTAAGTCAGTTAGGGGTAAACGGCAATTTCTTTATCTCTATCGTTTTAATGCTGCTTTATTCGTGGGTAATCCATAAGTGGTTATTGCCATATGGCAGAAATGATGTCTTTCTCCTGTTGCTTTTAGGTTTAGTCCTTACGATGGTCGTCGGGACGGTTACTCAATTTATTCAACTCAAAATTAATCCTGGTGAATTTTCTGTTTTTCAAGGCCTTAGCTATGCTTCTTTTAATCGCTCTCAACCAGAAACTTTATTTTATGCCAGCTTAGCTGTAGTCATTGTTCTATTCCTTGGTAGAAAAGCACTCCCTGTTCTGGATGTTCTGGTTTTAGGACGTGAGCAAGCCATTTCATTAGGCATTCATCATCACCGTTATGTCAGTTTCTATTTAGCCCTGATCGCTATTTTGGTTGCGGTATCTACCAGCCTGATTGGCCCGACAGTATTTATGGGCGTATTCATTGCCAACATTACTTATGCACTAGCAAGAAGTTATAAGCATAAATTAACGCTGCCCATGGGCTGTGCCATCACGATTGCCATATTTATTGCTGCTCAAATTTTAGTTGAGCACGTTTTTAATTACAAAACGACCGTCAGCATTTTGGTCAATCTGGTATGTGGCATTTATTTCCTTGCGCTGACGGTTCGTACCCGAGGTGTTGCATGATTCATGTCAAGAATATCAATAAGTCATATGGAAATAAGCCAGTACTGACTGACGTAAATGTTGGGTTTCCTACAGGTCAGGTGACGTCACTCATTGGTCCAAATGGAGCCGGAAAGTCGACTTTGCTCATGATGATGGCACGTTTAATAGAGCCAGATAAAGGCGAGATTTTTCTTAATTATCAAAATATTGCGGATATTAAAACCGCTGTTTACGCCAAGCATGTCGCGACTTTACGTCAAGCACCTGGCTTTAATTTGCGTTTAACCGTAGAAGAGCTGGTTTCATTTGGACGCTTTCCCTATAGCCGTGGTGTTTTAACCGAGCAAGATCGTCAGGTGGTTGATGAGGCGATTGAGTTTCTTTCTTTAGAGCCGCTGCGCAAATCTTACATAGATGAAATTAGTGGTGGTCAAAGGCAAATGGCCTTTTTGGCGATGACGATCGCACAGCAAACAGACGTACTTTTATTAGACGAACCCTTAAATAACCTTGATATGAAACATGCCGTTCAAATTATGCGCGCACTCAGGCGCTTATGTGATGAACAAGGGCGCACAGTGATTTTAGTTATTCATGACATCAATTTTGCCACGAATTATTCGGACCATATTGTCGCGCTGAAGAACGGCAAGCTTCATTTCAGTGGGTTAACCGAACAAGTGATTACAGAGGCGCAATTAAATGATCTGTACGAGCTTGATTTTGAAATTACATACAGTGAGCGTGGCTGTATGTGTAATTACTTCAACTCATCTGGAGCTTGAATACATATGAACTGGAAGAAAAAGTATGGGGGAGTAGCCCTCATCATAGCGGCAGCTGTCACTCTACAAGCATGTGATCAAAAAGTTGCAGATACCACTCAAGCTTCTCAGAAGCTAGCAGAACCGATTACGGTGAAACATGCGCTTGGGACTACGGTGATAGATCATTTACCGCAACGCGTTGCCGTACTTGATATGAATGAAGCTGACTTTTTAGATCAACTGAATGTCCCGATTATGGGAATGCCAAAAGATTATGTTCCACACTTTTTGGAAAAATATAAAAAAGATGCACAAATTCAGGATTTGGGTGCAATTGTACAGCCCAATATGGAACGGTTATATGCATTAAAACCAGACTTGATTTTGATGACGCCATTACACGTTAATCAGTATCAGGAACTGTCAAAAATTGCCCCGACCATTCATTACGATATTAATTTCAACAATAGCGAGAGTAATCATATTGGTCTGGTTAAAGACCATATGATGACCTTAGGAAAAATATTTAATAAAGAAGATTTAGCCCGCCAGAAAGTTTCTGAACTTGATGAACGGGTGAAGCAAGTAAAAGCCGTAACGGCCAATCGCCCAGAAAGAGCGTTAGTCGTTCTTCATAACAATGGGGCATTTAGTAATTTTGGTATTCAGTCACGCTATGGCTTTATTTTTAATGCTTTTGGAGTAAAGCCTGCAAGTGGTGTGATGGATACAAGTCTACATGGACAACCAATTTCGAGTGAATTCATCAAAAAAGCGGACCCAGATATTCTCTATATCGTGGACCGAACTGCTGTGATGGAACATCGCTCAAAAATTAATGCCGCCAGTGTTGAAAATCCATTATTACGTCAAACCAAAGCGTGGAAAAACGGTCGTGTCATTTTTGTCGATGCTGATGCCTGGTATACCACGGCTGCAAGCCCAACCTCGCTCAAAATAGTGATGGAAGATGTGAAAAAAGGCTATCAATAAATTTTTAGGCACATCACTTAATCAAATTTTACAGCATAAATTTTCACTATTTTGCTTTGTATTTTAAGCAGATAGTTAATAAAAAATGAATCACAACATTAAAGGTCTTTCAATGAACAACGTTAGCGATAACCGTAATTTTAAAAGTGGGAATGATCAAAGAATTAATCACCGTTCTTTTGTATTAAATGGTATTGCATCTGCACAAATGGCCCTTCGATTAGGCTATGCATTAGGCACTGTATTTGTTCTATGTGCATCAAATACCTATGCTGCTGTTATTGATAATTCAACAAAAACTCTAGAACAACAAAATGCTCAAACAAATGTAGCAGCTTTACC
>NZ_JFYC01000028.1:0-23923 GCF_000588535.1 Acinetobacter sp. 742879 | reverse complement strand
GTAGCAAGCTACCTCTCTCCGCTCGACTTGCATGTGTTAAGCCTGCCGCCAGCGTTCAATCTGAGCCATGATCAAACTCTTCAGTTAAAATCATTTTGCACCTTATTAAAGACAAGGTGCCAATTCTGGCTCATCAATTACTGACTTAAATTTCGCTCAAATAAACTTCGAGTAATTTAAACCAATCAATCAATGAAAATTATTTCGATTAATCAATCAGTAAAAATCCACACAAGTTGTTCTTCAATTCTCTTAATGATCTTCTTCCTGGTTCGTCACCAGCAAGCTAGGTCGGCTATATTACTCTTAATCTCTTAAAAGTCAACAGGTAATTTCGATATTTTTAAAACTTATCTCTCAAACCAACTTACCATCAAATTCATCACTTAAAGCAACCAACTTAATCACAAGTAACTGTTTTTCAACAAGTTTCTATCTGCATCACCGCCGATGGATGTGCATTATAGACCATCTCATCCCCTTTGCAATACCTTTTTTAATATTAGTGCAACAACAGTTCGCTTTTTAATCAAAAATGATAAAAATAGTTATTTTTTATATAAACATGGTTGTAAAAGCATCAATTTATCTAAAATTTTCTCGTCTTGATTCTTTTCTTGCCATCTAAGTGGGCGACAATCAATATATTCACAGTACCCACCCTCTCCTTGCAAACACTGTTCATTCCAGCTTAATTGATATTGAAAGCTTCCCACATATCCCGCCGCCAAACCAAACTTATAGTCACCTCGGCTTTGTGCATAAAGTTCAAAAATTATTTTTCCATTTTTCCCACATTGCCAAGAAAACTCCCTAGGCAAGTACATCTCTTTACCATTCGGTGTTTTAACCTTTGGATAAACTCGGTGGATATGTAAATTTACGTCTTCTGTAAAACTTTCAACAGGCTTCCCAAATTCTTGAATATCTAATCTTGAACATAGGATGATATTCCACTGATTTCTTATTTGTAAGAATGTAAGCTGAGTCGTTTCATTTAAGTTAATAATTTGGCACGTATAGAAACATAAAGATAAGAACGGCAAGTGCAAAGCTCGCGCGTGTTTAAATCGCCCCAACCCTTCAATTTGATATTTCTGTCCTTTATAAAAAATTTCCCCTTTACATACACATAGTGTTGACCAATAGTCAGAAACACCCCACTGCAAAGCAGAGGCATTAGATATATTTTCTGGAATCTGAATCGTAAGATCACACCCCATTTCTGGGTCTAATCTCTGAAGGCGAATCACGGGAATTTGCCATTGAATCAGATCAGTTTTATCAAATTGATATAGCGTCGAATCAAACTGGCATTGGCGTCGAATAGAATATGTTTTTAAATGTCCCACACTATGTTGGCTATTACTTACAAGCACTGTTGCAGTGTCGATAGCTGAAGTTGTAATGCTGTGGGTATTATAACACAGAGGAATACGTGGCTGTCCCACTAAACTAATATAATTAAAATAACGAAGTGGGGTTGGTAAATTTGGAAGGATCAAGCCTTGATAAACAATTTTAAAAAAGCCACGAGAAGGTTGATAAACAACCCCCTCTTTAGCATTAGGGCCCAGCTGCTGTAATTGATTAATTTCACTTATCAACTTAGGCATACTGAACCTCTTCTATTTTATGTTTTTAGTGTTTCATTACTCTTGCGTGCAAATAAAGTCGTAACAAAACCAGATAGAGCATAGATAATTGAAACTGTCAAAATGCCCATTGGAATATTATAAGTGATTGCCGCAAAAATCAGTACTACTGGCAACATAACTACAAAAGGAACGCGTTTACGATCCATCTGTTTGAAAGAATAATATTTAATATTGGAAATCATGAGTAATCCCACAATTACCATAAGAACAGCATTAATAGTTTGAATCGCAATATCACGTAAATCAAAAATGAAAGGATAATCGCGAGCAACCCAGACGAGTGAAATAATGATAATAGCAGCGAGTGGACTTGCAATGCCGATAAAATAACGCTTATCAACAACGCCAATTTGCACATTAAAACGCGCTAGTCGGAAGGCTGCGCAGGCTGTATAAACAAAACAACAAGCCAGACCAATGCGACCTAAATCATGCAAACTCCAACTATACATCAGCATTGCTGGAGCCACACCAAAAGCTAACAAGTCTGAGAGAGAATCATATTGTTCGCCAAAAGCGCTTTGAGCGCCAATTGCTCGAGCAACTCGACCATCTAAGCCATCCAATAGCGCTGCAATAAAAATGGCATAGATCGCTTGATTAAAATCCCCATTCATACTTGCAATGATGGAATAGAAACCGGACAACAGAGCAGCGGTTGTAATTAAGTTAGGCCAAAGATAAATACCTCGGCGCTTCACTTTTTGTCCTTCCGGATTATCTTCTTCTTCAACCACTTCAAATGTAATCCCATCAAATGAATGTTCATTATGAGTTAAATCTTGCTCTGGTTTAGGCGCATTTGTCATTATTTTCTATTCCAAACATGTGCATTGATTTAAGTTAACTGTTACTCACCTACCAACCAGCGAACAGCAGCATGACCACCAGTTTCTTGCATGCGAAGATGTGGGAATAACCATTGTAGTGCTTGGTCTGCTTGTTCTGAGAACTGCCAAGGTGGGTTAATCACTAATAGACCACAACCATTTAGACCTACAGGGGTGTCATCTGGCCACACACAAATTTCACAAACTAACTGACGGCGAATACCCGTTTTAAGCATTTTCTTTTCAAAACGCTCAATCATCGCTCGATCTTTGATTGGATACCAAACTGCAAAAACGCCTGTTGGCCATTTTTTATGAGCTTGTTGTAAAAGTTCAACTAATTGCGGAAAGTCTTTACGTTCTAATTCGTAAGGAGGGTCAATCATAACAAGACCGCGCTTTTCTTTTGGCGGAATTACGCCAAGCAAGCCTTCATATGCATCACGCTCATGTAAACCTGCACGTTTATCACGAATGTTATGACGTAATTGCTGAAATACATCACGCTGCATTTCAAATATAGTTGCCTTGTCGATTTCACGCATGCCTTGCAGAGCGAACCAAGGAGAACCTGGATAACTTCCCTTACCTTCTTCAGAACGCAATTGTTCGACTAACTTCAAATATTGTTGGATTGCTTCAGGTGCCTGACGCTTTTCCATTTCAGATAGTTGAACTAGACGATGAATGCCTGTGAGAAATTCTCCAGACTTTTGTGCAGGTGCCAGAGATAAATCATATTTGCCGGCCCCTCCATGCGTATCGATATAACGATAAGGTTTATCTTTAGCATTTAAACGGTTGAGAAGCTGTAGCAAAAGCACATGCTTCATAACATCTGCAAAGTTGCCCGCATGGAAATGGTGACGGTAATTCATGTTGACTTTAATTCCTCAATTCAACAAATAGTTTAACATGAAAAAAATATTCTTTCGTAAGGTTGTGATCATCTAAAATAGAGCTGCTTGATATTTTTACGATCTACTCGAGGTTATATGCGTTCTCACTCACTTCCTGATTCATGGAATTTGGATCAAATTTTAGATGATTTAAATGCGCATGGCTTTGCCATTATAAATCAAGCATATCCAGATCAATATCGCGCACAGGTTTCTCAAGAATGTAGCCATCATATGGATGAATTTAGAGAAGCAGGCATTCAAAACGGCGTTGTAAGCAATATTCGTAGCGACCATATTCTCTGGATTAATGATCAACTCCCTATTGCTCAGCAACATATTGAAACCTTAACTTTATTCTCACAAAGTCTAAATCAAGCATTCTATTTAGGGATTAAAGAGGTTGAAGCTCATTTTGCTCGTTATAATTTGGGTGAATTTTATGCTTTACATCGAGACAATCCTCAACAAAAAAATGATCGTATTATCTCAACTGTCTATTATCTACATCCAGAATGGCAAGAAGATTGGGGTGGACAATTACGACTGCAAGATAAAAATGAGAAATGGCATATTGTTAATCCCGAACCCAATCGACTGGTAATATTCCAAAGCGATTTACTACATGAAGTATTAATTTCAAAACAACAAAGACTTTCTATTACAGCTTGGCTTCGTAGTGGAAATTCTATTTGGGTTTAAAGGTTACTCTTTAAATTTGGTAAATGAACCCGATATAAAAGCTATTGATTAAAAAAGGTGATGGCGTATGTCTATTGAAAGTAAAACAATTGTGAACCGAATTGGTGAAACAGACCAACTTTATTTGACTGAAAATACGCCTGAGCTTGCTTTAGAGCGTGCTGAGTTACGCATGCAACTTGTAATATTAAGTCGTGTTCGCCAAGAACAACTTCATTTTTTACAAGAAGCTATTGTTCTGCTTGAACAAGCTCGCATGGAATATGAAGAAATGCCATTGAGCTTATACCTTAATTTGTCTTTACACTTAGCCAAAGCGTATATGCTTTATTTTGAACTAAACAAAGAAAAACGTTTTGCGCTGATTACTCAACAAATTTTGAAGCCATTAGCACATCATGAACATGCTGATATCTATTTCTTCTTGGCATATGCTTCAGCAGCACGACAAGAGTCAGCATTAACACGACATTGGTTAACTAAATATTTATCAACGTCTACATGTGATCTTGAATTGCTTCATGGCCAACCTGTATTTGACCTTGTACGTCATGAGCCATGGTATAAAGATAAATTAAAAGTAAAAACACATTAAACTCTTAATGCAATAAAGCCTGTTTTACGTATTACTTGTAGAACAGGCTTTATTTTTTTGAAATTATTTTTTCACGCTGTCTTCATGCAGTTGTTCATTAAGCTCATCAATAACCACAATCCACTCATCATCTTTTTCCCAATGACTTTTCAAAAAATCGCTTTGGCCTTTTGACCAAAAAGACGCTTCATGTAATTTTTGCTCGGCTGGCAATTGATGTGTTTTGATAAAGTTTTCAATACTTGCTTCATCAGAAGCTAAACCCAACTGATCAAATAAAAGCTCTAAAGTCGGTTGCTGTTCAAACATTGTTATTCTCCTATAACTTATTTTAAATCATCTATTAACTAATCTAACAATAAAACGTTTTTACTTGCATGATAGTGTCTATATTTTCTTGTTGCTTTTTGTGTTTGCTTTTTCAGGATTCAATAAAAAAGCACTCTAAAGAGTGCTTTTTTTAACTCATCAAGCTGATGAATTATTTTACCATATCAGCAATTGCTGCACGTTCTTCTTCAAGCTCGTTTAGAGTGAAGTTGATACGCTCACGGCTGAATTCATCGATTTCTAAACCTTGAACGATTTTGTATTCACCGTTTTCAGTTGTAACAGGGAAACCGAACATAACGCCTTCAGGAATACCATAAGAACCATCAGATGGAATACCCATAGTTACCCATTTGCCGTTTGTACCAAGCGCCCAGTCACGCATATGGTCAATTGCAGCGTTAGCAGCAGAAGCAGCAGAAGACAAACCACGTGCCTCGATGATCGCAGCACCACGTTTACCAACAGTTGGAAGGAATACGTCTTTGTTCCAAGCTGGATCGTTGATTTTGTCTTTTAAGCTTTCGCCATTTGCAGTTGCAAAACGGTAGTCAGCATACATTGTTGGAGAGTGGTTGCCCCAAACTGTTAAGTTTTCGATGTCAGCAACTGCAACACCAGCTTTTTGAGCAACTTGAGTCAACGCACGGTTGTGGTCAAGACGCAACATAGCTGTGAAGTTTTTCGCTGGAAGATCTGGAGCAGATTTCATTGCGATGTAAGCGTTAGTGTTTGCAGGGTTACCTACAACTAATACTTTAACGTTACGGCTAGCAACTTCGTTTAATGCTTGACCTTGGCCGATGAAAATTTCACCGTTAACTTTTAACAAGTCAGCACGTTCCATACCAGGACCACGTGGACGAGAACCTACCAATAATGCGTAGTCAGCATCTTTAAATGCAACTTTCGGATCATCAGTCCCGATCATGCCAGCCAATAAAGGGAAAGCACAGTCATCAAGTTCCATCATTACGCCTTTAAGCGCTTGTTGTGCTTTTTCAACTGGAACTTCAAGCAATTGTAAAATAACAGGTTGATCTTTACCTAACATTTCACCGCTTGCAATACGGAATAATAAGCTGTAACCAATTTGACCTGCAGCGCCAGTCACGGCAACACGAACGGGTTGCTTCATGTAATTGTCTCCAATGAGTGTCCTTAATCGGGCTAAATAGGAATTCCATCTAACCAAATCATCATAAACGGCAAAGATTGTACTCTAAAGATTTGGCAGATGCATGTAAAAGCGACTCGTTTTCACCAAAAGTCTGATAGAAAATACAAATTAATCTTTACAAATAGATTCAATGTATGGTCAGCATTTCCTTACGAAATGTTGGTAAGCTTTAATAACTACCTTTAATCATGATTTCACCAGGGCAATTCGATACCACATGATTTGCACATTGTTTATATTGCCCCTTTACCGTGTAACAAACTTTCACTTCCGTTAAGACCACATCTGAACGTGATAATTGACAACTAAAACGGATACCATTTTGAGGTAAGCTCGGATTAAGACGTACAAACTGCTGTCTTAAAGCGGATTGCTGCATTTCAACATTTGTTGAACTTGTGAGACTAGCCGGAATTTTTAAACGTTCAGCAAAATTAATAACCGTACGGAAATATTGGCTTGCATTCATAGGAACGCATCCGCCTACACTTTTCCATAGCTGTACACGAGCATTATTATCAGGCATAACCCGAGCCACGACTTTGGCTTGCAATGGAGACAAGGTTGCAGAACTGTCTGTTGAGCAGTTACTTTGGTTTGTTTCTGGCATGAGGCCTGTAATTGTCAGTGAATATCCTTCAAGACATTTACGTTGTTTTTGTTTAGAGGGATCTAATGCACATGCGGCAGGTGTCATTTGCACATGCATAACATACCCCTGTAAATTAACAGGTTCGGCATGTAAAACGGAACTCATCAACCCTACTCCCGCACAGATGAGCCACCATGCAAGTTGCAAAATTGAACGAAGTTCCAAATATCTATATTTCATTTAATTAAAACTTGAATATGCCAATTAAAAGAAGATCCATCATCAACCACCTTAAAGTTAAGGCGATGTACGCATTGGAATGACTTTCATACGCTGCGATAACGACTGGGCGCCTTGACCCAATATTACGCCGTAATGTGTTGCATTCGTCATAACGTGCTTGACGTAGTCTCTGGTTTCTAACAATGGAATTGTCTCAGTATATTGGTCAGCCGAAATTGATTGATAGTCCGGTTGCCAACGTCTAGCCCGATTAGGCCCCGCATTATAACCTGCTGTCGCCAAAACAGGGTTATTGCTTAATTGTCCCTGAATCATCGACAAATAAAATGTTCCATATCGAATATTGGTATTCATTTCATTTAATGCAGCCGGATTATAAGTTTCACCCATTTGACGTGCAATCAACTTCGCTGTATCAGGCATAATTTGCATAAGACCCCCCGCCCCAACGTGAGAACGTGCAGAAGTAACAAACCGACTTTCTTGACGCATTAAACCATAAGCCCATGCTGGATCAATTCCTGCATTGTAACTATGACTTACGACATTAGTCTTATGTGGAGTTACATAGCGATAAGTATCATTATGCTTATTTGTTGTACGATCTGCTGCATAAATTGCACGATCATACCAGCCCATGTCATGAGCACGCTTTGCCGCAGCTAAAAGTAAACCATCATCGTGCTGAAGATATGCTTGACGAACTGCCCAATTCCACTCTCGATTCGTGTAAGTTGGATTTGCATTAATACGTCTTAAAGTAAAAGCACGATTAAAGTGAATATTCTGATCTAAACGTCTTAAATCACTTGCCGTTGGCTGATCATCATAAGGTTGATGGTTATAACGTTCACCTAAGCGATCTTTTGCTAAAAGGTTATGATAGTCATCACCAGCCTGAGCCAGTTTTCTATAAATTTGTTGTGCTGTTGCTTTAGAAGCACTATCACCACGCTGCTCTGACGCACGAGCAAGCCAATATTGCCAACGGTCTTCTTGTTTTTGGGTTACCGTCATACTATCAATAGCGCGAATTAAACTTTCCCACGCCCCAAAACGAATCGCCTGACGCGCATAAATTTCAGCTTCTTCCGGACTTAATGGATAACCATAACTTGCGTCAAAATATTGAAGAACTTCACGATTAAAATTATTTTTCATTACCGTGGTGCCACCAATATAGGCTACCGTACGATATAAATATTTTTGTACATTTTGTGGCGTACCTTGGGCAACACGCTGCACATTTGAAAAAGCATTACTTAAGTCATTATTAGCTAAACGCCCTAACGCAAAAATCAAATAAGCATAATCTGCATCATTTGTTTTAGGCGCACTCCATAAATAATTGAGTGGGTTGGCCTGAATTTGGTTAAGCTGAGCCAAAGACAAATTCAAACCCAAAGTTTGTGCTGTCGCGAGCGCCTGCCCAGACAGACCTGCACGCAATTGTACCCATAGACGCTGTTGTTTATCTTGTGCACTCATTAAAGGGCTAGATAACATCATGCGCCCTAAACCTAAGCAAGATTCTGGTTGCGACTCAGTTGCTAACCAAACATCTTTATATTCAGCAAAAACTAATGCATCACCACTTTTCGCCCGTACCTGTGCCAAAGCACAATTTTCGGCTTGGTCAGGGTTGGTGACATAAGATAAGACGGGTTGTGCAGATGCAAAGTCAGCTTGTTTAACTTTTTCTTCAACATAATCGGCTGCTAATTTTTCAGCCATTGCTGACTGTGGATAGCGTTGAGCAAAGTTTACGATAGAGGCAGTAGGTTGAAAGCCAAGGTTTGTATTAAGTTTCCAATATTCTGGATAGTATCCCAACACATCATTTTGCATAGCAAGCTGATATTGGTCTAATAACGCGGTATTACCACTATTTGCAGCATTTAGTGCATCATTAAACTGCTCTTCGGCAGCATAGGTAAATGAACAACCAAGTAAACACATAGCTCCTAACCAGCTACGAGGTATATATTTATTTTTCATTACACGACTATGGATTGATGAGCTCTTTCTACTTGGTCTCATATATGTGCTAAACCCTGACTATTCACCTTCAACACATAGTTTAATTATTCTTCGTGCTTTCTTTTGTTGTGTTATGTAACTCTATGATTCAACATCATTAAAATTCACCTAATTTACTTCGCAAAAACTGTGTCATGTTCTGAAAGTTTACTGTTATCGGTTCAGCTCAAATACTGGTATAATAGATGGTTTGACCCATTTTGGGCCAATTTATTCTTTTTTAGATCGATCTGTTAGGAGCCTGCATGACGGTTCAAACCTTCATTCCCAATGGTGCTAAAGCTGCCTCAGAAAACACTGTTACCCAGCCAACGCACACCACTGATGTTTCAATAAAAAAACTTTATATTGAAACTCAAGGGTGTCAGATGAATGAGTATGACAGTCACCGTATGGCAGACCTTTTAGGGGATTCTCACGGTTACGTTTTGACGACCAACCCTAATGAAGCAGACATTCTGCTCATGAATACGTGTTCTATTCGCGAAAAAGCGCAGGAAAAAGTATTTAGTGAATTAGGTCGCTGGCGCAAACTAAAAGACAAAAATCCTGATCTTGTGATTGGTGTCGGTGGATGTGTTGCGTCCCAAGAAGGTGACAACATTCAAAAACGTGCGCCTTATGTAGACATGATTTTTGGCCCACAAACATTACACCGTTTACCACAAATGCTTGATCAACATAATGCTCAAGTAGAAAAACCTAAAAAAGATAAAATCAAACTGGTTGATATTTCTTTCCCAGATATTGAAAAATTCGACTTCTTGCCCGAACCACGTGTAGAAGGCTTTAAAGCATTCGTTTCTATTATGGAAGGCTGCTCTAAATACTGTTCTTTCTGTGTAGTTCCCTACACACGCGGTGAAGAAGTTTCTCGTCCATTAGATGATGTACTTGCAGAAATTGCAGGTCTTGCGGAAAAAGGTGTCCGTGAAATTTCACTTCTGGGTCAGAATGTAAATGGATATCGCGGTGAAACCTTCGAAGGTGGCATCTGTACCTTCCCTGAATTGTTACGACTCGTTGCAGAAATTCCAGGTATTGGACGTTTACGTTATACAACATCGCACCCACTTGAGTTCTCTGACGAGCTAATTCAGTGTTATGAAGATTTGCCTCAAATGGTGTCACATTTACACTTACCTGTTCAAAGTGGATCAAATGATGTCTTACAGGCAATGAAGCGAAATCATACGATTGATGTTTATATCGACAAGATTGCCAAATTAAGAAAAATACGTCCTGATATGCACTTATCGAGTGACTTTATTATTGGTTTCCCTGGTGAAACTAATGAAAACTTCGCCGAAACACTTCAATTTATCAAAGACTTAGATTTTGATCACTCATATAGCTTTGTTTATTCAAAACGTCCAGGTACACCTGCATCAGACTTACCTGATACTACGCCTGAGCACGTTAAGAAAGAGCGTTTAGCTCAAGTTCAAAAAGTGATTAAACAGTCTAGCATTGAAAAAACTGATGCAATGCTTGGCAAAATTGAACGTGTTCTTATTGAAAAAGTTTCGGACCAAGACCCTAATATTTTACTAGGTACAGCCGACAATACACGTCTAGTCACTTTTGTAGGTGATGCTTCTTGGGTAGGTCGTTTTGCAGAGATCGAGATTACTGAAATTAAAACTTTAAATTTAGTTTACGGTGAGCTCTTGAATCTTGAGCCTGACGTGGCGTAATGTAGAGGTATTCTAAAGTCTACTGAAAGGTTTTCTCTTGACTGCAGCGATTCGACGTACCGTAACATTTCCTGAAATTTCAATGGAACGTTTAAAGAGCATCTTGGGTGCCTATAATGGGCACCTTAAGCAAATTGAACAGCGTTTAGATGTCAAAATTACTCATCGTGGAGATGTTTTTCATATCGATGGTGAGATAGATGCTGTTGGGAGAGCCGAAGCATTATTGCAACGACTCTACGAAGAGTCTGAGGTATCCCAGCAAATCAGTGCAGATCTGTTGCATCTATTAATTCAATCTTCTCAAACTGAACGTAATTTCGAGTTAGTTGGAGAAGAAATGGATGAACATGATGCACCAATGGATGTCTATTTCCAAACTCGAAAAGGCCGTATTAACCCACGTGGTGCCAATCAAAAACGCTACGTACAGCGTATTTTGCAAAGCGATATTTCTTTTGGTGTTGGCCCTGCGGGTACAGGTAAAACCTATTTAGCAGTTGCCGCCGCAGTAGATATGCTCGAACGTAATGAAATCCAACGGATTTTACTTGTACGTCCTGCTGTAGAAGCTGGAGAAAAGCTAGGTTTCTTACCGGGTGATTTAACTCAGAAAATCGACCCATACCTACGCCCTCTTTACGATGCTCTTTACGAAATGCTTGGCTTTGAAAAAGTTGCCAAGTTAATCGAGCGTCAAGTGATTGAAGTTGCACCTCTTGCCTATATGCGTGGTCGCACACTTAACCATTCATTTGTAATTTTGGATGAAGCTCAAAACACAACGCCAGAACAAATGAAAATGTTCTTGACCCGTTTAGGTTTTGGTTCTCGTGCAGTGATTACAGGTGATATTACCCAAGTAGATTTACCTCGAGGCCAACAATCTGGTTTGGCACATGCCCTACGTGTACTCGAGAACATTAAAGAAATTCATATTACCCGTTTCCATTCCCGTGACGTTGTACGTCATCAACTTGTTCAAAAAATTGTTGAAGCGTATGAAGGTTGGGATGGTGAACAACAGCGTCTTAATGCTGAAGCACGTGCTGAACGTAAAGCACGTCAAGAAGCATTAGTTGCTGAAAACGATACAGCAGCAGACTTGCAACACCAGGATGCTTAAGGATTCATTTTGAAAATCAGTTTAAGTTTACAACAAGACTTTCAATCACCTGAGTTAGAGCTCAAACGGGCTCAACTCAAAAAAATTATTGAGACCACTTTACGCCACGTTGGTTATAAAGAAGATTGTGAAATTGGAGTTGCTTGCGTAGATCCGGATGAAAGCCAGCAACTCAATTTGCAATACCGAGAAAAAGATAAACCAACTAATGTTTTATCTTTCCCAAGTGATATTCCAGAAGAAGTTCTACCAATGCTAGATGCCTTACCATTAGGTGATTTAGTTATTTGTATTCCAGTGGTATTACAAGAGGCTTTGGAACAAAAGAAAACTGCCCAAAATCATTTTGCACATCTGTTAGTACATGGTGTTTTACATTTACTTGGTTATGACCATGAAACTAGTGATGAAGATGCAGAAGAGATGGAAGGCTTAGAAATTGAAATTTTAGCAAAACTCAATATTGCTAACCCTTATCAGGAATAATGTGATCATTATTAAAATGTGGATATCCTAAAAGTTATCCACATTTTTTAATTAGTGAACCTCAAATTCAGCTTCAGCTGGGTCAAAACGCCAAGTACGTACAATACGCAACTCCGAAATATCTTTCATATTCGCATCAAAATGTCCAAATGGTGCACCGCGACGTACTGAAGACTTAGCTGCTTCATCTAGTATTGAATGCCCTGAACTTTCAAGCAGACGGATTGCACGAATTCCGCCTTGAGCATTCAAAATAACCATTAAACGCACTTCACCTCTTAGCTGTTGCTGTTTTGCTTCTTCAGGGTAATAGCGGTTGCCATAAAGCTCTACTTTTTCACGAAATTTATCTAAATAAATAGCTGAAGCATCTTTCTTTGCTTGAATACCATCTACTGTTTTAATTTTTTGCTGACGGCTGAAATCTTGTTGGCGTTGCAAATATTGTGCTTCAAGGCTTGCAACCATGGCAGCTTTTGCTTGAAATTGACTTTGTAGTTGTTCTAGTTCTTTTTTTCTTTGGCTTGCATCCGCTTGTTTCTGCCAACTCAAAACCGTCATTAAAACTTTTTCTTCAAATTTAAGCTCTCTTTGTTGATGAATCTTTTGCAAACTTTCTAACTCAGTATCTCCAGTTGAAGCATCATTGAGCATCGGATTTGGAGTATCACTAGAAGTCCGATGAGCTTCACGAAATGCGCCCGCGCCTTGCTGATCTGCTTGCGCTAAAAAATCTGCTTGGTGAACTGGCTCATTGCTTGGCCGAATTGAAATTGCAATTTCTTTAGTAGATTGCTCTGAGGGGCTAGGCATGGCAAAGTGAATGAGCAATACAAAAATATGCAGTAAGATTGCCAATATTGTTGCGGCAATAAAGACTCGGTCTTGCCACCAATGATGAAAAGGCTCTATGGATAAACTTCTTTTTTTTAACATAATCTTAAAAGCATATAAATGCCTTTTCCCCACGGTTTAATACCGAATAAAATACAAACTGATATTCAAATATGGATAAAAGTGTGATTCACTTCAAATATAGGGTTTTATCCATTTTCATTTTGTCAAAATGTATCAAGTAA
The DNA here is from genome assembly GCF_000588535.1 of Acinetobacter sp. 742879. Taxonomy (NCBI): domain Bacteria; kingdom Pseudomonadati; phylum Pseudomonadota; class Gammaproteobacteria; order Moraxellales; family Moraxellaceae; genus Acinetobacter; species Acinetobacter sp. 742879. The sequence goes on along the minus strand of NZ_JFYC01000028.1, from coordinate 10,466 downwards.
ATTTGCTACACTGCAATATCAAAACCCGTTTTTTATCATAATAAAGATTGTGTGGGCTCTTTAGTAAATTATCTTCTGGAAGTTCTTTTATGCAAACGCTATTTTCCTCATTAGTCAGACGCCTTCAAAAAGTCTATAAAAAAGCAGAAGCATTCATTGAGGAAGAAAGAGATTTTACATTATCGCAAACCTTTCTGAATGCTACTTTGCAACGTTACGTGACCAATAATGTTGAGTTTTTAGATGACCTACATGCAGATCTTTATCATGACTGGTTAAGATTATATGCAACCATGCATGTAAAAGGTTTAGAAACCACACTATCGGTTGATTTAAAACTGATCCAGATGGAATTTAATAAAGAACAACAGCTCTTAGTTTTTGAACAAATTAGCAATACACAAATTATTGAAGCGAAATATAAAAACTTTTGGCAAAAGATCGCCGTAAAAGCCGCAGTTTTTTATTACCATAAAATTTTGAAAAAAGACCCTTTGGGGATGATTCTTGAACGTTTTAATGTAGCAGAAGAACGCGATGAACTTATATTTCTTGATCTCAACCGTTGGTTTGGCAAAAAAGCCAGCATCATCGAAACATTAGGCAAAGTACATATAAATTACGCACGAGTTCGTGAAGCTGAGTTAGTTGTATTTGGAAATGTGAATTTAGCAGCCTTACTTTCTCGTGATCAGGACGACGATTTTGAAGAAGAATTCGCGGATTCTGAAATAACGCCAATTCAGCAAAAAGATGAATAAACGGTTTATAAATGAAGATGAATTAACTGCCAAAAAACACAAATAGATTACACATTTAGCATAAATCCTGATTTTTTCTCCATGATCAACAGGCATAATATGTTTAAGTTACAGATGCATCAGCACTGACTTTTTAGTCTGTACAAGGATATTTACTTATGGCAACAAAATTTCTGAAATCATTTGGCATCGCAACAGGTATTTCAACAACTTTGCTTTTTGCAGGCTTCTCAAGCCATGCACTTGCCATGAGTCCATTTCAGGCGAATTATCAGTTTACTTACAATAATAAAGGCATGGGGTCGGCTACACGTGCCTTAAGCCAGCAAGGTAATAACTGGACTTATAAATTCACTGCAAAAGCAGGCGGAATTGCGTCCGCAAGTGAAACAAGTAAATTTAGTTTCACCAATGGTAAAATTGGGTCTCAAAGTTTTAGCCGTACCAGCAAAATTTTGATTCATAACAACACCATGAGTATTAACTTTAATCCAAATAGCAAAACTATCTCTACTAAGAAAGATGATAAAGCTCGTTCATTTGCTTGGCAGGCAGGCGTTCTTGATGAGTTAAACGCAGAGTTACAACTGCGTGAAGACTTAAAAAATGGTTCACTGAAGTCCTCTTATCCACTTGCAGATGCAAAAGAAGTTGAAAATCGTCGATTTGTAAAACAAGGTAATGAGAAAATTAAAACCTCTTATGGAACATTCGATACCATTAAAGTGGTTTTACAACACAACAAACCTGAACGCAGTACAATCTTTTGGTTAGCGCCGAAATTAGATTATTTACCAGTTAAAGTAAGTCATATTGATGGTAAAACTTCTTATGGATTGTTATTAACAAGTTATACAGGTAAGACGAATTAAAGCTTGCATTTTTTTGGATGCTTTTTAAAATACGCATTTGCTTTAAAAAGCATCCGTCTAGAGGATTCTCCCGTGCACGCACTAGAACAGAAAATCTTAACAGAAGGTATCGTTCTATCTGATCAAGTCTTGAAAGTCGACGCTTTCTTAAACCACCAAATTGATCCTGTATTAATGCAGCAGATTGGTAAAGAATTTGCCGCTCGCTTTAAAGATGCAGGGATTACCAAGATTATTACCATTGAAGCATCAGGTATTGCACCTGCAATCATGGCAGGTTTAGAACTTGGTGTACCTGTAATTTTTGCTCGCAAATATCAGTCATTGACTTTAAAAGATGACTTATATCGCTCTAAAGTATTTAGTTTTACTAAACAAACTGAAAGCACGATTGCGATTTCAAATAAACATCTTCATTCAACTGATAAAGCATTAGTTATTGATGACTTCTTGGCAAATGGTCAAGCAGCATTAGGCCTGATTGATTTAATTCACCAAGCAAATGCAGAAGTTGTAGGTGTGGGTATTGTGATTGAAAAATCATTCCAGCCAGGTCGTGATTTATTGCTTGAAAAAGGCTACCGCGTTGAATCATTAGCACGTGTTCACTCTCTTACAGATGGCAAAGTAACTTTTGTAAAAGAATAAGATGTACATCTAAAAAAAGAGCGGATATCCGCTCTTTTTTATTTGCTCAAAATTAAACTAAAAGCTTTTTAGCAATCTCTCCTAAACGTTTGCCTTGAGCTTCACACAAAATCTTTTCATCCTGACTTAAGTTCTGGTCATGACGCGGTCCACTTACATGGCTTGCGCCATAGGGTGTTCCACCTGTTTTAGTATTAGATAACGCTGGAATTGCATTAGGTAATCCCAAAATCATCATGCCATGATGAAATAACGGCGGCAGCATAGTCAGCAAAGTACTTTCCTGCCCACCATGCATTGACCCAGAAGAAGTGAAAACGCAAGCGGGTTTATTATGTAATGCCCCATTGAGCCAAAGACTCGTTGTTTGATCCCAAAAATATTTCATTTCACTTGCCATATTGCCAAAGCGGGTTGGAGAACCTAACGCTAAACCTGAACAATTCGCTAGATCATCTAAAGTACAATAGATATCACCTTCTTCCGGAATGCTTGGCTCGGCTATTGTGACAGTTGAAGCAATATTTGGTACTGTCCGAATTTTCACTGACATACCCGCAGACTCAACACCGTTGGCAATTAAATGAGCCATTTCTTTAGTAGAACCATATTTGCTGTAATAGAGTACAAGAATGTAAGGTTGCATCGGTTTCATAAATTTTGTTAAAAAGAACACTATACGGGATTTTTTATTTTTTTGGCGCAACCAATTTTATGAAATTCTAAAGGTGATTGATGCTGTAGCACAAAAGATAACACGAGCAAATTTCTCGGACTCATCGCGTAAAAAGTTTATCTACTTTTGGTAAACCCTTGCTCAGACAACAGAAAGCCTACTTTTTTGAAAAAAGTTTATGGGTACAATTCTTTCTATAGCACATAGTAAACTTACAGAACGAGTTTAATTCTATAAGTTATTATTTCGCTTTAATCTACGATTTGAGTTCTTAAGCTCATACTTTGATAAGCTATCAATCGCCCAACATGATGATTAAAAAAATCGGGATAGACGACGCATGTTACAACGTTTTTTAAGTAAACTTCCTTTTTATAATAAAACTTGGTTTCAGTTCGTTTTATATGTATTTAAGCGTTTTGAAGCTGATCGGTGCCGTGAACAAGCTGGCTCTCTCACCTATACAACGCTATTCGCAGTTGTGCCGATGTTAACAGTTTTTTTAGTAATTATTTCTTCAATCAAAGCGTTAGAATCCGCAAGACAACAGCTGCAACATTTAATCTATAGTAACTTTTTACCAAAGAGCACGATCGCATTTGATAAAGCGCTAAATGCTTTTACAGAAAAATCTAGCAACTTAACCGTTATTGGTGTGCTTTTTTTATTCGTTACTACTGTCTTAATGCTGACCTCAATTGAAACCGTCTTTAACCGTATTTGGCGTGTAAAAGAAACTCGTAGTGGCATTATGGGCTTTATGCGCTATTGGACAATCATCTCTTTAGGTCCCATTATTTTAGGAAGCGCATTTGTTATTTCATCAACAGTTGCATCGATGAACTTATTAAGTAATAACTTCACAGGTTATCAACTTGATGGGGCATTTTTACTCTGGCTAATTTCTTTTGTACTTACTATTTTGGGTTTCTTCATTTTATATTGGACCATTCCCAATCGCACAGTCCCAGTTTATGCAGCAGGAATAGCGGCTTGTTTAAGTGCTGTACTGTTTGAAATACTCAAAAATTTCTTTAGCTTTGTGATGTCAAATTTCACTAGTTATGAAATTATTTATGGTGCATTTGCAGCAGTGCCAATTTTTCTTCTATGGATCTTCCTGTCATGGAACATTATTTTACTTGGTGTAGAAGTAAGTTTTGCTCTAACTGCTTTTCACTCGGGTAAAGAGCAAAAACGTCATCCTGTTTTAATGCTATTAGATATTCTTGAGCTGTTTTATAAAAAGCAGAAACTCGGTGAAAGTGTAAGTGACAAAGAAGCTTTAGAAATTTTAGGTCGCGGAGAAATTGGCCGCTGGCCAGCTTATGTACTTTTGCTTGAAGAGCAAAATTTGGTTAAACGTACCGATAAAGATGAATATGTGCTTGCGCGCAATTTATCCCAAGTTGATTTTTGGAGTTTTTTCACTGCTCTCCCATACCCTCTCCCATTACGTGAAGATGTTTTGAATGTACATGATGACGATGAATGGATGGAAAAAATAGGACCCGCCTTGGTCGAATCTAATGATTATTTAGCAGCAAAACTTTCTATTCCACTCTCAACAATTTTTGAAGAGAAATAAGAAAGTAGAACTATTCAATAGTATAGGCACTCTTTCTTCCCAATAAAAAAACCCTATTATTAAAAAAATAATAGGGTTTTTTATGGGCAATTTTAGGAATGGGTTATGCTTTTACAAAAGTTTCCCATGCAAAATCTTGCGTTGCACCTTTTAATGTCATTTTCAACTGATCACCTGCATGTAATGGCCCAACCCCAGCAGGTGAACCTGTCATAATCACATCACCTGGTTCTAGTGAAAAAACCTGATTAATATCAGCTAAAAGTTCGCCAATAGTAAACATTAACAGTGCAGTATTACCATCTTGACGCAATTCGTCATTAATATGGAAAGTGAATTTGGTCTCTTGCCAATTGGTAATTTCTTTTGTATCAACCCAATCTGCCAAAACACAAGCACCATCAAAAGCTTTAGCTCGCTCCCATGGGTGGCCTTTACTTTTCAGATCATTCTGTAAATCACGCATTGTTAAATCAAGACCTAAAGTTACTGCTCCAATCGCTTTTAAAGCTTTTTCAGGATCTGTTTCACCTTTCAAAAGTTGATCAATACGTAACACTAACTCACATTCAAAATGGCAACTGCCCCACGCTGGATTCCAAGAAATACCGTCATTTAAACCAATCAAACTACTCGGTGGTTTAATAAATAATATAGGGCTGTCAGGCATAGCATTATTTAATTCTTTGACATGATCGGCGTAACTTCTGCCCACGCAAACGATTTTTGAAGGACGTGTATTCATGAGGCTTCCTTTGTTGTTGCGGCTAATAATTCCAATAATTTATTTCTTAAATGTATTTTCAAATATGGTTTGATCTGAAACCTGTGCAAATGCACGCTTTGGTACAATAATTACAGTTTTATTCTTTAGCTCAAGCATGTAGGTCAATTTACCTTTAGCAAAAGTTTGCACATCCGTATATTGCATCACCTGCTTACGACCATTGGCATAAAGCTCAAAGTAATCTTGATATAAGTCGATTCCCTGCTCACTCTTTCCAAACTGGTAACGAACAAATTGACGCTTAAATAACATAGGTAAAAGCCAGTAACGCATCAAGCCTTGCATCACCAGAAAAAATACGCCTAACCCGACATAATATCGTCCAACCCCAGAGAGACCTAAATAAAATCCCCAAATAATAATTGCGATACTAATTGCAGGTGTAAGAAAACGGGTAAATTGCTTTTTCCCAAATGTCACTAATGAAAATCCATCTTGTGACTCTTCTAAATTCAAATAGTAACGTAAAGATAAAGCTGTTTTTTGCTCAGTCATTGCACTGCATCAATACTCAATAAATCGAAACTATTAGAGCATATTCATTTCAGCTTTAAAATGAATCAAAGGCTATTTTTTATTTTGTTTAAAAGTAGAGCTTATTATGAGATTCGAAGATCAACTACGTTGCATATATAGAACGTAGATTCATATTTTTTGAGCTTATTTCAGTTTTTAAAATTTCTACAATAAGAGCATTACCTTCTTAGTGGAATGTCTCATGTCTTTCTTTGCAAAATTATTTGGCTTAAATCAAAAAGCAACAGTCTCAAAAGATGTGGTTACTCAAGCCACTCAAGAGTCCCCTCTTTTCAATCAGCCAAGCTTTTTAGAATTAATTAAAAAACGTCGTTCTATTTATTCGATCGGGAAAAACTTACAACATACTCCTTCGGAGATTGAAGGGTTAATTCAAGAAGCGGTCAAACATAGCCCTTCAGCATTTAACTCTCAGTCATCTCGCATTGTAATTTTATTTAATGAGTCTCATCAAAATTTCTGGAATATTGTTTTAGATGTATTAAAAACGATTGTTCCTGCCGAAGCACTGGCTGGAACTGAACAAAAAATTCAAAGTTTTGCAGCGGGTGCTGGTACAGTTTTATTTTTTGAAGACCAAGATGTGATTAAAGGTCTACAAGAGCAATTTGAATTATATGCTGATAATTTCCCAGTTTGGTCTGAACACTCAACAGCAATTGCACAATTTGCAGTATGGAATGTATTGGCTGAGCAAGGGATTGGAGCTTCTTTACAACATTACAACCCAATTATCGATGAGAAAATTAATGCTGCTTTTGATATTCCTGCGCAATGGAAACTAAGAGCCCAATTAGTATTTGGTTCAATTGAAGGCGAAGCAGGTGAAAAAGCTTTTATTGAAGACGAAAGCCGTTTTAAAACATTTGGCTAATTTTTTTCAACTTCAAATCATTTAAGAGCTGGTTGCCATGAGTACTAGCTTTTAAATCGAACTAATAAAAAACAGGTACAAAAAAACCGCTATATATAGCGGTTAATTCTTCAAGTGGTGCGCTCAGAGAGATTCGAACTCCCGACCCCTTAGTTCGTAGCCAAGTGCTCTATCCAGCTGAGCTATGAGCGCGTACTTGATGTTGCGCATTATACGCATTTTTTAAGGCTTAGGAAGCCTTTTTTCATCTTTCTGTCATCAAACGTCTAGTTCTTAGCCATCACTCTAGTTTACATAGCTTTATAGCTAAAATTATTGAAACTTTGCTCACCAAAGATGTATCTGAAATATTTTTTTTCAAATAAGTTTTATAGAGTTTTTGAAGCTTTTTGCCATCTATCTAGAAGATAAAGGCTACTATTTTAGTCAACATTATATAAATAATATATTTCTGGTTGAACCTAACCATTATAAGACTGTTTGAAATTTAACTAAGATAATGCTTCAAATAAGTGAAAATATGATTAAAAAAATAATTAGTCAAAATTATATAATATAAAAATTATTATTATTTTTATGTCTAAATTAAATAAATTATTATTTCTTTAAATATTATTTAATAACAAAAAATGTGACTAAAAATACACATTGACAGCTTTTGAGATCTAACCAATACTAAATCGCAATTATTGAGATACACATCTCATTAATTATAAAGCGCAATAAATAATACTTACTTAAAAATACAAAATTATATAGGAAATAGACCAACATGTTCTTACTAACAAACCTCGTATCTTCGATATCAAAAATTACTCAAGATTTGGGTAATATTGTATCGGTGAACACTACTGTAACTGGTAGCTCTTCTATTGAAGGCCAGATATCAACTTCTGGTTTACTTTCAGATACTCTATCTACAGTAACAAATACCCTTACAACAACCACAACAGGCCTTGTTTCTGATGCCGTTGGTACTGTTACTGGCAGTATCGGTTCTACAAGTCCTGTAGACACAGTAACTAATATTATTGGCGGAGTAACTGGCGGTATTGATCTTGGAACCTCTCCAATTGCTCCAGTTATTGACGTTGTTCAAGGTGGTATCGACATTCTTCAGGGTGTTGAAAGCCTAAAAACTGAAATCATCAACACAAGTATCGACACTGTTGCTGATACTATCATTGGTGTTCTTCCTCAAACTGAACACCCTGTTTCTGAAATTGCTGATCTTGGCACTCTAACTTTCGAAACTTCTCGTGACACAGTAAATGGCACGCTTGAAGTCATTTCTGATCTAGTGGGTGGAGACATTCAAGGCGCTACTGAGTCTGCTACTGGTGTCGTTGAAACATTAATCACTAATGGTACAACTGCGACAGGTATTGTTACTGACGTTGTCGGAAGCATTACAGATGTCGTTGGCGGTGTAACTGGTGGTGTTGACGGTAATCCACTTGAAGTAATTACTGATATTATCGGCGGTGTAACTGGCGGTGTTGATGGTAATCCGCTTGAAGTAATTACCGATATTATCGGCGGCGTAACTGGCGGTATCGGTGATGGCACATCTCCAATCGCTCCAGTGATTGATGTCGTTCAAGGCGGCATTGATATTCTACAAGGTGTAGAGAGCTTAAAAACTGAGATCATCAATACTGGTATCGACACTGTTGCTGATACTATTATTGGTATTCTTCCACAAGCTGAATATCCTGTTTCAGACCTAGCAGATCTTGGCACTTTAACTTTCGAAACTTCTCGTGACACAGTAAACGGTGCACTTGAAGTTGTTTCTGATTTAGTCGGTGGTGATATTCAAGGTGCTACTGAATCTGCTACCGGTATTCTCGATACGCTGATTACAAATGGGTCAACAGCTACCGGAATTATTAATAACATTATCGGCGGAGCAACAAGTGGTGATAGTCCACTTGGCGTGGTAACTGACATTATTGGTGGTGTAACTGGCGGTGTTAGTGGCAATCCTCTTGAAGTCGTGACTGACATTATCGGTGGCGTAACTGGTGGTGTTGATGGCAACCCACTTGAAGTAATTACCGACATTATTGGCGGTGTAACTGGTGGTATCGGTGGTGGAACTTCGCCAATCTCTCCAGTGATTGATGTTGTTCAAGGCGGTATTGATATTCTTCAAGGCGTAGAAAGCTTAAAAACTGAAATTATCAACACTGGCATTGATACAGTTGCAGATACAATTATCAGCATTCTTCCACAAGCAGAACATCCTGTTTCTGAACTTGCAGACCTCGGCACATTAACTTTCGAAACTTCTCGTGACACAGTAAATGGCACACTTGAAGTCATTTCTGATCTAGTGGGTGGAGACATTCAAGGTGCTACTGAATCTGCTACCGGTATTCTCGATACGCTGATTACAAATGGCACAACTGCTACTGGCCTAGTAACAGAAATCATTGGTGGATTGACAGGAACTATTGGTGGGGTAACTGGTGGGGATAGCTCACTAGGCTTAGTCACTGATTTACTTGGCGGTTTAACTGGTAGCGTAGATGGTGATAGTTCTCTTGGCTTAGTGACCGACCTTCTAGGCGGCTTAACTGGTGGCGTTACTGGCGGTACAGACAACCCTATCGGCATCGTAACAGATATCGTGGGTAGCTTAACAGGCGGTGTGACGGGTGAAGGCGGATTAGATGTTATCTCTAATTTACTAGGTGGATTAACTGGTGGTAGCTTACTCGGTGGAGTAACGTCGACAGTATCAAGCGTAACTAATACAACGCATACTATCGTACCTACATCATTACTTACCGATAACTTCTTAGAAAACTCTTTCAATACTGTTTAATATAAGTCATTAAAATAAAGCCACTTATTACAAGTGGCTTTATTTATTAATATATCTTTAAGTATTAATTCATTTCTTCCCATCTATAATATTTCTTATGCGCTAGCCCTAACATTGCATAATCATTAGGTGTATCACCATAAGCATAAATTGTAGAATACTGAGTTAAATCATATTTGTTTTTTATTCTATTTACTTTTTCTAAATAACCACAATCACCATTAATAAAATTACCTGTCAAAATACCATCACGTATTTCAAGTTGATTACATATAACGTCTAAATCTAAAGATTGGCACCAGCTTTCTAAATAAACACCTAATGATGCAGATACAACAACAACCTGATCACCTTGTTGTTTATGCCAAAGAATACGCTTCAAAGCATTTTGACGCACACAGGTAGGAAGGACATTTTTAGCAAACTCTTGTCCCATATATTTTAGGGAATCCGCATCATAGCCCACGTATCCCACTTGGCAGAGTTTAGTTCGAATGGTTTTATCGGTTACCCATCCAAGCTTATAACCCGCTATATAAGGTGCAAGTCGAATACCACCTAGTATTTGAGTTTTTTTATTTAAAGAAAATTTAAGGAATAGGCTGAATGTATCGCTGTGAGTGATTGTGCCGTCAAAGTCAAATAAAGCTAAGTTCATTTATGATTATCTCTAATATAATTAAAAAGTTATAAATTTAGATTTTTTTAAAGTAATAAAAAACAGGCACAAAAAAACCGCTATAAAAGCGGTTAATTCTTCAAGTTGGTGCGCTCAGAGAGATTCGAACTCCCGACCCCTTAGTTCGTAGCCAAGTGCTCTATCCAGCTGAGCTATGAGCGCGTAACTTGTGTGCCTTTCAGCGATTCGTTCTATTTTACTTGGTGCGCTC
>NZ_JFYC01000027.1:0-27583 GCF_000588535.1 Acinetobacter sp. 742879 | reverse complement strand
CAGCCTGGTTCAAAAGTTTTAACACCTTTTGACTCTTCTATGCGGCAAGCTTCTTCGACTAAGCGCTCAGCTACCCCACGACCACGGTTCGCAGGGTGCACAACAATATATTCAAGAACCTTGCTTTCGCCTTGTCCTGAAGACCAAATTGCACCTATAATTTTGGTGTTAAATTCGGCAGTGTATAGCGTGGTATACTGTTGTAAATCTTGTTCAAGTTGTTCAATCGCATCGTGCCCGTCACCAAACTCCGGACTTGTATCATACAGTCGCTCAAGCTGATCGCGGATCTCTGAATTATCTAGAGAACTATAAGCATGTACGGTAATAGGCATTGATTAACCCTCCTGAGCAAACTATGATGCTGTCACGAATTCGTCACAGCGAAATTGTCGTTAACATCCAATCATTTTTGACGTTTTTTGAGGAACGTGTCCATGACGCAACGTATCAGTGAAGTGGTTAGAAATACCAATGAAACCAAAATTCGAGTTCGTTTAAATCTCGACGGTACTGGTCAAGGCACACTAAACACTGGAGTTCCATTTTTAGACCATATGATTGATCAAATCAAGCGACATGGCTTATTTGATATCGATATTCATTGTGACGGAGACCTCGAGATTGATGATCACCACACCGTAGAAGACTGTGGTATCACGCTTGGACAAGCTTTTGCACAAGCTTTGGGCGATAAAAAAGGTTTAAAACGCTATGGTCATTTTTATGCACCATTAGACGAAGCTTTATCTCGCGTTGTTGTAGATTTATCTGGTCGTCCGGGTTTATTCATGGATATTCCATTTACTCGTGCGCGCATCGGTACATTTGATGTCGATTTATTTTCTGAGTTTTTCCAAGGTTTCGTAAACCATGCGCTTATGACCTTACACATCGATAACTTAAAAGGTAAAAATAGCCACCATCAAATCGAAAGTGTTTTTAAAGCACTTGCTCGTGCTTTACGTATGGCATGTGAAGTTGATCCACGTGCAGAAAACACGATTGCATCGACAAAAGGTAGCCTCTAATGACACGTATCGCGTTACTTGATTATGGCATGGGCAATCTACACTCAGCAGCTAAAGCACTTGAGCATGTGGGCGCTACAGTCGATGTGACCAATGATCCAAAGTTAATTGCACGAGCCGACAAAATTGTTTTTCCAGGTGTGGGTGCAATGCGTGACTGTATGCAAGGTATGCGTGAAGCAGGTATTGATGAAGTTGTACGTAAAGCTGCTTTTAATAAACCTGTTCTTGCGATTTGTGTAGGTATGCAAGCATTGCTACAAAGTTCTGAAGAAAATGGCGGTGTAGACGCATTAGGTATTTTTGACGGCGTAGTAAAACATTTCCCTCAAATGGAAGGTTTGAAAGTACCACACATGGGCTGGAACCAAGTTCACCAAATGGCCCCAAGCCATCCAATGTGGAACAACATCGAACAAGATGCTCGCTTCTACTTTGTACATAGTTACTATGTCGAACCAAAAGATGAAAGCGTTGTGGCTGCGACTTGCGAGTATGGTGTGAACTTCTGCACAGCCATTCACAAAGATAATTTGTTCGCGACTCAATTCCATCCAGAGAAAAGTCATACTGCTGGTTTGCAGTTACTTAAAAACTTTGTGGAATGGAATATTTAATCTGATTTAAAACTGAAAAAGATCAGGTCTAGATGGCCTGATCTTTTTTTTATTTACAATAATAACTAATCATTTATAGAATGATATTTTATTCAACAAAATATTGAATATTTATACTTTTAAATAAAACCAAATGATCAGGAAAACAAAATGAATTCACCTTTTGAAAATCAGCCACTTCAACAAGATTCACCCTTTAAAGCTAGTGGTCGTTTTGGGCGACTCTCTTATGCTGCTTGGACATTCTTATTTTCACTCGTCATCGGTATCGCTGTTGTCATCATCGCTTTTACTTTTGGGTTTACATCTAGTCAGGAACTAACTAGCCTTTCTACGGCAGGCATGATTGTTATCGCCATTCTTTATATTGTTTGCCTCTATGTAAGTTTTGTATTTACCATCCGCCGCTTGCATGACCGCAATAATACAGGATGGCTATCGTTACTCATGCTGATCCCTGCCGTAAACCTGATTTTTATGATCTATCTCTTTGCGGCAAAAGGTACAGAAGGCAATAATGATTACGGCCCACAGCGCCCTACTCCTAGTTGGGAACGCATTTTAGGCTGGATTTATATTATCCTAATTCCACTTGCTTTGGTTTTTGCTGTCGTTGCCACAATCATGTCTCCAACCTATGAAGGCTATGTCGAGAAAAGTGAAAGTGTAGTCATTGGTACACCTTCTCAGTCTCAGTAATTTTTAAAGACATTCATAAAGCCTAGTCCTCTAGGCTTTATTCATATATAAAGTGAATAGCCCAATTCATTTGTACGCTGTTAAATATGTCCGAAGCCGTTGCCCTCCTTGATAAAGCCTCTATTCAGCAGCTTCCTCCTTTTGAAAATCTTAACCACCATAATATTGTGGTGATTGAAAATATTGAGCAATGCAAAAGTATTGAAGAAGAATTAAAAAACGCTGCAATTTTGGGATTTGATTCTGAGTCTAAACCTACATTTAAAGTGGGTGAAATCTCAACTGGTCCACACTTAATTCAACTTGCTACAACACAAAAAGCCTATTTATTTCATGTCAATTCATCGACTTTAAAATTCTTGCAGCCCATTTTATCTAACCAGAAGCAAATTAAAGTCGGTTTTGGCCTTAAAAATGATAAGCATATTTTTCATAAAAAAGGTATAGAGCTAGAAAGTTGTGTGGACCTTGCCAAAGGATTTAGTCACTTTGGTTTTAAACAGCAAATGGGCTTACAAAAAGCGGTGGCATTGTTATTTGGACAATATCTGGCAAAGTCGAAAAAAGTCGGAACTTCAAACTGGGCACGAAAGCCACTTACACCACAACAAATAAATTATGCCGCCGCCGATGCTTATGCTGCATTACTCGTATTTGAAGAGCTCAGAAACCAAAAACTATTACCTGCTCACATTTCACAAACTATTCAAACCGCACTTCAAGCGTAAAGTAATAAAAGTCTTTTCTAAGGCTTAGCGATTGATCAATACTTTGCTAAGATGTGCACAATTTCATAAACATGATGAAGCAAGGAGCGGAAGCATGCTAATCATTCCAGCAATTGACCTGAAAGATGGTAAATGTGTGCGTTTAAAACAAGGGCGTATGGAAGACGATACCGTTTTCTCTGACGATCCGGTTGCAACTGCCCAGCATTGGGTAAATGAAGGTGCGCGCCGTTTGCATTTGGTTGATTTGAATGGCGCTTTCGCAGGTACTCCAATTCATAAACCTGTTGTTGAAGCGATTGCTAAAGCTCAGCCAGAATTACCAATTCAAATTGGTGGTGGTATTCGCTCATTAGAAACCATTGAACACTATTTAGAAGCTGGCGTGACGTTTGTCATTATCGGTACTAAAGCTGTTCAAGAGCCTGAATTTGTAGAAGAAGCTTGTAAACGTTTCGCAGGCCACATCATTGTTGGTATTGATGCCATGAATGGTATGGTTGCAACTGACGGCTGGGCAAACGTTACTGATGTGAAAGCAACTGATTTAGCGAAACGCTTTGCTGATGCAGGCGTGTCTAGCATTGTTTATACAGACATTGCTCGTGACGGCATGATGCAAGGTGTAAACGTTGAGCAAACTGTAAACTTGGCTCAATACTCAGGCTTACCAGTAATTGCTTCTGGTGGTGTAACCAACCTTGATGACGTTCGTAACTTAAAAGGTCAACCGGGTATTTTAGGTGCGATTACAGGCCGCGCAATTTATGAAGGTACTTTAAACCTTCGTGAAGCTCAGCTTTTATTGGATGAAAACCGTCTTTAATTTTTAAGATGTAAAAAAAGAGCCTGATTAGGCTCTTTTTTATTTTTGATTATCTTTAGTTTAATAACTTTTCTAAATCGATTACCTCATCCGCAATTTCCATCGCATAGGGTGAATGCGTAATCATGATTACAGATGAAACAACCTGCTGAATATATTCAAGTATATTTTTTGCAGTATCTACATCCAAGGCAGCAGTCGGTTCGTCTAGGATAAGGAGCTGCGGACGAGCTAAAAGACCTCGAAGAATACAAATTCTTTGCTTTTCTCCTCCTGAAAAATTCTTATAAATTTCAGTTAAATCATCATCGAGCGTTAGTTGATGCTTTTTCAAAATATGTAATAGATTAAATTGATCAAGCATCTGAAGTAAGTAAGAATCCTCATATATGTGCGAGGAGTTATAAACTAAATTATCTCTAAGGGAATAAGGGAAAATAACTGGTTGCTGTGCAACGTAAACAACCTCATCAAAAATATGCTTAGAGAAATTTTGGCTAATATCAATATTCTTATAGCAAAGCTGCCCTGATTGAATCTGGTACACGCCCATTAAATAATTCATTAGAGAAGTCTTTCCCAAGCCAGTTGGCCCAATCACGACATACGTTTTATTGGCTAATATTGTTAAATTAAAATGATCTACGGCTCTTTTCCCAAGTAAAAATTTAGCATTTATAAATTGAAAGAGAACATTGGAGTCTTGAACGATAGAATGCTTATAATTTTCTTTATTGAGATCAAAGTATTTTCGATATTTTGCTAAGGCGACAAAGTTACCATTTAAACGCATCAAGCTTTGAGAAACCGCTAAAAATGGATTGGTGAGTTGAATAATATAAGTACTTATCAATACGAAAGCACCCGGTGTAAGCTGCTTTTCAGTTGAAAGAAAGACTGTAAATAACATAAAAAAGAGTAAAAACAAAAAGATCAGGAACAATTGAGAAATCATCAATAGCCCTATTTTTTTATTCCTATCTTTAGCTGTTTTGATGAATGAGTCTAATGTGGTATTAAATTTTGACAATTGAAACGGTACTGCATTTTTTACTTTAATTTCATATGAATTTGAGATCTGATGTATCAAATGGCTATTTACCTGATTATCTTGTTGATACATCGAATCGAATAAAGAACTGCTTGTTTTATTTATATGAAAGGAAACTAAAAAAATAACGATAGCTACCAATAAAAAACTGATACTAAAAAGTAAGCTAATGGTTGTAAATAAAACGGCAAAAATCATAACCAATTGGAAAATGATTGGCCCCAAATGAAGCAATAACGTTAAATTAATCTCACCAAAAGCAGAACTTCCTCTCGCAAGATCACTGATGACTGTTCCAGTTTCAATTTGATCTTGTTCATCTTTTTTAAGATTTAAATAATTTTTTAACCCCGCAAAGATTAATGCACTTTTGAAATCAACCATCAAATAAGCACTAAAAATATTTTTTGTCCAATTACATAACTCATTTGCTAACCATGCTGCCGCATACGCGAGTACGATTAGATATAAGAAATTAAATGGAAGTCGAATATCTAGTGGAAAGTTATATGCCTGTGCAGAGTAATCAATAATAATTTTTAATAGGTATGGCAATAATGTCGTAAAGAATGCTGTAAACATTACTAATAAAAACATGAGAAACATACTACCTTTCTGCTTCTTATAATTTTCTTTAAAACCCTGCCATAAAAATTTATAGTTTTGAATATCTTGTGAACTTAATAAAAACTTCATTTCTGTATCTTTTTTCTATTAAAACGAGTTAAAAATAATTTCATTACACAAGAAATATCATAACTTGCCTTATTTATTCTTATTCATATTTTTTGTTTAAATTGAATTCACAGGTTTTTAAGATAGGTCATATGCATCATATATGTCTTCAATGAACTGCATAAATTTTAAAAACATACATTTTATTAAAAAGCTTAAATTCCAAATCAATACACCACATTACGAGTAAATTTAAGCACTTGGTTACCACTATTGATATAGGTATAAGTAACAGAACTTTCAAAAATAAAAGATGAATCAGCAGGAATTATTTTTTTGCTGTCTGTAAATTGTATGGTCAACTCACCTTCTAATACGTAAATAATTTCTTGCCATCCGTCTGCATCTGCTTCCGCAACGTAAGACTCTCCCACTGCCAAAGACCATATCCAAAGCTCAACTTGGGAACGAGATGGAACTGAAGCGAGAAAGGTTGCTTTACTTTCTTCATCTTCACCCTGCCAAGCGAGTGCATTTACTACAGCATGTTCTTTATGCTCAGGTGCACTCACAATCGTTTTAAAATCCACACCCAACACTGCTGCAATCGCATCGAGTTTGGCCAAACTAATATTGACCTGCCCTGTTTCCAAAGCAGCAATGGTTCGTCTACTCACACCTGCCTGATCTGCCAAATCTTGTTGACTCAAATCTCGCTCATCTCTTAATGAACGAATATTTGTGCCTACGTGCTGTAAAACGGTACTCGACTGGCTCATAGAATGGATTAGCAAGAAAATTTGAGCAATATATTGCACAAAATACAAGAATAGCGCAATATGTGCAGTATATTGCACAATTTAATTTAACTTGAGTATGTCACCAATTTCTCTGAGTTCAAGCAAAGCCCCACAGTTAGCCCTCATTTTGATTACGATCATTTGGGGAGGAACATTCCTTACTGTGCAGTATGCGCTGAATTTTGCATCACCTATGTTTTTTGTAGGCTGTCGTTTTGCTGTAGCAGCTCTTACTTTGCTTCTTATCTCATTAAAAAGTATGAAAGGTGTTACTTTAAAAGATTTAGGCGCTGGTAGCGCGATTGGTCTTGTGATTGCGGCAGGCTACGGCACCCAGACCATTGGCCTACAAACCATTCCGAGTAGTGAATCCGCTTTTTTAACGGCGCTATATGTTCCGCTTGTTCCTATTTTAATGTGGCTCATCTTTAGAAAAACTCCACATATTATGACTTGGGTGGGAGCTGCTCTTGCGTTTGCTGGCCTTGTTTTCTTAACGGGAAATGGTTTTGAGCAAATTTCATTAAGTTTTGGGCAGCTGTTAACAATCTTGGGTGCCTTTGCGATTGCTTTAGAAATTATTTTTATTAGCTACTTTGCTGGAAAGGTAAATTTACGCCGCGTCACAATCATTCAACTTGGTGTCGCTTCTCTACTTTCTTTCGCGATTATGCCTGTGGTAGGTGAACATACGATTCCAGCATTTTCATGGCCTCTAATACTTATTGCTGTTGCATTAGGTTTAGCGAGTGCACTCATTCAATTTGTAATGAACTGGGCTCAACGTGTGGTTGATCCTTCACGTGCTGCAATTATCTATGCTGGCGAACCTGTTTGGGCAGGCATTATTGGTCGAATTGCAGGTGAGCGTTTGCCAATGATTGCTCTTTTAGGGGGTGCTTTAGTGGTCTTAGGCGTTTTAGTCAGTGAGTTAAAAATTAAGTTACCTATTAAAAAAACTAAAAGAATTCGAGAATAAAAAAAGAGAGCTTAACGCTCTCTTTTTTATTTATTAAGGTTGATACATCGGGCGGTTATCATTTAACGCAATCAATCCACGAATTGCACGATATACAATCCAGATCCACGCAGCACCAATTACACCCACACAGAATACGGTCGATGAAATGGCAACGCCTGCAAATAGGTCAGTATTTTCACCTGTAAAAAACAAGAAAATAAACGGCAAAAAGGCAATAATATTCCAAGCCAGATACCACCAGAATGTTCTGATTTGCCATGTAAAGTGGCTCGCGAAAATCGAGCCTTGTACATCAGAACGTTTTACGTAGTTAATAATTAAAGCAATAACCGCAAGTAAGCCGCCTGTAAAAATGGCAACGATATAAAGTACATATAAAATAAGTGTTAAAGTACGATTTGGATCTTGGTCGATAGAACTATTCATTTTTATACCTCTCAAGTTTATTAAAAACGATTTACTTTTATGAGCCCCGCAATACGTTTAAGGGAGAAATTAGCCACAAAATCAAAAGTAAATGAAAGAATATGGTACAAAAATAAATCTTACGAAAGGGTTGTTTTTGTGTTTTATGTCTCAGTTTTTGTTGTGCCCACCATGCAGCTGGCCAACCTCCTAAAAAGCTAACAATGTGCAGTGTTTGTTCAGGCACACGTCGATTACCCAATTGTGCGGCTTCTTTATCTTGAGAATAGAGCCAATAACTTAAGGCATTCATCATTAAAACAAATAACAAGGTGTAGGCGGGTAAAATATGAATAAAACTCATAATTCCCATTAAAACGAAATAAAACACGATCCCCATTTGCATTGCAGACCAAGGGTTAGCTTGAAAAGAAGATTCTGCTTTTGCAGGCTTGGACGCTTTTCGAGTTTGAGATGCTTTTAAATAAGTGACCTGCTGAGCACGAAAACGGCCTCGTTCATCGAGAATCACCCGATATTCCAGTGCACAGCCAATAATTGGCCGAGGTCCGGGGCGTGCAAAATCTTTGATATGCAAAAAGACTCGCTCTTTTTCAGCATCATCCGGCTGAATAAAGCCATAACCTTTTTCGTCGAACCATTCGACTAAACGCCCCTGATCTCGCATCTTTATTCCCTTTTATGCTTTTACATGACTTAAACGGTCTTGCATCATTGCTCGCATTTCTTGCGGGTCTTTTTGCAAGATGTCATCGCCGGTACGTCCTTCTTCTTTATTTTTTTGAGCAACTTGTAAACGCATTGACCAAAAACGGCAAGCCGCCATTGCCAAGAATACATCTAAACATTCAAGTTCATCTGAAGTCAGCGCACGAATTTTTTGGTATGCCTCTAAATAAGCGTCTACTTTGTCTGAGTTTAAATGCGCTGCTGGATATTCGGTACAAAAATCATTAATGGTAATCGCAATATCAAACAGTAATTCATCTTGATTTAACTCATAAAAATCTAGAATACCTTGTAATTGCTCACCTTCAAACAAAGTATTGTCGCGGAACAAATCAGAGTGAATAAAACCTGTTGGTCGATTTGAATACTGCGCTGTTTTCGCATTAAAAGCTTGATAGACCTGCTCAAGTAACGTTTGGTCATCTTGAGCCATGCTTGGTTTCAGCTGTTCTGCAACGCCTGTCCAATATTGATGATCACGGCGATATTCACGTTCAAGTGGAAAATCTTGTAACGCCACATGCAGTTTCGCCTGTGCATCTGCAATCGCTGCAACTTGCGCTACTGTGGTTTGCATGGGATGGTGACCCATTAAACGTGGTGCAATCTGTGCAGGCTTGTCTGCAATCACATGAACCGCTTGTCCGCTATGTTTTAACGGCACTGCAACAGGTACATCATGAGTCCCTAATTGTTCAAGAACAGGAATAAGTTCACCCGCACCTTGTGCATCTAACTCTTCAAACACGGTGAGTACATATTGTTTGCGGTTTACATCAACCAGAAAATAATTGGTGTTTTGAATACCTCCCTGAATTGGGTTCAGCTCCAACACCTCTAATCCATAAGGTGCAGCAAAGGTGCGAACTTCATCTAAACTCAACGGGGTATAAACCGACATGGAAAACCTGCAAAAAACATCTGTGAAGTTTGATAGAATACCTCTTCCCTCCATGAAGGTGTAGCGCCTGTGTAGGAACTTTCACCAACGGCGATTATTTTTGGAAAAAGCTATGCTTGCTAAACGTATTATTCCTTGCCTAGACGTTGATAACGGACGCGTAGTTAAAGGCGTTCAATTCCTCGATATTCGTGATGCTGGCGACCCTGTTGAAGTGGCACGTCGCTATAACGAACAAGGTGCAGACGAAATTACTTTCTTAGACATTACCGCTACACATCATGGACGCGATACCACTTACCGTACTGTTGAACGTATGGCCGAGACTGTATTTGTGCCATTAACTGTCGGTGGTGGTGTACGTAAGGTTGAAGATATTCGCGCGTTATTAAATGCAGGTGCAGACAAAGTGAGTATTAACTCAGCTGCTGTATTTAACCCTGAATTTGTTCAAGAAGCTTCTCAGCACTTTGGCGCGCAATGTATTGTGGTTGCGATTGATGCCAAAAAAACTGGCGATAACAAATGGGAAATCTTTACTCACGGTGGCCGTAAACCAACGGGTATTGATGCTATTGAATGGGCTGTAAAAATGGCTGACTACGGTGCAGGTGAATTGCTGATTACCAGTATGGACGCTGACGGTACTAAAGCGGGTTATGACATTGCGTTAATGCGTGCCATTAATGATCGCGTTACCATTCCAACGATTGCCTCAGGCGGTGTCGGCAACTTACAACATCTTGCAGACGGTATTCTACAAGGTGGTGCCGATGCAGTATTGGCAGCAAGTATTTTCCACTTTGGCCAATATACAATTCCAGAAGCTAAACAATATTTGGCTGATCAAGGCATCGAAATGCGCTTGTAAGCTAATTTATATTTAAAGGGGCAATATGCCCCTTTATTTTTTATGCCGCACCATCTACCGCATTTACGTCGCTAACGAGTTGAGGCTTTTCTTTTTTCTCGACCCATTTTGCTGGAAAGATTTTTTCTACAACTTGAGACAGTGGTTTAGCAAGCACTGTAGGTAACCGAATACCCAAAGGGTTTTGTTCTTTT
Source organism: Acinetobacter sp. 742879 (assembly GCF_000588535.1). Lineage (NCBI taxonomy): Bacteria > Pseudomonadati > Pseudomonadota > Gammaproteobacteria > Moraxellales > Moraxellaceae > Acinetobacter > Acinetobacter sp. 742879. Next base: position 17,053 of record NZ_JFYC01000027.1, on the reverse strand, counting down.
AAATCTGCCGAAGACACCACACGTGTTCCCATTACATAGTCAAACCAAGGCTTCGTGACACACCAATTGGCGTCTTGATTAGAGTTCATGTGGTGGTCGTAATGCCACGGAATTTTACGCTTTGCCCAGTCAGGCTCTAAATGTGCACGGCGATGAATATAATAATAATTTCCAGCACTGTACCAAGCTGCGAGTGCCATGCCTTTTGAAAATGGATAGAAAATTGCGCTTGAAACGGTTGCCACGACTGCCAGTGAAATTAACTCATTTTTAGTTCGCCAGTTTCCCACGCCCTCAACATAGCAATCATCATGAAATTGTTGTTTGCGGACTTCACGATGGTGTGCCCAATGAGATTCCATGCTTTTTGGTACTGGGCTATAACGTGGTTTTCCAGCACGGTGTACACCATGCAAAATATATTTGTGTGCTACCCATTCAAATGCATTCGCAACTGCAATTCCGGCAATAAACCCTTTTAACATCACCTAACTCCTTTTTCTTTTTATTCAGAATATAAAATTCGTTATGCTAGGTATTGACCAGAATTTATGGTTTCATTGACAAATCACGACAAGAAGAGGTGGTTAGGGATGCCACAATTAAAAAATTATACAGGCTCAGTGTATGGAGGACTGGGGCATCTTTTAAAGGCTTACTGTGAAGCCAATCAATTAGCTATTCCTGAACAATTAGAACAAATTCAAAATCTGGAACGCTTTGACTATGTGGTTTGGCGTGATCTATTAGAAGTGATTTATAAACTAGACCCAAAGCCGGGTTTAGGACTCGAAATTGCCAAATATGTGCAACCCAAACACTTAGGGATTATTGCTTACCTAGCGCTCTCTTGCGACAACTTAGGTGAAGCCTTAATTCGCTATCATGATTTTCACCGTCTGATTTATGACGGGAGCCCATTAGTGGTTGAGCTACAAGGAAGATATGGCTCTATTCGCTGGGAAGCGACTGAGCTACACCCTACCCAGCTTACCGATGAAATCGCGATTGCGTTGGTGATTCAGTTCTTACGTCTTTTTATGTCTCATGAAGACGTGCATTTACATGAAGTACGTTTCTTAAATGCTGCCCCTAAAAATATCAGGGTTTATGAACAATACTTTCAATGTCCCGTTCGTTTTAGCCAGCCACGTACAGAGTTACTCATTCCAATTACAGAAATTAATAAGCCACTGAGCAGCGCTGACCACACGTTACAGCAACTATTGGTTCAGCAAGCACAAGCGCTGTTAGAGCAATTACCAAATTCAACCCAACTTGATCAGCGTTTACAGCATTCAATTTTGACTGGGCTACAAAAGAATCAATATCAAATTGAACATATTGCTGCTCAATTAGGCCTATCAGTTCGACAACTCCAACGACACTTACAACAACAAAACACCACCTTTCAGGAACGTGTTCAGCAAGTACGATTTATGCTCGCAACCGAGTATTTAAAAGATCCGCATTTAAGCTTACAAGAGATCGCACTTTTACTTTGTTATTCAGAACAAAGTGCCTTTCAAAGAGCATTTAAACATTGGACCAATCAAACACCCCAGCAATGGAGGGATCAATTTTTAGACAAAGAATAACCAACCAAAACTTACAAATCTTTTCTTGATTAAAACAACACTGAAAACAAAAATTTCATATAGTCACATGCTTAATTTTTTGTGACATATTTCACACTAATTAAAAAATACATCAATAGATGAGTAATCACAATGAATAAATATTTTGCTGAATTCCTAGGTACGTTTTGGCTAGTCTTTGGTGGTTGTGGTAGTGCAGTTTTAGCCGCAGCTTTCCCTGAACTTGGTATTGGCTTTGCAGGTGTAGCCCTTGCCTTTGGTTTAACCGTACTCACAGGTGCTTATGCTCTAGGGCATATCTCAGGTGGACATTTTAATCCCGCGGTAAGTGTTGGCCTTTGGGTCGGTGGCCGCTTCGATGTTAAAGATTTAATTCCCTATATCGTTGCTCAAGTGGTCGGTGCGACTGCTGCTGCATTTGTTCTCTATATTATTGCTCAAGGCCAAGCAGGCTTTAGCGGTGTTGGTGGTTTTGCTACCAACGGTTTTGGTGACTTATCACCAAACAAGTTTGGCTTAGGTTCTGCTTTCATTATTGAAGTGGTTCTTACAGCTTTCTTCTTAATCATTATTTTAGGTGCAACTGATCGCCGTGCGCCTGCTGGCTTCGCTCCTATTGCAATTGGTTTGGGCTTAACACTCATTCACTTAATCAGTATTCCGGTGACGAACACTTCGGTAAACCCAGCACGTAGTACAGGTGTTGCATTCTTTGCTGAAACGGCTGCATTAAGTCAGTTGTGGTTGTTTTGGGTGGCACCGATTTTAGGGGCTGTGATTGGGGCGATTATTTATAAGGTAGTTGCTGGCGATAAAGACTAACTTTACCTAGATGTAATCTACTATCGCGGAAGGTGACATGGATGTCACCTGTTGAGTAGGGGTACATGGATGTACCCTCTGATCAACAAAGCCTTTTGTTTACTTTTGGGCTTTCAAAAGTAAAAAATGTCTATACACATTCAATAAAGTCTAACGTGGTATGAAAGACTGTATGGCAGTATGACCATACTAAATCTCACGCATAGCATGCATAAATTATAAAAATGGATTATTAATTTCTTGTTCAGCTGGACGTTCAATTTTCTCAGGCAATTCTTCTTTTTCCAAAGCCGCAACAACATCATTTAAAAAGCTCTGCAATGCCTTTGCCTGTTCTAACCCGACTTTGTCTTTGGTAATTTGCAAGTTACCATAAATACTGACGCAATCGACATCATTTTCTAATGTTAAATCTTCAATTGATGAAGACTCTGTACCCTTTTCAAATGGTTTAAACATAGGTCTTATCTCGTTGTTATATCTTCACAGTGTAATACGATCAATTTAAAAAAAATCGATCAAAATTAAAAGAGCCGATAAAATTAAAAAAGCGCCCATCAAGATATTAAAATATTTCAAACGGTTGCCCTGATTGAGCACCACTGAAAATTTATCACCACAGAACCCCCAAAAGAATAAACATGCGTAACAAGTGAAAAAATAAATAACGATAAAGATCGGCAACGACTGCGGGTTTTCAATGCTAGTAAACATGGTAATGCCTGACACACAAGCCAACCACGCTTTGGGATTCAGCCATTGTAATAAGAACCCATCTTTAAAATTGGGAATAATCATTTGCTCTACAGGAACACTGGAAATAGAAATATTTGCAGCAGAAAGAATAATTTTAATCCCGATATAACAAACAAATAGCGTTCCACAAACTGCAAGAATCTTTAATACAACAGGAAACTGAGTTAATAAACTCTGAAGACCAAATGCCATAAAAATTAAAAGTAAGGTAAAACCAATTGTGGCACCTGAAATATAGGGAAGCGATCTTTTTAAACCGTGATTTAAACTGGTCGATAAAATGACAGTATTTACTGGCCCTGGGGTAATAGACATTGCAAATGAAAAAAGAAACATCGAGGCAAACATTGTTATTGTCCTTGTTAAAATAAGACCCATAGACAGATCTGTCTATGGATTCTATTTTAATCAATTACAGTGTTGCAATAACAATCAAAAAAAACTGCTTATTTCATTATTTGCAAGAAATAGTTCACTAAGGCTTCTACCAGTTGTTTCACAATCGCCTTTCTCGTTTCTTCATCAATTGTTGGAACTTTTGCTTCCATTGGCTCCGAAGAACCAGCTTTTTGCTTTTTGAATTGGTCTTGTAGCGCTTGAATTTGGTCAGCGTTTAAGTCTTGCTCACACTGACTTTCACCATCCCAGTGTAAATAGTCTAGCTTTTGATTTGGCTTAACTTGGCTCGTTGTTAAAGGTAGACGATAGACATTACGCTTTTGTTGCTCGGTTAACTGCGGGAACAGGTTAACGCCTAAGCGCTCCTCAAGGTAGCAAACACTCACAACCTTTACTTGTAGAGAATTATTGTTAGGTGCGTAATAAGCACCGATCGCGCCAGTTTTTGGCATATACACCGCTTTATAAACTGCGGTAGGAACAATGACACCCTGCCCAATCGTCTTAAGACGTTTGCCTTCAAAAACAGGACCTGTCACTACATAAACATCTTGTTTTTGTTTAGTGGCAATAGCACGGGTCGCTTCTTCGAGCTTACGCCATACTTCTTGGTTATTTTTAGGGGCTTGAGGCACCATGTTGCTGAGCGAGAAACTATCAGATTGGGATTCTTTATTTGGCATATCACCATTTGGCGCCATATGCCCACGGTCATAACCTGAACCGCGATAGTCACTTAACAGTGCCCGATGTTTCTGATCAACACGGGTTTCTTCATGGAAGTTATCCTCACGCTTAATTTTTACACTTAAACGTTCTGCATTTAAATGCTCTGCCGACCATAATGGCGTTTTAGAAATACCTGAATACAAAACGTTAAAGCCATTAAAGCACAGCGGATAACTGTCTTTTTTTAGACTGTCTTTATTTAAAGCAGGTGGAACTTCTCGATAGAACTGATTAAGACAAGTCGAGTTAGTCGTTAAAGGTGAAAACCACTGCGAAATCTTTTCACTGCCAAAAGCAATCGCAAAACTTCCCGCAGCAATACAAGCAAGAATAATCTTGCCAAAATGCTGACTTATAGAGAATGAGTTTGTACCTTTACTACGTTTTTTACTTGCCATGTTTCTATCAATACCACTGTCCACACGCAGCTTAACAATCCTGCTTTTTTAAGTATATCTCTTATCTTTCAAATGGTTAAAACATGGTCATCTTTTTTGTAACTCCATTACCCATTACGTAACAATCTGTTGGAATTATGAGAGCCTTTGGCTATTGAATTGCGCCAATTGCGTATCTTTCGTTGAAAAACACTGATTGCTTATGACATGGTTAGCTCCACAAATTTGGATAAAAATATAATCGGAGTCCACTTAATGATCCATTCAAAGATTATTGGTATTGGCGTAATCACGGGATTATGTAGTATGGCCGCTTTGGCTGAGCCAGCAGTCCAGCCAGGAGATACTTTAGAAAGTTTGTCTAAAGTAAAAGTAACCACAACCGTAAATGGCCAACCAGGCTCTATTAGCGATTTAGTCAATAGCGGACAAGTACAGCAAGTTTCTGCTGCACCAACAAATGCAGCGCCTACAGGTGCTCCTATTCCTGCGGACGTTCCACCAGCGCCTCCAGCAGGCGGTGAAATGGCACCACCAGCAGCACCAACTGATGCAGTACCACCTGCACCGAACCAAGCGCCTCCAGCGCCACAAGATCCGAACACTCCACCGCCTCCGGCAGATCCAAGTCAGTCGGCAGACCCGATGGCAAAAGATGGTGCTTTACCAGCAGATGCACCTATGCAACAAGCTCAATAATCAGAGCCATAAAAAAACCAAGACTTATGTCTTGGTTTTTTTATTACATCAATTTTTATATTTCGATTTGACTACCTAACTCAACCACACGGTTGGTTGGAATCTGGTAGAAGTCACTCACTGGACTGGTATTACGCTGCATAGAGATAAACAGTTTTTCTCTCCATGGAGACATACCATCGCCCACCGAATGAACAATACGATCACGGGAAATAAAGAAGCTGATGTGCATCAAGTCATATTCAAGACCAAGCTGTTCATAGGCTTGCATCAATGCTTTTGGTACATTCATTTCATCTTTAAAACCGTAGAAGATTTTAATACGGAAGAAATGTTCAGCTAAAGTTTCTGTCGTAATACGCTCTTCTGGCGCAACGAATGGTACATCTTCAATCACTACAGTGACCAAGATATTACGCTGATGCAGTACCTTGTTGTGCTTGATGTTATGCAGCATGGCATGTGGCACAACGTTCGGTGTACCTGTCATAAAGACTGCATCACCCGGCACCCAGTGCACGCTATTACCAATACTTTTCACAAACAAATCTAAAGCCAAAGTGTCATGTTCAAGCTTAGCAAATGTAAGCTCACGACCACGTTTCCATGTCATTAAAATGGTCACGGCAATCGCACCAATGAGTAATGGCACCCAACCGCCAGACAAGATTTTAAGTGAAGTGGCACCGACCAATACCGACTCTAAAACAAAGAACGGAATAATCAGGAGCAGCACTTTTGGCAAGCTCCACTTCCAGGCCGAGTAGATAAACACCGCAACCAAAATCGTGTCACAGAGCATCGTTAAAGTCACAGCTAAGCCATATGCACTTGCAAGGTTCGAACTGCTTTTGAAGATCAAGATTAGGATAATAATTGCGATTAAAAGTAACCAGTTTAAGAAAGGAATATAAATCTGGCCTTCTTCAGACTCAGACGTATGTTTAATACTTAAACGTGGTAAATAACCCAATTGAATCGCTTGGCGTGCAAGAGAAAACACCCCAGAAATTACAGCTTGAGAGGCAATTACCGTTGCCATGGTTGCCATAATAATCATTGGGTAAAGTGCCCATTGCGGAACCAATAAATAGAACGGGTTTTCGATTGCCGCTGGATCTCTGAGCAATAATGCGCCCTGTCCTGCGTAGTTTAAAACCAAGCATGGCAACACCACAAAGAACCAAGCTAAACGAATCGGCACTGGTCCGAAATGTCCCATATCGGCATAAAGTGCTTCACCACCTGTTACTGTTAACACTACAGCACCCATCACAAAGAATGTCATGATTGGATGGTGATAGATAAACTGAATGGCCCAATGTGGACTAAACATGCCTAACACAATAGGCGTCTGAATGACGCTGTGAAGACCTAATAATCCTAAAGATAAGAACCATACCATCGTGATTGGGCCAAAAAACTTACCGACAAAGGCCGTACCGTGTTTTTGTACTAAAAACAAAGAGATGATAATGGTAATTGCAATTGGCATGATGAATGGGTCAAACACATCGGTGGCAATAGACAAGCCTTCGACGGCTGACAATACCGAAATGGCTGGGGTAATAATACCATCACCAAAAAATAGCGATGCACCAATGAAACCAATGGCAATCATGTAGATTTTTTTGTTGTCGGCAATTTTGGCTTTACGTAAGTTCAATGCGAGTAAGGCCATGATCCCGCCTTCGCCGTTGTTGTCTGCACGCATGACAATCGCGACATACTTGATGCTGATGATCAGCATTAAGCACCAAAAAATAATAGATAAAATTCCTAATACGTTTTCAGGCTGAATTCCCAACCCATGCGCTGCATGGAAGGACTCTTTCAAGGCATAGAGCGGACTTGTTCCGATGTCTCCAAAGACCACTCCAAGAGCTGCCAAAGCCGTGGCAGGCAAGGTCGCTTTTTTGGCCGTATTTTGCATTGTGTAATTAAACCAATATGATTTTTAGCGCAATCTTATCACCTCTATTATTTTTTTTCTGTAATGCTCGTCTTAAATCTTGGCAGGACTCGTTTTTTTAGTTACTATCGCACGCCTTGGTGAGGTGTCCGAGTGGCTTAAGGAGCACGCCTGGAAAGTGTGTATACGTTTGCGCGTATCGAGGGTTCGAATCCCTCTCTCACCGCCAGAATTGAAAAAAAGACCTAAGTCATTTTGATTTAGGTCTTTTTTATTTAGCTTAAAAAAATCAATCTAATCAACTATAAGTAACTTCGCACCATTCAGGCTAAAAGACTGGTGTGGCTCTGAATTGTCTCCGACTTGATAACTCATTCCCGAAGTTAAAGTAAATGTTCGCCCGTCTTTCAACCTGCTTTCTAACTCACCTTCTAGGCAAAATAATATGTGCCCTTTCTCGCACCAATGATCAGCCAAGTAGTTTGCAGAGTACTCGACAAGCCTTACTCTAATTTTATTTGTTTCTTCACCAAAAAATTGAGTTTTCCAATAAGCTTTTCCAGTTTCACCGCTATATTCAGTGACTTCAATTTCTTCCCAGTTTGTAATTTGAAATGGAAAAGGCGCGATATTCATAATTTTTCCAACGACGTATTATTGTATTTTCAACTTATAGACAAATTTAGTTTTTGCAAACGATTTAAAAATTTATTTCTTAAGGCCCGCTGCCTAACTCAGTAACGAGCCAATTAGATTTTGGATCCTTTTTTACAACAGTTACAAACAAAATATAGTTTCCAGCAGGATCACCAGCAACTTCCGCATGTACTGTTTTTATCTTTATGGCGAGTGAAATCATTTTATAAAATTGTTGGTAGTAATCAGGTCTATTTTTTGGTGAGTCGTAACTAATTTTTAAGACTTTTAGAACTTTTGAGTCTTTATAGACCTTAGCTGTTTCGACACTTCGAATGTTTAATTCCTCACCTGACCAAACATATTTATATGCTGTGGCTAAATCTCCACTAGAAAGTGAATTTAAAAAGGAAATAGCAACTCGACTCGCTTGTTCTTTTTCAGCGTTAGCCTTTTTCTCGTATGATCTAAAGGCTACAAATACACATAGTCCAACAATAAGTAGTCCGATAGTTATAAAGATTCTAGACTTGAGCATTTGGCCCCTTTTATAATTTTTAAAATGCCGTGTTAAGAAATAGTCTGATCAAAATTAATTTACAGAAAGGCCTAAATCATTTTGATTTAGGCTTTTTTATTTTAAATAAAAATTAAAACGTTAGTTATTACCTAGATGTTTTGAAACATCCTTAGTGACTTGTACAGCAATATCATCCCATGCTTTATCTAACAAACCTGTTTGAGATGAGCCGCCCATTTTTGGATCTTTTAGCTTAGAGTTAAATGTATTTGTCCATTTCTGCCCCTTATATTCAAAGGTAGCAACTAAAGTTACATCCGCTAGGTCTATGGCTGGTGCCCTATTTAAAATACCAGCAGTGTATTCAAAGCCAGATCTGGCTTTTTCGACCGTAATCGTTAATGGACTTCCATTTGATGATAGTTTTGCTATTTGAGCAATCGCTTCTTCTATACGACTCGATAGAGCTACACCAGTAGGAATACGTGTTCTAGTACCGCCTCCTACAAAACCATCCGAACCTTGAATATCAATACGTTGAGGGAAAGTATCAGGATTCCATTTGATATACACAGTATCTTGCACTTTCGGAAGAGCAGATAGTTCTGAAATAGACGTGTAGTTTAGACGATTGTTATAAGGTAAATTAACTGCGCACCCTGTTAATGTAGTTACTAATACTAATGCACTTAAACTGAGTAGTTTTTTCATACTTTAATCTCATCAAATTTAAAAAATAAATATTGGTTATCTCGAATTAACTTAATCCAAATCGAACACTTCTAATGACTCTACATAAGGCAAAATAAGATATTCATGATTAGATAAATGCTGTTCTAGCTGGTTATGTATAGTTTGATTGAATTGATAAAAGTTGCTTAACTCATTAAGCAATTGAGGAGTTTTATTTGCATCAAATTCTGGTGTTTTAATAAAATATAATAAGCTTGCACCTAAGCCAACATACTCTAAGTCATAGTTCTGATCTAAATGCTGAATTAGGCTAAAAGATTCAAACGGATTCAAATCACAAGTAAAGTATCCATTGAGGCATGCTGCAAATTTTTGAGTTTCAGTTTCACTGTTTACTAGCTTTACTTGAATAACTTCATCTAAAATTTTTTCAGGTTCAGCATTGATCTGTAGCAGAGTCGACTGATCTTCATCACAATAATTAAGTTTTTTTGGCAACTTATTAAAGTCTATATAATTTTCTCGCTTTAATAATTGTTCAATGTGGTATTGAAGTTCTAAAGGTCGAGTGTTATCCCAACTCACTTCACTGTCATCTTCAATGAGTTCTGAAGCATCGAAATAAAGCCCGTTTCCCATTGAAGTATGCATAGAAGTGTATTGGCATTGTCCAATATCTTCTAAAAGTAATAATACTTTTTTAGGTAAATTCTTTTGTTTAATTTCTGAATAACAGTTAAGAATATCCTTCCATGAGTTTATTTTACTCATTGTTGCGTAGCATATTAATTCATGAGCTTCATCAGTTATAAGGGTATTTTCTTTTTCTTTAATACGAAGAATAGTCATAAGATTTTAAATTTAATCTATATTTAGCCGATATTTATATCATAAATAAATCGTATATTTAACTTAAAAAACCTAACACAAATCTTTAAAAAACATTTGATATTAAAGGCCCAAACTCACTCGCTTAAGCCGTTCCTACCTTAAAACCTACTCAGACAACGCTAATAACTTCTGAACATACTGAACCGCATTATTTTCTATATCTTGGTGAGTCGGAACATCATCATCTTCAGAAGGATTTGTGTCTAAACCATAAAATGCATGAAGCGGTTGATAATCCGCGCCAACATATAAAGCCGTTAGCTTAAATGGAGTCAAAATCTGCTCTAAAGAAAGCTTGTATTCACCAGACTCTGAATAAACTTTTTCTTTCACACCAGCAGATACAGCCAACATAAACTTTTTATTTTTAAGTTTGTCACCTGTTGAGCCGTAAGCCCAACCATAAGTCACAACTTCATCAATCCATTGTTTCAAAAGCGGTGGACAGTTAAACCAATACACTGGAAATTGAAATACTAAATTTTCGTGCTCCTCGACTAGTGCTTGTTCTTTGGCAACATCAATTACCCCATCTGGGTAGGCCTGATAAATTTGGTGAACCGTAAATTGGTCTGGGTGTTTTTCTAGTTCCTCTACCCATCTTTTATTTACAACAGACTGGTCTATGTGAGGATGGGTAACGATGACTAATGTCTTTTTCATTATGAAAACACTCTTATCGAAAAGTAGATAAATCGATTATAGAAGTATGCTTTCCTAAATATAAGTACGGTAATTTGTGTTATATACTATACCAAAAGACAGTGTAGATTTTAAAAATGACTGAATGCGTTCCATCACATACACCATTAGAAGAAACAGGTTTTGGCTACACTCTTTCTTTAATTAATGGCAAATATAAAATGATTATTATGTACTGGCTGTATGAAAAAAATGTCATGCGTTTTAATGAGATGCAACGCTGCATTGGCAATATTTCTTTTAGAACGCTCAGCAATACACTTAAAGAGTTAGAAAGAGACCAGCTTATTATTCGTAAGGAATATCCTCAAATTCCGCCTAAGGTTGAGTACCGTCTTTCAGAAAGAGGACAGTCTTTAATTCCTTTGTTAGATATGATGTGCCAATGGGGCGAGCGGAATATGAATTCTTAGTTTTATAAACTTAAAGTGATACTAAATATGAGAAATGAATTAAGAGAAATTTTTATTAAGGGATGCGACGAAAAAATTGAAAAGAAAGGAGACAATGTTGGTCTGTCTTTTTATGCTTTTTTTAAAAATAAGAATGATAACCCTGAGTTACTAATGGAAGCGGCGCATTGGTGGATTATGGAGCATAAGTTAGATCACTTCGAGAAGGCGGTTAAGATTAAAGAATTGGTTTTGAGTGAAAGCTAAAAATAGAATTACTTAAAAGGCTTAAATTTAAGTAATTTAAGCCTTTTTATTATTTTAAAAAGATTTACTTAACATATGGCCAAACATCAGGATCTGTATATTCTTCATCGATATGATAACCCTCAGCCTTAGCTTTTCTCTCTTCCTTTTCCCGATATTTTTTATTTTCAATTAATCTCTTTTTAAACGCTTGCTCAAACTCACTAGGCGTCATTTTATCAGAGTCAGGAATTGAGTCTCTTTCATTGTATCGAACACTTTGAAAGCTAAATCTAAGCATATATTGCTGTTCATTACGCTCATTCTTAGCTGTTCTTTTTAAACTGATATCTAAAATAACCCCATTAGCATACAACCTATAACCCAATGATTTTGTCGGGCTGTTGTTTATTATATTTTTCCACTCCTCAAAGCTAAAAATATAACTCGGGTCAATGACATCACGACTTTTCGATAGATGTTTAATATTATCTTCTTTAGCGATACGCGGAGCATCTGTGAAGAAATAGTTTTTCCAACCAGCCTGATTAATACGTTTCATTAAAGCTACATAGCTTTGATAAACCTGCTCTGGGGTAGCAAATTCTTCTTTTGTGAGGCCAGCATCAATATCTAAAACTTGGATCCCTTCATTTTTATCATATTGAGTTCCTAATACAGAGAAAACATGCTCAATCGATAAAGTGTTAGAACCATTCTCTATAGTTAATTTTCCTAAGTTAGGAGGAGAAAATTGAAGTTCTCTAAAGCTAACGCCAGCTGGATGATTATCGACATTGCCATCACTATATTTTGAAAAATCTTGAATACCTTGTTTACCCATATGCAAAGTGTAGGCTTGCTGATTCATAGTCAAATTCTCATTATGTTCTGATGTTGGCTGACAAGCGGAAAGTAATAATCCAAAAATAAAGATTAGGAAATATTGTTTAAATTTTGCCATCATTACTATCTTTCCCTACTTTAAACTCTGCTTTGCTATTTCCCCATCCTGCAATAGTTTCTAATTCTTTTTCTAAAAAGTCTCTTCCTTTATCGCTTTGCATTAATCGATGATACTTAGCTGCTGCAACTTTAATCCATTTCATACGACTATCATAAATTTCAACTTGTGTACCCTCTAATGGTTCGCTATAAACCGTTTCAGGTAATTGGGATAGAACCCCTGCATGACGCCCTTTATACTGTCCTTGTTTATTAGGTTTAACTGCATCGGCCCCATAATCGCTAGTCAAAACAAGAGTACTATCTGGTAAACCAGTAAATCGTTGTAAAGAAGCCTGTTTCTGTACTTTCCATTCCTTCCACACAAGTTCTTGTAAAATATTATATTGTTCTTGAACTGCTATCGCCATTAGGTGGTCAAAAAGGTTTTTAGCGGCCGTTTTAAAATTATCGTTTCGAGTTTTCCCTGTTCGCTTAAAAGTACTTTCAATATCAGGTAAATACCCAAAACCCTCTTCTATCTGGTCAGTCCATCCTAATTGTTTAATAACTGATAAGGAGTTAGACCAAGGCAAATTCTCAACTTCTTTTTTAATATGTTTAAAACCTGATACTTTTCGGGCTTTCATACAACTTTTAAAGGAGGCTGAAGAAGCACTCCATGCATAATGCCATGGTGCAATATCCATAAATAACCATAAATTGCCCTTAGCAAAAGAATGTACTGGGTCTCGAATCATAGAATTAATTACAGGGGCTGTTAAAACACCGCCTACGGCACCAGAAATCACAGGTGCCCACTTATATCCCCATGCAGTTAATCCATGTTTAAAAATAGCAGCTACGGTTTTAGAGGCAAATGCCCCAAGCCCCATCCAATAGTAACGACCTCTAAATAATTTCGTTCCTGAAATTTCTTGTTCTAAATAAATTCTGGCATAGACAGAAGCAATACGCCTTGCTCTAGCCTCATATCCAGGTTCAAGTTTGTAATGATTTGCACTTTTAAGGTTAGAAACTCTTTTTATGGCCTCTTGCTGATAAATTTCCCAGAAAGTTAAGCAATCACATTGAACGGTTTTACAGCTATTTTCCGTAGTATTGGTATTACTATCCCAATCAAGACTTCCACTCATTTAGCATCACCATCATTGTCAGCAGAATCAGCCTCGAAACTTATCCAATTTAAATCTAACTTTAAATTTTCTTCCTTAGAAGAATGAATACGTTTAGATCTACCCTTGTCATCTGCTTGAGAGATGTACTCATTTCCATCGGTAGAAATTTTATAATCTACTTTTTTCATGGGTTCACCCGAAGGTAATAACATTTGGAACTTCTCGTTATATGCCTCATAAGCGGGTAATCCTTGAATATTTACCCCGACTTCAGCTCCACCTTTAAATAGGTGTTGTCCAGCTTTGACCTCAAATTTTGCGGGAGTAATTAATGTAATACCGTTTTTATTAATAATGATCTGAGAACCACCAGCCATATACAAAACCTTATCTAGTAAAATTTTATTTGTCTTCCTAAAATAGATTCCATGAAAATTAACTTAACACTCTTAATGTTATGACCTTTATTCTTGCTATTCAACTTGAGGATAGTATTGTGATTGCGGCAGATACTCGCAGTACTATACCGTATCAGGATAATGGTTCATATTTATATCAAGATGGTATTCAAAAGCTCTTTCCATGGGAAAATGGTATTATTACAGGAACTGGTGAATTAAACCTTATCCAAAATGTTATGCATTCTTTCGATAAGTTTACGAAACAGAACATTCATGAGCTACCAAATTTATTGAAGACATCTAAATTAATGCGTGAACAAGAAATCACACATTCACAATTAGAAATCACAAAATTATTATATTCAACTTATAGTGAAAATGGAGCACAACTTTACTCAATTCAACCTAATAAACTAGAAGAATATGAAGTAATTAGATGTGAGGAAAATGAAATTTTGCTATGGACATTTAACCCTGATATTCGACCTATCATTAATGCACTTACAGAATTATATTCCAGCTTAAAATCATTAAGTGTATTTAATAATACGGCTGACTGTATTTATTACTATTTAAACCAAATATCTCCTATCTTTCATAAACAAGCTCAACATGATTCTATGATGAGCAAAGAATTTAACTTCTTTTTTCAAACCAAAGATGAATATTTTTTTGGTGAATATTTAAATAATGACTCTAATACACTGAATAATAAAATAAGTAATCTTTAAAAGTTGACCCAACTCCCGTCGGGCCTTCCCCCCATCAAACACGCTTTAAAAAATACTCAAGCAATGTATCTCTGTCCTTTGCCTGATCTGAACCTAAAAGTCCAAAAATCGCCCCATCAATCATAAATACAAAAATATCAGACTCTTCATAGGTGGCTCTTTTTTTAGATTCCCTCAGTACCCAGAAAATTTCATTTTTAAGCCATCGCCTATATCTGAGTGCAGTTTGATAGGCATTTGGATAAAGCTTTTTAATTTCAAAAATCGCTTTAAACAAAAGGTAGTACGCACCTTTTAAGTCGGCATGTAAAAGGTAAATTTGCCTGAGCTGATGAACCAAATCTGGATATTGACGAGCTTCGCTTACTGCTCTCACTTTTTCTTTTAACTGTTCCTTTTGAACCAACAAACACATTTCAATCAGTCTTTCTTTGGAGTGAAAGTAGTTGTAAAAGGTGGCTTTGGTAATTTTGGCCTCACTAACAATTCGGTCCACCCCGACCTTGTTAAAGCCATGTTGTTTAAATAACTCTGCTGCTGTGTATAGCGCTCGCGTTGCTCGAAAGGAAGCCTCTAAATTTTTCATGTATACCGCTTAAAATAATTTTTTGTTGTAAATAAAAGAGATAGAAATGCCATCACTCTTAAATTGAGCGCTAAATACAGGCATGCAAAAGCCGCACAAAAATGGTGTGCTCGCCTATCTCGGGTTTTATTGTTGCTATGATTTTTTAGTCGTAATGACCTATGGCTTAAAACCTAGAGTCGGTTAAACCGTTTTAAAGACCAGTTGGGTATAGAGACAAAGATTTTGGCAATGGTTGCCAATGAGAGAGATGAAATAGTGCGCATGTGCGGACTCCTTGTGTGTAAAGGAGTTCTACCCGATCACTGTCAAATGATGGTGGTAGAACGAGAGAAGGTTGACAGACTGACACACAAGAATCAGCACGCACAAGGCGTCCCTCCCTCGCCCTGAACTGCACCCCATAAGTTAGACTTTTAAAACTTATGAGGTGTGCTCTATGCCAATTCCGAAGCATTCAAAAGAGTTAAAATTAAAAGTCATTCAAGCTTATTTAGAGGGAAGTAAAGGATATAAAATCCTTTCACAAGAATTTAATGTAGATCTCCAAACCATCCGCTTATGGATTGAAAACTATAAGGCACAAGGTGAAGATGGCCTGAATGTTAAAACTAAAAAAACCTACTACTCTTCCGAATTTAAAATCAAGGCTGTACAAATGCTTCTTGATAAGATACCGGTAAGAGAAGTTAGAAGACGGTTAAATCTGAGCGGGACGTCAATTTTAAGAAGGTGGCTAGCTCAGTATCATAAAGAAGGGATTGCTGGGTTTAATACCACGAGGATTTATACCAATATGCTTAAACAAGATAAAACTAAAATAACCAAGTCTGTAAAAGATGACAAAGATAAATCTCAGCAGGAGCTCATTGATGAAGTGACCGCTTTACGAGCAGAGGTTGCCTTTTTAAAAAAGCTAAAAGCCTTAAAACTGAAGCAACGTACCTAAATTCAATTTCTACTGCAGACAGTGTTCAAGTTATTTCAGAATTAAGGCAAATTTATCCATTAAAGCTCTTACTCAGTATTGCCAAGATCGCTCGTAGTACTTATTTCTATCACATGAAAGCTGTACGCTCTAAGGATAAATATACTGAGTTAAAACAGCAGATCAAGTCCATATATCACAAGCATAAGGGATGCTATGGCTATCGTAGAATTACTCTTGCTCTGAAAAGTACAGGAATAATAATCAACCATAAATGTGTATATCGTCTTATGAAAACTATGGGACTTAAATCACGTATCAGAGCACTAAAATATCGCTCATATAAAAGTGGTTGTGTCGGGATGGTGGCCGATAACATTATGCAACGGCAATTTAAAGCGAACCGTCCCAACCAGAAATGGGCAACTGATGTGACGGAATTTAATGTTAACGGTGAAAAACTTTATCTATCACCAATTATAGATTTATTTAATGGGGAAATTATTACCTTCCGGATCCAACGTAAACTCAATTATGAGTTAGTGAAAGATATGCTCATTCATGCTTTAGCTAAACTTAAGCGACATGAGAAACCAATTCTCCATTCAGATCAAGGATGGCAATATCAAATGGCTCATTATCAACAGCAATTAAAGCAACATGGTTTAATTCAAAGTATGTCTCGTAAAGGAAATTGCTTAGATAATGCTGTAATAGAAAGCTTCTTTGGAATATTAAAATCGGAGTGCTTTCATGGTGAAAAATTTCAATCAACTGATGAGTTAGAGAAAACTATACGAGAGTACATTCATTATTATAATCATGAGAGAATCAAGGTGAAGCTACAAGGTTTATCCCCTGTACAATATAGAAACCAGTTTTTAAAAACTGCTTAACTAACTGTCCAACTTTATGGGGTCAGATCATTCC
>NZ_JFYC01000026.1:0-35379 GCF_000588535.1 Acinetobacter sp. 742879 | reverse complement strand
GCAAAGCAACTTGATTTAGTTAAACACTTAGCTAAAATGAACAACGAAAAATCAGACCAATCAGCCCATCTGTAAAGATTTGGAAAACGCAACGTATCACACAGTGAATAAAACGAAGCAAGTATCCATACCAGTTGTGCTGGCGACCATAGCAAGAGTGAACCACCTGATCCCTTCCCGAACTCAGAAGTGAAACCTCTTAGCGCTGATGGTAGTGTGGGGTTACCCATGTGAGAGTAAGTCATCGCCAGCTCATTATTCAAACACCCCCGTTCGCAAGAGTGGGGGTGTTTCTTTATTGCGTGGAATTTGTATCCTCAATCTTTAAACATTAAAACTTATTCAAATTATAAAGAAATAAAGCTACTCTAAAATTATTTACCTAATTAGAAATTTAATATGCAATGGATCGTAATTAAAACTTTCTCATTTCCTTATGAGGCACAAATTGCAAAGACTCAACTAGAAGCATTTGAAATTCCTGTTTATATTGAAAATGAGCATACAATTAATATGGATTGGTTTTATTCTAATGCTTTAGGTGGGGTTCGTTTATTAGTTCCAGAAAACTATGTTGATGAAGCGAAGTCATTTCTTGAAAAAGACTTTAGTGATGAGCTTGAACAAAAGTTTGGGGAGAGTAAAGGATGTTGCCCTGAGTGTGGAAGTTTGGATATAGAAGTTAATACTAAAGGAAAAAAATCTGCCTTTTTAGCGTTTATGTTTTTCGGTCTACCTTTATTTTCTTTTAAAAATGGTAATAGATGTAAGCGTTGTGGACACTTTTGGAATTAAATATATAGTAAAAGATTATTGCTTATCTTAATTATGGAACCTGATGTAGGGATATTGGATTTAGTTATATCTCTGCAATTAATGTGTTATGTATATAAGATATTGATATTAAATAGAATAAATTATTTTGGTGGCCGTTTAATTTAATAAATATAAGGACTTATTTAATGGTAGATAAAAAACAGCTAACTCAAAAGCAAATAGAGTTACTCCTTGAATTATTAAAGAATAGATTTGAAAAAAATACACATCGTCATACAGAAATAAAGTGGTCGGATGTGCAAAATAAACTAATTAAGGTTCCTGATAAGCTTTGGTCATTGCAGGAAATGGAAAATACAGGAGGAGAGCCTGATGTTATTGTTTTTGACCAGCAGAAAGACCAGTATTTATTTGTAGATTGTTCTTCTGAAACCCCAAAAGGCCGTAGAAGCCTTTGCTATGATCGTGAGGCTTTAGAATCTAGAAAAGATCATCCTCCTAAAAGCAGTGCAATAGACCTTGCTAATGAAATGGGAGTTGAGCTTTTAACAGAAGAGCAATATTACCAATTACAAGAAATTGAAGAGTTTGATCTTAAAACATCAAGTTGGCTCAAAACCCCAAATGAGATTCGTAAATTAGATGGAGCACTTTTTGCTGATCGTCGATATGGTCGTGTCTTTATTTATCATAATGGAGTGCAGTCTTACTATGCTGCCCGTGGTTTTCGTTGTTGCTTAAGAGTATAGGCATTGCATTATATTTGAATAAAAAGAAGAGGCTTTGATGTTTTATGCCAAGAAAATGGAGATTCTTGCAACTTTTGATTGATGGCAAACATGACAAGATATGTTCTGGAATTAAATAAAAACATCAGGACATCTGTAGAAATGCAACCAAACCCAATTTACTATAATGAACAACATATTGCTTTTGCTGATAATGTTCGTCGATTTGTACAAAAAGAAATGGCTCCTTTCGTTAATGAATGGGATGAGGCTGAGACATTCCCAAGAGAGCTATATAAGAAGGCTGCTGAAATTGGTCTATTAGGTTTAGGTTTTTCTGAGGAATATGGCGGTATTCCTGATGCAGATCCATTTTATTCATTACTGGCTGGTGTAGAAATGGCAAAAGCTGGTTCGGGTGGAGTACATATTTCACTCATGGTACATACAATTGGAGCACCACCGATTCAGCATTTTGGAAGTGAAGAACTAAAGTCAAAAGTTTTACCAAGGATTATTTCAGGAGAAAAGATTTCAGCATTAGCGATTACAGAACCAGGCGGTGGTTCTGATGTGGCTGCATTACAAACTAAAGCTGTTCGTGATGGTGACTATTATGTTGTCTCGGGTGAGAAAACATTTATCACATCTGGAATTCGTGCAGATTACTATACTGTTGCAGTGCGTACAGATCCAGCCAAAACAGGTGCTGAAGGCATTTCAATGTTGCTCGTTGATGCGCACAGTGAGGGAATTACTAAAACACCTTTAAAGAAAATGGGATGGTGGGCTTCTGATACGGCGCATTTACATTTTGATCAAATGCGAGTGCCTGCAGCAAATCTGCTCGGTAAAGAAAATGCTGGTTTTAAAGTTATTATGAATAACTTTAATATGGAGCGTTTTTTCTTGGGTGTAGTGGCTTATGGCTATGCATTAGTTTGCTATGAAGAAGCTCTAGATTGGGCCCAGCAACGGAAAACTTTTGGTAAGAGATTAATAGACCATCAAGTCGTTCGTCATAAATTGGTAGATATGGCAACGCAATTAACCTCAACACGGGCATTACTTGAAGAAACTGCATGGAAAATGACTCAGCCAAAACTACAAGGGCCTGAGTTAGTCGCTCAAATCTCGATGCTGAAAAATGTTGCGACTCGCACAATGCAATTTTGTGCTGATGCAGCTGTGCAAACATTAGGTGGTATGGGCTTTATGCGTGGAACTAAATCTGAACGTATTTACCGTGAAGTGAAGGTTAATATGATTGGTGGTGGTGCTGAAGAAATTATGAAAGATTTGATTAGTAAGCAGCTTGGTTATTGATTCTGCAAAGGTGGTCATTGAGCCACCTTTTTTATTTCAAAGCCATCTCCCACACCATTTCAGTTAACTCATCAATTTTGACTTTACCTTCAGATTTATACCAAGTGACAGTCCATGAAATCGCACCACCAACTAATCTTCGCCAAATAAAGGCATCATGTTTTATCTTGCTTTGAGTGCGTAACTTTTCAATGACATCTAACCAGATTTGTTCATATTCATTACGCATTTCTAAAAGATAATCTTGTTTTTCTTTTGACAGCGCAAACCACTCATAAACTAAAACAGCCATGGCTGCACCAGTATCTCCAGTAATTGAAATGAGTTCTGCTTTAATAAGAGCTCGTAATTGGTGTTCTGGATCGGTAGATTGAGCTGCTGCCTCTTCTAAACGAGCAAGATTGTAAATGATAGTTTGCTCCATTACGTGAGCGAGGATGTCATCTTTACTCTTGAAGTGATGAAATAAGCTCCCTGATTGAATCCCAATAAATTGAGCAAGTTCGCGTACAGTGGTTTTGTCATAGCCTTGTTTGTGAAATAGATAGGCAGCCCCATGTAATAAACGACCACGTGGGCTGTCATCAAAACAAGAGATATTTGGAATCTGTTCAATTGAAGTCGCAATCATACGAAAGCTGGATCCTTTATATAAAAATATTTACGGAAAAAATTTTGCTAAATCTCACCATGTTTTAGGCTAGTTGTCGAGTTTGGCAGTTTTAGTCAATTTCACAATAACATTTTGCTCTTTACAAACCAAGCGCTTGCTTGGTAATGTTGAGTGTAATTTTTAAACAAAATAATGAGAAACAAGATGGCAAGTAATCAACAGGATGATGAGCGTGTCGTAAAAATAGGGTGTGCCTCAGGTTTTTGGGGAGATACCAATACTGCTGCTTTTCAATTGGTACATCTAACCGATATTAATTATTTGGTTTTTGATTACTTGTCAGAAATCACCATGTCGATTATGGCCAAAGCGAAAATGGTAGAGCCGAAACATGGCTATGCTTTAGATTTTGTCAGTCGTGTCATGGCGCCTCTACTTAAAAAAATTGCAGAGAAAAAGATTAAGGTGATTAGTAATGCTGGTGGTGTTAACCCATTGGCATGTCGAGATGCCTTGCAAAAAATAATTAAAGAATATGGTCTAGACCTGAAAGTTGCCGTGGTGTTAGGTGATGATCTTTTGCCAAAACATGAGCAGCTAAAATCACAGAATATTCAGGAAATGTTTAGTGGGGAAGCTTTGCCAGAACAGGTGGCGAGCAGTAATGCTTATTTAGGCGCGGTCCCTATTCGCAATGCTTTAGACTTAGGCGCAGATATTGTGATTACGGGTCGTGTGGTTGACTCTGCTGTGGTACTTGCACCCTTACTTCATGAATATCAGTGGTCTTTAGATGACTATGACAAATTGGCGCAAGGTTCGTTGGCAGGTCATGTGATTGAATGTGGAGCCCAATGTACGGGTGGTAATTTTACCGATTGGCAATTGGTACAGGGCTTCGACAACATGGGCTTTCCAGTGGTTGAAGTGAGTGAAGATGGCTCATTTGTTGTGACCAAACCACAAGGGACAGGTGGTCTGGTTTCTACCGCCACGGTTGCTGAACAAATTGTTTATGAAATTAGTAGCCCACAAGCATATTTATTACCCGATGTAATTGCTGATTTCAGCCACGTGCATTTAGAGCAAGTCGGCGAGCACCGGGTTCGTGTGACGGGCGCAAAAGGTCAAGCACCGACTGCGCAATATAAAGTCAGTGCGACCTATCCAGATGGATATCGGGTTTTAGTGAGTTTTTTAATTGCAGGTCGCGAAGCTCCACAAAAAGCACAAGTCATTGCCGATGCGATTTT
This sequence comes from Acinetobacter sp. 742879, assembly GCF_000588535.1. Lineage (NCBI taxonomy): Bacteria > Pseudomonadati > Pseudomonadota > Gammaproteobacteria > Moraxellales > Moraxellaceae > Acinetobacter > Acinetobacter sp. 742879. The sequence goes on along the minus strand of NZ_JFYC01000026.1, from coordinate 30,682 downwards.
GGCTAAGTGCGAACGTGTTTTAGCAATGCGCTCAGTGCCGCCACTTAGTGAAAAGTCTGTTGAAATTTTAGGTATTGAAAGTACCTATGGCGAACATGCCCAAACATTAAATAGTCGTGAAGTTGTGGTCAAAATAGCTGTAAAACACATGTTCAAAGAAGCATGTATGTTCTTTGCATCTGAAATTGCTCAGGCTTCAACAGGTATGGCTCCGGCTTTGGCTGGGATTGTGGGAGGGCGTCCAAAAGCATCGCCAGTGATTAAACTATTTTCATTTTTAATAGATAAAAATCAAGTAAGTGTCGAAATCGATTTTGAAGGAAAACGCTACCCAGTTGAGATTCCACAAGGAGTTTCTACAGAGCAATTGCCTACTTTAAAGGCAGGTGAAAATGCAATTTATCAAGGAGATGAAATTGAAGTTCCTTTGATTGAAATTGCGCATGCCCGCAGTGGTGATAAAGGCAATCATAGCAACATCGGTGTGATTGCACGTAAAGCAGACTATTTGCCATGGATCCGTGCAGCACTGACGGAAGAGGCTGTTGCAAGCTATATGCAACATGTCTTGGATGCTGAGAAAGGGCGAGTAATCCGTTATGAGTTACCGGGTTTGAATGCACTGAATTTTATGTTGGAAAATGCCTTGGGTGGCGGTGGTGTTGCAAGTTTACGTATCGATCCACAAGGCAAAGCATTTGCACAGCAACTATTGGATATGCCTGTTAAAGTTCCGGCACATCTTTTAGAAAAATAAAATGAATGGATGAAACAAAGATGAGTTATCAATCAATATTTAGACCAGATGCTTTCGCCAATAAAGTCATTATTGTGACAGGTGGTGGCTCAGGAATTGGACGCTGTACTGCACATGAGCTTGCAGCCCTCGGCGCTCAAGTCGTGATTACAGGACGCAAAATTGAAAAATTAGAGAAAGTAAGCCAAGAAATTATAGAAGATGGGGGCTTAGTTCATTTCATTGTTTGTGATAACCGTGAAGAAGAACAAGTGAAAAATATGATTGCCGAAGTGATTGAGAAATTCTGCAAATTAGATGGCTTGGTAAATAATGCTGGTGGCCAGTTCCCCTCAGCTTTAGAGAATATTTCAGCGAATGGTTTCGATGCAGTGGTGCGTAATAACTTGCATGCAACTTTCTATTTAATGCGTGAAGCTTATAACCAATGGATGGCTAAACATGGTGGCAGTATCGTCAACATGACAGCTGATATGTGGGGCGGCATGCCAGGGATGGGACATTCTGGTGCTGCGCGTTCAGGGGTTGATAACTTAACTAAAACAGCATCGGTTGAGTGGGGGAAGTCAGGTGTTCGTGTAAATGCGGTTGCACCGGGGTGGATTGTGTCATCCGGTATGGATAATTATAGCGGTGATTTTGCCAAAGTGATTATTCCAAGCCTTGCTGGAAATGTTCCGTTAAAACGTATGGGAACTGAATCAGAAGTTTCATCGGCGATTTGTTATTTACTGTCAGATGCTGCGGCTTTTGTGTCAGGTGTAACTTTGCGTATTGATGGCGCTGCATCGCAAGGAACACGAATGTATCCACTAGCTGATGCGACAAATAGTCAGTCTTATAATGGTTTCCATCGCGCGTTTATTCCTGAAATTTTTCAGAAAAAGACTGAGGCTGAGGAGGAGTAACAGTGACTATTCTCCAATCCGAAATTGCTGTTGGTAGTGAACAGTATCAAAAGAATAAAGAGGCATTGCTTACTCAACTGAGTGAAGTCCGTGCAATTCAGCAAAAAAGCATTGATAAATCGTATGCTGCTAAACCGAAATTCGATAAAAAGGGCAAGATTCTGCCGCATGAGCGTGTACGATTATTACTTGATGCTGATTCACCTTTCGTTGAGCTGTGTGGCTTGGTCGGCTACAACATGCATGATGATAAAGATGGTTCAGAAGCTGGAGGCGGGGGAATTGCTGGCCTTGGGTTTGTCAGTGGGGTGCGTTGTCTGGTCTCAGCAAGTAATAGTGCAATTAAAGGTGGGACCATGTCACCCATGGGTGTACAGAAAACCTTGCGCTTGCAAAAAATTGCTTTGGAACAAAAACTCCCTCTGATTACGCTGAACGAAAGTGGAGGTGCCAACTTAAATTATGCTGCTGAAGTATTTACTTATGGCGGTATGACATTTGCCAATCAGGCACGTCTTTCAGCGGCAGGTATTCCCCAACTTGCAGTGGTGCATGGTAATGCAACGGCAGGTGGTGCTTATCAGCCCGGTCTTTCCGATTATGTGATTGCTGTACGCAAGCAAACCGAGATGCTTCTTGCAGGTCCCCCTTTACTCTTGGCTGCCACTGGCGAAGTGGCAACAGCTGAAGAGTTGGGCGGGGCAGAAATGCATGCGCAGGTTGCTGGAACCGCAGAATATTTGGCTGAAAATGATGCTGATGGTATTCGACTTGCACGTGAAATTTTTGAACATCTGAACTGGAAAGAGCAAATCAAACCAGTTGATGTAACTTATAAAGAACCTCGTTATGATGTCGATGAACTGTTGGGTGTGATTCCAAACGACCCGAAACAACCACTGAATATGAAAGAAGTGGTTGCGCGAATTATTGATGATTCAGATTTTCTGGAATTTAAACAGGAATATGATGATTTAACGGTGTGTGGCTGGGCAAAAATTGGTGGTTTGCATATTGGTGTGATTACCAATAATGGCCCGATTACACCTCAAGGGGCAGCGAAGGCAGCCCAGTTTATTCACCTGTGTGAACAGACTAAGCGTCCGTTATTGTTCTTGCATAACACCACAGGTTTTATGGTGGGAACCGATGCCGAGCAAAACGGCATTATCAAGCATGGTTCAAAACTGATTCAAGCGGTTGCCAATTGTACTGTACCCAAAATTTCAATCGTTGTGGCAGGGGCATATGGTGCTGGTAACTACGCGATGTGCGGTCGGAGTTTATCGCCAGATTTTATTTTTGCTTGGCCGAATTCGCATGTTGCTGTAATGGGTTCTGCACAGGCTGGAAAGGTACTACGCATTGTTGCTGAAGGAAAGCAAAAAGCTTCAGGGCAGGAGCCGAATCCGCAAATGCTCGATTTTCTTGAGCAAAGCATTGCGATGAAATTGGAACAACAATCTACCGCACTTTTCAATACGGCCATGCTACATGACGACGGTATTATCGATCCGCGAGATACTCGAAAATTACTGATTTTCCTTTTACAAACTATTTATGAAGCACAGCAAAGAGAGTTGAATCCAACTCGTTTTGGTGTATCTCGTTTTTAATTAACCTTTACCGCAATTAAAAAAATTAATAGGAATAAAACCATGAAATTTACTGCTGAACATGAAGCATTGCGCCGTACAGCTCGTCAATTTGTTCAAAATGAGCTGAATCCACATATTCCAGAATGGGAGGCCGCGGGACGTTTCCCAATCCATGAAGTATTTAAGAAGATGGGGGATCTTGGTTTATTAGGAATCTGCAAGCCAGAAGAAAATGGCGGTTTAGCGTTAGATTATTCGTATAACCTCGTGGTTGCAGAAGAAATTGGCTATGCGGCTTGTGGCGGGGTGCCTTTAGCTATTGGTGTACAAACCGATATGGCAACACCTGCTTTGGCACGTTTTGGTAGTAAAGAATTACGTGATGAGTTTTTAACACCAGCGATTGCAGGGGAATATGTTGCATCGATTGCAGTATCAGAAGTACATGCTGGTTCGGATGTTGCTGCTATTAAAACAACTGCTAAAAAAGATGGCGATGACTATGTTATTAACGGCAGCAAAATGTGGATTACCAACTCATTGCAGGCCGACTTCTTCTGTCTTTTAGCCAACACGTCTGATGATAAACCACACGTTAATAAGTCGATGATTATCGTACCTGCAAAAACCAAAGGGATTAGTTTTTCAGAGCCACTTAATAAATTAGGGATGCGTTCAACGACCACAGCACAGGTTTATTTAGACAATGTACGTGTACCACAGCGTAACTTGGTGGGTGTTGAAGGCATGGGCTTCATGATGCAAATGATGCAATTTCAAGAAGAGCGCCTATGGGCTTGTGCCAATGCCATTGGTGGGTTGGAAAATTTAATCCAGAAGACCATCGACTATACCAAAGAGCGTACTACTTTTGGTCAACCCCTCATTAATAACCAATATATCCATTTTCGTTTTGCTGAACTCATGACCGAAGTTGAAGCACTTAAAGCATTAACTTACCAAGCGTGTGAACAGCATATTGCAGGTGAAGATGTGACCAAGCTGGCATCTATGGCAAAACTCAAAGCTGGACGTTTAACTCGTGAAGTTGCCGATAGTTGTCTGCAATATTGGGGTGGTAACGGCTTTATGTGGGATAACCCTGCCTCACAGTTGTATCGTGATGGCCGCCTAGGGTCTATTGGGGGTGGGGCAGATGAAATTATGTTGGGGATTATCTGTAAGTTGATGGATATTCTGCCTAAAAAGCACAAATAAAAATAAGGAATACACCATGACAATTTCGACATCTTTACAAGCTATAGATATCGATGACAGCATTCAATTAGAACAAGACGACAGTATTTTATATCTCTGGTTAAACCGACCAGAGAGCCGCAATGCCATGAACCTGAATATGGTTAATGCAATTAAGCAAGTTTTTGCTGCCATTCGTGATGACCTTTCAATTCGTGCAGTGATTATCCGTGGTGAAGGCGGGTCTTTTTGTGCAGGTGGTGACATTAAAGACATGGCGGCTTTGCGTGTTGAAGCAACCAATGTTGGTAGCTTACAACCTTATGTGGACTTTAACCGCCGTTTTGGCGCCATGCTTGAGCAAGTCGAAGCTGCGCCGCAGACTGTTGTGGTGATTTTAGAAGGTGCAGTGTTAGGTGGTGGTTTTGGTCTGGCTTGTGTTTCCGATGTTGCCATTAGCCGTGACAATGCTCAGTTCGGTTTGCCTGAAACAGGGCTTGGGGTGATTCCTGCGCAAATTGCTCCTTTTGTGGTGAAACGCGTTGGTCTGACACACGCGCGTCGACTTGCTTTGCTCGGCATGCGTTTTGAAGGGCATACAGCACTTAGTGCCGGAGTGGTTCATCAGATTGCACATAATGAAATCGAACTTGAACAAGCTTTACAGGAAACCATTCAATACATTAAACGAGCAGCTCCTCAAGCTTCACGTGTGACTAAAGCACTGTTACATCGAACGCTCAATGAGCCTTTAAATGAATTGCTTAATGATGCAGCACAGCAGTTTGCTCAAGCGGTTGGTGGAGCTGAAGGACAAGAAGGAACGATGGCTTTTATCCAGAAACGGTTACCGAATTGGGCCGATGAATCATAAGAGATAAGGATAAAAATAATGAAATTTTCAAAAGTACTGATTGCCAATCGTGGTGAAATTGCAGTTCGAGTCATGCAAACTGCTAAGGCAATGGGCTATCAAACTGTCGCAGTTTATTCGGATGCAGACCGTAATGCTCGCCATGTGCAAGAGGCCGATGAAGCTGTTTATATTGGTGCTTCAAAAGTATCTGAGTCTTATCTTTCAATTGGCAAAATAATAGATGCTTGCAAAAAAACTGGGGCAGATGCTGTGCATCCGGGTTATGGTTTTTTGTCAGAAAATACTGATTTTGCTCAGGCGTGTATCGATAACCAGATTACGTTTATTGGGCCCACCGCTTCAGCAATTGAGTTAATGGGAAGTAAACGACTTTCAAAAATTGCCATGATTGAGGCGGGCGTCCCTTGTATACCGGGCTATGAAGGTGACCGACAGGATCTCGAATATTTGGCAACACAAGCAGAACAGATTGGCTTTCCAATTATGGTCAAAGCTTCCGCGGGTGGTGGTGGCCGTGGCATGCGTTTGGTACAGCAAGCATCCGAATTGGTTGAGGCATTGCAAACCGCACGTTCCGAAGCTGAAAATGCATTTGGTTCTGGCGAGCTCATTTTAGAAAAAGCAGTGATTGCGCCACGCCATGTCGAAATTCAGGTTTTTGGTGATACTCACGGCAATTATGTGTATTTATTTGAGCGTGATTGTTCGATCCAACGCCGTCACCAAAAGGTTGTTGAAGAGGCGCCATGTCCAGTGATGACGCCTGAACTGCGTCAGCAAATGGGTGAGGCTGCTGTAGCTGCGGCTAAAGCATGTGCTTACATAGGTGCGGGAACTGTTGAGTTTTTACTTGATACATCGGGTGCATTTTATTTCTTAGAAATGAATACACGCTTGCAGGTTGAGCATCCAGTTACTGAACTTATTACTGGATTAGACTTGGTTGAATGGCAGTTACGTGTTGCGAATGGTGAACAATTGCCTTTGCAACAGCATGAATTGACCTTAAATGGTCATGCAATTGAAGTGCGTTTGTATGCAGAAGACCCGCGCCAAGATTTCTTGCCACAAACAGGTCAAGTCTTACGTTGGAAGCCCGCAACTTTGCCAAATGTACGAATAGATCATGGCATGTTGGCAACTGATGAGGTTAGCCCATTTTATGACCCGATGGTGGCGAAGGTGATTGCATATGGGAAAACCCGTGAGGATGCGATTCGCTTACTGGCGCGTGCAGTTGATGACTGTGTGTTGCTAGGTGTAAATAGTAATAAGCAGTTTTTGGTCAATTTACTGCGACATCCAATCGTGGTTGCAGGGGATACTAATACTGCATTCATTCAACAGCATTTTCAAAACGACAGCAGTCTACATAAGCAGGTTCTATCTTTAGAAACCTTAGCAATTGCTGCGGCATTATTTAGCCAAAGTACAGGTACTGCAGTGTGGCAAACTGGTCTAGGTGTGCCATTACCATTAAAGCTTAAATATGATGATCAGCAAGTTCAATTGCAGCTTTCATCGCTAAATAATACGTTTACGGTACAGCTCTGCGATCAAACTATTTGTATTGAAGTGCTTGAAAGAACGATAGAGCAATTAGTTTATTTAATTGATGGTGTACGTCGCCGTGTGCAATATGTACTGGATGGTGATCAACTTTATTTAGATCGAGATAATGGCAATGTCGCAATTCGCAACGTAACTTATGCTGCCCCCGAAATAGCTGATGTGGCTGGTGATGGCAAAATTCGTGCGCCAATGGATGGCGCTGTAGTGAATATCTTGGTCAATAAAGGTGATCAAGTCATAAAAGGCCAAACTTTATTAGTGCTTGAAGCCATGAAAATCCAACAGCAGATTAAATCGGATGTGGATGGGGTAGTTGAAGATGTTTTAGGTCAGCAAGGGCAGCAAGTAAAAAAACGGCAGATGTTATTTACTATTCAAATCTAGTAAAAAATACCGCTCTATATGAGTGGTATTTTACTTTAAATCAGGAGTCCTGATTTATTCTCCATCGGCCTCTGCAATTGTCTGACTTGCTTTTTTTAGGCTATATAGTAGTTGACCTAAAAGGACTTCTTTATTACTTAGCGTAACCATGACCATTGGGTGATGGACAGCAGGAATAGCAGTTAAAATGGCCTTGCCATTATCTGCATCTAAAGTAATGTTGTTACAGCCCGTGAGTTGAATCTCTTTTAAAAATGCAGTGACCATTGCCAAAATTGAGCTACTTACGGCTGCTAGCTTAGTAGTGTTATGGTGGTTCTTGTGGCTCACTGTTGCTAATTCAAAACCATCAGAAGAGCAAATCATGACAAAATCTACACCACGCGTATTCATCAAAATATTATGAGCTTCGGCTTTTGCAAGTTGTAGTAACTGTGTTGGAGCGGTTCGCTTTTGAGTTGGGATACTAAGCATGATCATTCCCTTGAGATGTTAAGCCTACCTTGACTTCAAGTGATGCAATTAATGATTCAACCATCATTAAAATTTGTTCTTGCTCACGTGCATCAATAAAAAAAAGAGGGTATGGCAGTGCATTTGCTTTTATCCAATGACGATATTGTTGAAGTGATGACTTTTTATTTTCGTCAACATGAGTAATACCAATCGCAATATTGTCGTTATAATTTTTAAAGGTTTCTAAATAGCTTTCTAACTCGGCAATTGGATTAGAGCTATTATGATCTAATAATAAAATAACACCGATTGCACCTTCACAAATGACCGACCATATAAAATCAAAACGGCTTTGTCCTGGAGTTCCATAGAGTCCGATTTTGATTCCATCATCTAAAGTAATTTCACCATAATCAATGCCTACTGTGGTCTGGGTTTTATGATGGCTTTGAACATCTGTATTGAATGCTTCTGTTTCTAGAATTGGAATTTCAGATAGTGATTTAATCGCTTCTGTTTTTCCTGCCCCCATGCTACCTGCAAAGACAATTTTATATTGCTGTATAATCATAACTTCCCTTAAAGACCAAATCGCCGTCTAATTTTCCCTATAAAATTTTTTAAAAAATGATTCTCTGTATTTGAATTCTTTAAGTACGAATTTGGTGTGTAAGTGCATTTGCTTGCAGAAACAAATTTTCCATTATTTGCCATTAAGCAAGCTGTAACGAAGCGTAAGACATCATCAATTGATAAGTTAAGCTGGTTAGCCACATCAGTAATTTTTGCTCCCTGTATAAAGCATGCAGAGAGTTGTAGGCTCACTTTTCTATATTCTTTTTGATAGGGCTGTGGCCAATGATCAATTTTAAAATAGCTATCCTTCGAGGCTAGATTTTCAAAATTGTTTGAATTCCAAATCAGATTCCATAACCAGTCCTGTAAATAATAATCTTTTTTACGCGAAACCTTAGTGAAGTCTGAAGTATTAGCAAAAGTAAAATCAAAGCTTTGATTAGTTTGCGTATGTTGGCGTGATGGCTCTAACCAAGCAATTTGAGTTCTATTATCAATAATGGCTAGAGTACCTTTATCATCAAAAATATGTAGTCTGGCATTTTCTGGACTGTGTAAATTCCTTATAAACTTATCATCAATCAACAGTAGCTCATTTGATAAATCTGAAACTACAGCAGTATTTTTTTTGTTCAAATACGATAATAAGTTTATTTCTATCCAGTTAAGTAAAGACTCTACTTTTTCTAGTGGCAGATGCAGGGTGTGTTCATCAACTTGATATCCATTTTTTGAGGGAGTTTTACTAATTTTTAAATAAGGACATTTTTTCTTTTGAAGAATATTTTGAATATTATCTGAATCAAAAAAGTTTTCGTTAATTAATAATAGATCAATATGAATATTAGAAATATTAACCCAATTAATATCATACTGATTAGATATTAAATTTCTGATTAAAGTTTTTAATTCATCCGAAACTTTTAAGCTTAAACCAGAGGTTGCAATATTTATGCAATGCCTATCCATAGTATCACATTAAATTTTATTGAATAAGAGAGGGGTTTTAATGTGCTCTTTATAATAGGTATAAAAAGCACATTTCAGATTAATTAGCTAAAGTCTAACTCTTTTTCAAATGACTTTAACTCGTGGCGAGCCATTGCTAAATTTGACTTACTCCGGTCAAGGACTAAGTAAAGGAATAAATTATTATTACTTTCTAGAGGTCTAATTAAATGGTAAGCCTTACCTAATGTAATTAAAATGTCTTCAATATTGTCATTTAATTTCAAAGCATTGGCGATGTTTCGTTTTGCGCGGATTACTTCTGTATTGCCGGCAGCTGCCAATTCTAAATCAATTTCCCCACCACCTTGAGTTGCAAGTGATAAACCACTTTCTGAATCAACAAGTGCAGATGCAATAAAACCATCAATTTCAGTTAAGCTATCTAAAGAAAGTTTAGCCATATTTTTATCTCTCAGGATTCTAAAATTATATTTACTACTTTTTCCTAAAAGTAGTTGAAATTCATTATATTTCTGCTCAATTTGAAGTCAATAAATCAAAGAAATAGAGAAATTGTTGTTTTGGGAAATAAGTGACAGAAAATGTCAGATTATAAAAAATATTATAAGATTATTTTTACATTATACTTTTAATATTGTGCTGAGTTTTACATTATATATTTTAAAATCTGAATAAAACAATTGTAATAGAATATTAATAAAATATTGAAAAATAAAATATTCTAATTTTAATCATAAAAAGGGGAATAATGAATTCCCCTTTTTTTATATAAAAATTAAATTAAACGAGCTGTGTATAAATACAGTAGAGATAGCCCAAAATTGCTAAAGCAACTACAGGGGCAACAATCTTTGACCATGTAGGTACAGAAATTTCGGCAGCTTGTTCTTCAATATGCACGTCATCATGATGAGGTTGGGCTTGGTGAACCATTTGGTTGAACTCCTTCATTGTTGTATCCAATGATAGCTCTTCTTGTTCCACAGGTTTAGAACCAATTAATTCATTTAGGTGGTTTGTTGACCAAACCCAATCTTCAGCTTGACCTGATAAGTGTTCAATCTGACCTAAAATTAATTCTTTTAAGCCATTATGCCCAAAACCACCTGTTTCATCGAGCTGATTAAGTTCTGCTAACTGCAAAGTTAAAATCTCAGAAATACTCTGTTCTAGTTCTGAATTTTTTAAAGTCGACTGATTATGTTTAGAAGTCGTTAAATGACGAGCAACTTCTTGAATATAAAGTGGATCTGAGGTTTTGATTTCTTGATAAATCTTATTATCATTCTGACGCCATAAACTAATCAGTTTTCCAAGCGTAAGAATATTCACCTCATCAATCAGTTTATTTTTTTCATTAACTGGATATTGATTTAAAAGCTGAGGCTTTTGAATTTTTATCTGCTCAGCAAAGTATTGGACTAAATCAAATGCCATGCTTTCTTCCTCTAAATTTAATCTAAAATTCTTAACGATGGTTTTTTCTTAGTCGATGTTGTTTCAGTTGCTTCTTGTACTTCTGACTCTACTGTATTTTCTACAGGTGTTACATTGGCATATTCTTCAGGATCAAAGAATAAACCTTGTCCATTTTCTCGTGCGTAAATCCCTAAAACAGCTTGAATAGGGACATAAATGTCTTTTGATGCTCCGCCAAAACGAGCTGAAAAAGTAATAGCTTCATTGGTAATAAGCAATTGATGAACTGCATGGGGCACAATATTTAGAACAATTTGCCCATCTTTAACAAATTGTTGCGGAACGTCGGTATACGGTTGTGTCGCATCAACTAATAGATAAGGAGTAAGCTGGTTATCACAAATCCATTCATAGATTGCACGAGCAAGATAAGGACGTGTAGGGGTTAAATCAATAGTTTGCTCAGACATATCACGCTATTCCATATTTAATAGTTCATTGTAACGGTTTTTCTCTTGAGGCGTCATTGATTTAGCAAAAGAAGGCCGTTCAAAGATACGTTTACAGTACAAAAATATAGGTCGACAGTGCTGTTTTGGTAAATCAATTCCCATGCTATTTAATCTTAAAAAGATAGGGGCAAGCATGCAGTCTAAGATTGTAAAATTCTCAGACATGAAATACGGAAAATGCTGAAATAGGGGAGTAAGTGAAATTAATGTTTCACGTAGTTCTTTTTGAGCTTTTTGCTTTTGTTCGACATTTAGTGAGTCAGCATGTTTTAACATGTGATCTGCTAACTTAAACCAGTCGTTTTCAAGTCTCCAGATATACTGACGCTGTTCCGCACGCATCATAGGTGCATCTGCATAAAGCTTACTTTGACGATAACGATCATCTAAATATTCAGCGATGATAGGTGCTGAAAATAATTTAAGATTTTGTTCGACCAACATCGGTAATTGGTTGTAAGGATTTAAGCTGGCTAAATCTTCATCTTCATGGTCAGTTATGATTAATTGATATTTGATTTGTTTTTCTGCTAATAAGAAACGAATCCAATGAGAACGGAAATCATCAGCATGACTGTAAAGGGTAATCCCCTGAATAGAGGTGTTTTCGACCGACATATCACAAGACGACGTGGTTGAGTGAATCGATTAGGATACTAAAAATGCTGTAGGAAATCACGGTTCTAAAGAGATAGTTTGTTTATATTTATAAGTTTGTATTTGCTGGCTCTATTTTCATAATAAAAAAGCCTTGGAAAAATCCAAGGCTTTTTGTCCAACTCGATAAACGAATTAACGTTTAGAGAATTGAGGACGTTTACGAGCTTTACGTAAACCAAGTTTCTTACGTTCAACTTCACGAGCATCACGAGTAACGAAACCAGCTTGACGTAGAACAGGTTTTAAAGTTTCGTCAGCAGCGATAAGCGCACGAGTAATACCGTGACGGATCGCGCCAGCTTGACCACCGATACCACCACCTTTAACAGTGATGTAAAGGTCAAACTTTTCAGTAACTTCTAAAAGTTCTAAAGGTTGACGAACAACCATACGAGCAGTTTCACGACCGAAATATTGCTCTAAAGTACGGTTGTTAATAACGAGTTTACCTGTACCAGCTGACAAGAAAACACGTGCAGTTGCGGTCTTACGGCGACCTGTACCATAATTAGTAGCCATGTGCTGTATCCCTTAGATGTCCAAAACTTGTGGCTGTTGAGCAGCATGCGGATGCTCAGTACCAGCGTACACTTTCATTTTTTTGATCATTGCATAACCAAGAGGACCTTTTGGTAACATGCCTTTAACCGCTTTTTCAAGAACAGCTTCAGGTTTGTGAGCAATTAACTTCTCGAAGTTAGTCTCACGGATACCACCAGGGAAACCAGTATGGCGATAATATTTCTTATCAAGTGATTTTTTACCAGTCACTTGAACTTGTTCAGCATTAATCACAACGATGTAATCGCCAGTGTCAACGTGAGGAGTATAAGAAGTTTTGTGCTTACCGCGTAAACGACGAGCGATTTCAGTCGCAAGGCGACCTAAAGTTTTGCCAGAAGCATCAACAACATACCAGTCATGTTGAACTTCAGCTGGCTTAGCGCTGAGAGTTTTCATTAAACCACTACCTATTATAGTTGGTTTGGACTATGGAATCTGTCCAAACAAAAGGAGCGAGCATTCTAAACGAGTTTGTCCAAACTCACAAGAAAAATCCAGTTTAAGCCATATAATTTAATCCATAAACTGATAAATGTTAGATATGTTAAAATCAAACAAATTCTTGTTATGTGTCTGGAGTGATTGTGCTGCCATTATATGTCACTTCCGGTGAGCCGGCTGGTATTGGTCCAGATATCTGTTTGAGCTTGGCTAAGCGGGTTGATGAACGCCCTGTTGTTGTTTTGGGTGACCAAAATTTATTAGAACAACGTGCCCAAAAACTTGGGATCGATATTCAATTTATAGAATATACCGGGCAGCCTGAGTCATCATCTCTGAATGAACTCTATATAGAACATGTGCCTTTAGAGGCAGCTGTCATTGATGGTCAATTAAACCCAGCTAATGCAGCCTACGTATTAGAACAACTGCGTCGTTCAGCAGATTATGCAATGTCTGGTAAAAGTGTTGGAGTAGCCACGGCACCCGTGCAAAAATCGGTTATTAATGATGCTGGTATTTTGTTTAGTGGTCACACTGAATACTATCAAGAGTTTGCAGGCGTAGAGCGTGTCGTCATGATGCTTGCAACCAAAACTTTACGTGTTGCCTTAGCAACTACACATTTACCCTTAAGAGATGTATCAGATGCGATTACCAAAGAGCGTTTGCATCAGGTCATTGATATTTTACTGCATGACTTAAAAACTAAATTTAAGATTACAGACCCACGTGTACTCGTGTGTGGCTTAAACCCTCATGCAGGTGAAGATGGTTATTTGGGTCGTGAAGAGATTGAGACCATTAATCCGGTACTCGAAAGTTATCGAGCGCAAGGGCTTAAAATGAGTTTAAGCTTGCCGGCAGATACTTTGTTTACTCCAGAACATCTTAAAAATGCAGATGCTGTACTTGCCATGTACCATGATCAAGGTTTACCTGTGTTAAAATCACAAGGGTTTGGTGAAGCCATCAATATTACATTGGGTTTGCCTTTCATTCGAACTTCGGTTGACCATGGCACAGCGTTGTCTTTGGCTGGGACTGGTTTGGCAAAAAGCTCAAGTTTAAATGTCGCTGTTGATTTAGCTTTATCTTTAGCAGCGAGCTAAATTTTTCATGTTGGAAATGTTCTATGTATCAAATTAATGCCCTAAACCCGAAAGATGAAGGGCATAAAGCTCGTAAACGTTTTGGTCAAAACTTCTTACATGATCAACGAGTCATTGCCAAAATTGTGCGCTCTGTAAGTCCGCGTACAGGCGACAATATTGTCGAGATTGGACCTGGTTTAGCTGCCTTAACATCTCCTTTAATTGGGGAATGTGATGCATTAACAGTAGTGGAGCTAGATCGTGACTTAGCTGCTGGGCTACCAGAACGTGTTCCACATCCTGAACGTTTGACGATTATAGAAGCTGACGCATTAAAATATGACTTTAGCGAACTGGTAAAAGATGGCCGACCATTACGTGTAGTCGGTAACTTACCTTATAACATTTCAACCCCATTACTCTTTCATCTCTTGGAATTTGGCAGCAAAGTTAAAGATATGCACTTTATGCTGCAAAAAGAGGTGGTTGACCGTATTACTGCTGAACCGAATACGAAAGAATATGGACGCTTGTCGGTAATGATTCAATATTACTGTCAACCAACATTTTTATTTGAAGTGCCGGCTGGTGCATTTAACCCACCACCTAAAGTAACGAGTGCTGTTTTCCGCCTTGTTCCTTATGATCAAAAGCCAATTACAGCAAAAGATGAAAAAGCTTTAGCTCGGCTGGTTGCCCATGTATTTACTCAGCGCCGCAAAACATTAAGAAACAGTCTTAAAGGTATGATTGCAGAAGATGGCTTTGAAAAAGCTGGTGTTGATCCGATGGCTCGTCCAGAGACCTTAACACTTGCCCAATTTGTTGCTTTGGCCGATCAAATGGTGGCGTAAATGACTAAGCGTTTTAACTATGTTATTGGCGATGTGCAGGGGTGTTTTGAAGCTCTAAAAGCCTTGCTTAAAGAAATACGTTTTGATCCAGATCAAGACTTTTTATGGTTTGCTGGTGATTTAGTCGCACGTGGTGAAAACTCGGTAGGGGCATTACGTTTTATTAAAAAGCTTGCTGATCGTGGAGCTGCTGCAACTGTACTTGGAAATCATGACCTGACTTTAATTGCGGGTGCGCGTGGTTTAAAAGAGATTAAAGAAAAAGATCGTACCCAAGACGTTATTGATGCTATTGATGGTGATGAGTTAATCGATTGGTTACGTAAACAGCCATTATGTTTATTGCCAAACGAGCATACGATCCTTACACATGCTGGCATACCTTGTATTTGGGATGCGCAAAAAACTGTAACGTTGGCAAAAGAGGTTGAGGCTGTACTCGCAAACGAAGATTTATCTGTATTGGATGCTTTTTTAGCAGACATGTATGGTTCTAAACCAGATTTGTGGGGAGATAACCTAACTGGTTCTGCGCGTTTACGTTGTATTACCAATTATTTGACTCGCATGCGTTTAACCAATGCCGAAGGGGCTTTAGAGTTTAGTTTTAAAGATTCTTTGGATGCACCAATGCCGGATGGTTATTTACCTTGGTTTGAATTTCCGAGCAAAGCCGCACAAACTCATCAGATTATTTTTGGTCATTGGGCTGCGCTCGAGGGTAGAACTGTTAATGAGCAGATCCAGAATATCGATGGTGGCTGTGTTTGGGGCAGAAAATTAATGGCTTATCGACTTGAAGACAAAGAAATTTTTTCTGTTGAAAATCCTGTGCAAATATAAGAAAAGCAATGTTTTTCTATGAGTGCAAGATGAAGCTTGTAGCTGAGCTAAAAATAAAAAAAGCCGCAGAAGCGGCTTTTTTATTAGGAACTATTATTCTACTCGAATCCAGATTTGATTACGCCCTAAAGCTGAAACTCCGAGATAACCGCGCATATGTAAGCGTTTGCCAGTTGAACTAAGTTTTGCTTTAAGTCCGTAAACTTTGCCAGTATTTGGATCTAAAATTTTACCGCCAGTATAGTTCAGTCCATCTACCTGTTTTAAACCAGTTGCGATATCCAGACCTAAAATCGGTTTATTGGTATAGGGCGCAGGGCAATTATCACAAATTTCTTTAGGCGTATAACCTGGGCGTGGCGTTACTTTGATAATTTTCCCAGCATATGTCCCGTTCGCTTCTTTTCGTATTTCTACCTGTGCTTTAGGAGCACCTGTCTTATCATCAATTGTTTGCCAGAGACCTGTAATATCTGCTGCGAATGTAGCAGTATTAATCCCCAATAAGAGCAGAGCTCCAATAAAAATTTTCCCCATAATTAAAAATCCTTTTAACTTTGAAAGGTCATCTTATTTGGAATTGATAGACCGTTCAATGTTTATTTAATCAACTTCTTAATTATGGTGTTCCAAAAGATAACATTAATGTTGGTAGCCAAATTGCAGTAAATACACCGTTCAATGCCATACCAAATGCAGCGTAACGGCCTGCAACAGGCCCACGTTGCCAAGCTTGAGCTGTTCCGATGGCGTGTGCAGCTAAACCTAAGGCTAAACCTGATGCTCTCTCATCATGAATATGTTTAAGTAAGAATGGTGAGAATGCTGCGCCAATTACCCCAGACAAAATAACAATAAGGGTTACGAGTGTTTCAGGAGCATGTAATAAAGTCGCGATGTTCAGAGCAATTGGAGTGGTTACTGCACGGGTGGCAAATGCAAGAATGGTAGGTTCAGACATATGTAACAAATAAGCCAGCCCCATAGGTAGAGCAACGGCGCTAATACTTGCAAAAAGTAAAATACCAATGACCGATTTAATTGGAAGATCATCGTAGCGCATTGCAGCTAAAGGAATGGCTAAGGCTACAGTGACATAACCTAATAGATGGCCAAATAAGTCATTCACATAAAGACGATACTGCTCATATGGCACATGTAAAACTGAAAGTAAGCCAATCACAATGAACATGCCGAAAACTAAAAGTGGAACTTGCGGGAAACGTCGGTTTAAAGGCTTTGCACACAGATAACCAATGAGTGTGATCAAAAATCCGTAGAAAATCGTAAACATTTTATTCTCCTTATAACCAACGTTTTGCCATTTTTGCATAGACCCACAAAGGTATAAGGGTACTGACCACTAAAACGAAAAGAAATAATGGAATTTCCTTACCCATATGTACGAGCATAATTAATGAACCTGCACAGATGGGTAAAAAAGCGAAACCACTTTCTTTCATGATTTTATTATTGGTATCTACTATTCGAAGTGGAATTTTTTTAAACTTTCTCCAAATCAGTAAAATAATAAGTAAGCTGATTAGACCGACCAGATTACCTAATTCTGGATGACCAAAAGCACGCATGACAACGACAGAGCCTTCACGAAAACCAATAATGAGTAGTAATGTAATTACCCATGCTGTCCAGTCTATACTTTTGATCTTATCCATATTTTTTTATCTCTAAAAGTTTACTTATCAAGTTTTAACTGATATCGCCCTTGATTTCAAACTCTTCCAAGGGGCGCTTAAATTGACTCGCGTGTTCTCCCAAGATTTCATCCAATGGAAGTTTTGCTTGGCGAATCAGCTTTTCTAACTTATGTGGTGCAATCTTCACGTCAATATGTAATAAGCCTGCATCATCATAATGTTCAGACTCAATAACATTTAAGGCGTAAAGTTGAGTACGTAATTTGCCATAAGCAGGCTTAAGTACGAGTGAAAACTTTTGAATTTGGCCCATTAAGCATTCTTGTACTGCTTTTTGGAGCAACTCTAGACCTTGACCAGAATGAGCTGAAACATACACTCGATCTGGGACGTGGGGCTCAGCATAAATGATTTTGGCCTCTTCACCACTTAGGTCAATTTTGTTGTACACCCGAAGTACGGGAGCATCAGCACCAATGTCTTTTAATACACCTTCAACTGCTTCAATTTGGTCAAGCATGTCATGGCTACTACTATCAATAACATGCAGTAAAAGGGTCGCTTCTAGTGTTTCTTCAAGTGTTGCTTTAAATGATTCAACCAAATCATGCTGTAAGTTTCGTACAAAACCTACTGTATCTGCTAGCACAACAGTACCGATACCATCCCAGTCTAAACGGCGTAGGGTTGGATCTAGTGTTGCAAATAGTTGATCAGCTGCGTAGACATCACTATTAGCTAAAATATTAAATAAAGTCGATTTACCAGCGTTGGTATAACCTACTAATGAAACTGTTGGAATAGCTGCCTTTTGTCTTGCAGCACGCCCTTGCATACGAGTCTGTTGGACTTTGTCTAATTTATCTTTTAATTGGGTAATACGAACACGAATGAGACGGCGATCTGTCTCTAGTTGTGTTTCACCAGGACCACGTAAGCCGATACCACCTTTTTGTTGTTCAAAGTCGGCAGACCAACCACGAATAAGACGAGTAGATAAATGTTTAAGCTGAGCAAGCTCGACTTGTAACTTACCTTCATGTGTACGGGCACGCAGCGCAAAAATATCTAAAATTAAGCCTGTGCGGTCAATAACTCGGCATTTTAATATTCTTTCTAGATTTCGTTCTTGAGCAGGTGATAACGCATGGTCAAAAATAACCAGACTCGCTTCTAGCTCCTGAACTTGCTCTGCAATTTCTTCGACTTTTCCTGAGCCAATAAAAAATTTAGGATTAGGCTTATTACGCTGAACCTTAATATGTTCAAGGATATCTGCACCAGCAGACTGTGCAAGTAGAGCAAACTCTTCGGCATCCAGATCATCTAATAATTGTACAGAAACACTCACTAAGATGGTGCGTTCACCGCCTTGATGCCGATCAACATATTCCACGTGGCTATAAATCCTGAAAATGGGAAAACTTTATTCTAGAGGAAACTTAAGCAAAAGGGGAAAGCGTTTGTTCTTATCCTTTAGATTAGTTATATGAGATTAGTCTAGTGTTCAGATTTATTTTATTTGCCGTTCTCTATCGTCAATGCAAGTTTATTACGAAACGTATAGAATGACTTGAGATGGGTATAACAATGATTAATCGTTAGTGAAATTTTATGGCTCAAACGCAAAGTATAGTTAATTCAACGTTAAAGAAATTATCAAAAATAGGTTTATACGGAAAAAAGGTCACTTCTGCCACGGCTGCAATTAGTGAAGGTTTTTATCTAGTTTATCGACATGGGCTTTATAAAGATCCTAATAATCCTGTTAATACACGTTATGTCCAATACTTTTGCCGCCGTTTATGTCAGGTTTTCAATTTAGATATAGAAGTACATGGCACAATTCCTAGAGAACCAGCTTTATGGGTAAGTAATCATATTTCTTGGCTAGATGTTGCGGTTCTAGGTTCAGGTGCGCGAGTTTTCTTTCTGGCTAAAGCTGAAATTGAAAATTGGCCTATTCTTGGAAATTTAGCCAAAAGTGGTGGAACGTTATTTATTAAGCGTGGATCTGGCGATTCCGTCAGAATTCGTGAGCAAATTGCTGAATTTTTAAAACAGAATATTCCAGTATTATTTTTCCCTGAAGCCACAACTACAGATGGACATTCTGTTAAAAAAGTACATGGACGATTACTAGGAGCAGCGATTGAAGCACAGCGTCCAGTACAGATTTGTTTGATTTGTTATGTAAATCGTGATGGGCAATTAGATACAGTTGCGCCATTCATTGGTGACATGACATTTGCCGAACATATTCAACGTGTACTTGAAATGCCTAAAGTAACAGCTCATCTGTTAACTTTGCCTCCTATTTCAGTGGAAGGGCATGACGTCAAAAGTTTAACGCGCGAAGTTCAAGAAAAAATGGTAGAAGGTTTGGCTCAACTACATCAAAAAGTACTTAAGCCAAAAAACTAATTACATAAATCCTTCAAGCGGCAGCCATGAAAGAAACTTCATGCCTGCTTTTTGCCACCATTTCATCTCAGGTTCCTGTCTATAAATTACAGGACCATTTGGAGTTTCTTGCTGCCAATAAATATGGTTGTTAGTGTCGAGCTTTAATTTATAAGCATACTTATTTAAATTTTCATCCATTGTATGGTGTATCGTCTTAGCCAGTGATGGGCTATCTAAAATCACACCAATTTCAGTATTTAAGTAAGCCGAGCGCGGATCAAAGTTAAATGAACCAATAAAAACCTGCTCATCTAATGCCATAAGTTTAGTATGTAAGCTTGATCGGCTTAGCCCTTTCATATTTACTTTAGCTTTAGTGGCAAGCTCATCTGTATTTTTATTTAAATCTCTTTTATCTGGTGTTGGTAAAAATTCATAAAGTTGTACGCCGTTTTTAAGCAGTTCTTTACGATATTTCCCATAAAAAGCATGTACAACAGCAACGTCATTCGCTTTAAAAGAGTTCGTTAAAACTCGAACTTCAACACCCTCTTTGGCAAGCGTGCTTAAAATCTTGGCACCTTGTTTTTCTGGAATAAAATAAGCAGAGATTAAGTCAACGTTACTTTCTGGTTTTTCCAAATGATTAATTAACTGGAAATTGAGGTGTTCTTCTTTCTTAGCTTTCGATTTGATTTTATCAGGTGAGTCTTTTACGACTTCTGCTTTGACCCAATCAAATTGAATATTGTGATTTAGCCATTGATCAAATGCATGAGATTTTGCGGTTAAGTTTAAAAAGTTTTGGACGGTAGCTTGTTGATAGTGTGCTTCAAGCTGTTCTTTTAAGCCTTCATAGCGTAAACGGTGCTGCTCAGGACTTACGATACTTTGAACTGAATATGCATATTCATGATTCCAGTAATCATCAAACGAATTTACGATATCATCAACAGCAGCGCCTACCAACATTACATCGACATCAGAAAACTGATAGCTATCGCTTACATTGTAATATTGATTGGTCATGTTACGCCCGCCAATAAGAGCAACCTCATTGTCGGCAATAAAACTTTTATTGTGCATACGACGATTGATACGTTTTAAATCAAGCACCATATCCATCGCACGATATTTGCGGAAACGGTAGGGATTAAAAAGCTTAACTTCAATATTTTTATGCTGAGAAAGGGCCAGTAAAATCCCTTCGATTTTTTTTGCATTATTGTCATCAATAAGAAGTCGGACTTTTACACCTCGATCAGCTGCACGAATAATCGCGTGCAAGGCTAAAGCACCAACTTTGTCATTATCCCAAATGTAATATTGTAAATCTAAAGTCTTTTCGGCTTTATCAATTAATCTAAGTCGAGCCGCGAGAGCCTCCAGAGGATCATTTAGAACATGGAAACCCGTTAACTTTGGATTTTGCTGGCGTAAAGGTGTAATAATTTTGGCAAGTGAAGTCTCAGAGGTATCAATGTCCTTTGCATATTGCACAGGCTCAACACCATGTTTTGGCAGAGTACTACATCCTGTCAAACCCACAGCAAAACTTGAACATAGGACTATAGAGGCTTTTATCAAAAAGCCTTGAGCTTGTTGATTCGTTTGAAGCTGTTTGAAATGAAAGGATTGTGCCATAATCAGTACATACGATAAGGTGAGCTAGAGTATAATTCGTGCATATTGAAAGATAAATATTGAATTTGATTACTAGCAATCAATATAAGATAAGTCGAGAGTCGTAATGTGGAATCCAAATTCAATCATTTTTTGTTTTTACTTTATTTTTTCAATACTTGCTCTATGGGGAATTTCTGAGGCTTGGATTCATCAATCACGAACCGAGACGATTCATCCATTTAAAGCTTTTGTACATCTACTCGCATTTTATCTCTCTTATCTACTTATTCCTCTCTGGTTTTTTAATTTATATGCTGCTTGGATTGGTTACTACTCAATTCATCAAGGTATTTTCATCTTTTTCTTAAGTGGCGTGTTAATTTACGCCCGATTTATCGAACCTCATTTAGTGCGTGTCGATACTCATCAATATCGCTTAAATCCGGATCGTAGTTTTGATAAACCAGTAAAAGTAGCCTTAATTGCAGATTTACATATTGGTTTATTTTCAGGACATGAACGTCAGCTCAAAACCATCGTTAGAAAATTAAATGAACAGCAACCTGATTTAGTGGTAGTCGCTGGTGATTGGACATATGAGCCGGAAGATAGACTGATTGAAGAGTTAAGAGTTTTAAAAGAAATTCAGGCACCTGTATATTCTGTTCCTGGGAATCATGATGAGCAATATCCTGGTCCACCAATTCAGCAACTATTAAAAGATGCCCTATTTTATAATGAAGTTGTTGATATCGAAGGTAAGATTGTTGATTTTGAAGAATTTCGTTTGATTGGTATTGGTGACCTATGGGCAGGCAAAACCGATATGCGTTCTATGCCAGATTTACCGCAAGACAAGCCTTGGTTAATTTTATCTCATAACCCCGATACGGTAGATATGGTACCTAAATTACCGAATCGACCATTAATGTTATCTGGACATACACATGGAGGGCAGGTAGAGCTTCCATGGTTGACCAACTATATTATGAAAAAAGTATCAATTTTAGGTCATAAGCGTGGATTTTACTCTCACGAGCATGCGGATGTCTTTGTTACCGTTGGCACAGGAATGGTTGGAATTCCTTTGCGTTTCAGAGTGCCACCAACCATTGATATTATTGAGCTAGTTTAAAATAAAAAAGCCAATCACAGAGGATTGGCCTTTTATGAGTTAAATCTACTTATGGAATAACGACAATCGCAACACGTCGGTTAATCGCACGGTTTTCATTGGTTGTATTTGGCACATAAGGTTGCGTTGAACCACGGCCAATTACGTAGATGTTTTCTTTTTTAAATCCACGTGTTAAGAAAAGGTTTGCCACACTTTGAGCACGCTCTTCAGATAACTTTTGGTTATATGTAGCATCACCAACATCATCAGTATGACCAACAATTTTCAATTTATTCAGGTCATATTTATTCAGTTGATTTGCCAGACGTACTAACTCAGCTTCATGACTCTGTTTTAACTGCGCATTATTAAAGTCAAATAATAAGCGTTCTGGTAAACCTAAAGTCCAGCCTTCATCAGTAAGAACGAAACCTTCTTTTTTGAGCAATTTTACTTGACGATATTTTAATGGACCAAAACTCAGGCACCCTGCAAGAGTAATGCATAGCAATGCAATAAAAGAGAGTTTTAAAGATCTTGTATTCATAGATTAGCCTAAATTTAATTTTCAGGTTTATAGATAAACCAGTGTTCATCCGAATTTTTAGCCTTATACATTGCTTGATCTGCTTGCATAATGAAATCTTCGGGGCTAGATGCAAATTGTGATAAAGCAATACCTACACTGAAACTGAAGTAAATGGTTTGACCATTTAGATGCAAAGGTTCTTTACAGCTTTCGAGTAAATTTTCAGCAATAGATATTAAATGATCAGCATGACTAATGGAATGCAAAATGACAGCAAATTCATCACCACCTAACCTTGCAATAAAATCTTGATGACGCAAACGAGTTTGCAGGCGATTCGCCATTTCTTTTAAAACTTCATCGCCAGCTAAATGGCCAAATTGGTCATTAATTGCTTTGAAGTTATTGTTATCTATAAATAATAATGCAGACTTATTATCAAACCCTTTATCTTCAAACATGTCTAAAAGGATTTGATAAAAATAATGTCTATTAGGTAATAAGGTGAGTTGGTCGTGATGAGCCTGAAAGGATAATTTACGATTTTCCTTTTGCAGCTGATTATCCCATATTTGAATTTCTTCAAGTAACTCGTTAAAAACGGTATTTAAATCTTGAAATTCTTTAATTCGGTTGTAAGGGAAGCGAAGATTATAAGCTTTTTGTTCACTTACAATTTGAGCAATATTAGTAAGTGGGTAAATAGCCTGCATAATTTGACGATAAGTTAGATTTACTGACCACCATAAAGCGCAAACAATAAACAACATTGCAATCGCAAGCCCTACCATAATCATTTTTAGGAACTGCAATATTTTTTCAGAGCTACCAAAAAGTGTAAGTTCACCTACATTTTGTTCATGATGATAAATTGTAAGATGAACAGGCTCATTTAAAAACCAATGATCAAACCAGCCTTCTAAAATTGAAGTTTGACTTGATAATTTAAAACTTTGGGCGATCAGATGATGTTCTGAATCGTAAATATGAATAGTACGAATTGAATGATCATTCGTGTACTCATTCAAAATCTGCTCTATTGTAATTTTATCATTAAACACGACTGCGGGCTGAATACGCTCTAATAGAGTATGACTAAGCAATTGCAAATTCTGTTTGGCATAAGTTTCCATAGTAAAAACAGAAATTGAGACAAACGTAAAAGAGCAAATGAAAAAAGTAATAGCAAAAATAGTAAATTGAGATTTTCTAAATAATGCGTGTAGTGAAGTGGACTGATACAACTTTGATATCATGATCCTTACTCCGCATTCTTAGCCAAGAGCAATACTCTCGGATCAATATGGACTTTGGAGTGACTTAAAGCATCTAAGTTAACTTTAAAGGTAGTGTAATTATTCTGAGTATATAAACAAAAGATACTTCCTATCTCGCACTCTGAATTATTAATACTTAAAGAAAGTAAAGAATGATAAGGATAGTTTTGAATAAGGTTTTGTTGTTGCTGCGGAGAAGTACTAGAAAAATAGACAGCCTGACAATGTGACCGAGCAAAATCTTTCGCATTTACAGTTTGAACACGATAATTATAAGACATTTGCTGGATATAAGATTGAAAAGTAGATGTAATAGAAGGGTTATCAATTACACAAAGAGTAGGAGTATTTACATTCTCCCACTTACTGTAGCTTAGGATAGATAAAGTAAGTACATAGAAATTATGTTTTGAATTGGCATAACAAGGCCCACTCGTAGCAAGCACTACAAGTATGCAAACAAATACTTTTTTAGCGAACTGCCACATGGTGAGTTAATGCCAAACTATTGCACGAATAATCTATTCTACATGAAGTTGATAACGTAAAAAAAGTTTAATATCTCATCTAAAAGCGACCAAAAAGCTTAAAAAGTATCCAGTTGATGATATTGATTTAAAAAAAGGGTTGCAAAGGGGATGAGATGGTCTATAATGCACATCCATCGGCGGTGATGCAGATAGAAACTTGTTGAAAAACAGTTACTTGTGATTAAGTTGGTTGCTTTAAGTGATGAATTTGATGGTAAGTTGGTTTGAGAGATAAGTTTTAAAAATATCGAAATTACCTGTTGACTTTTAAGAGATTAAGAGTAATATAGCCGACCTAGCTTGCTGGTGACGAACCAGGAAGAAGATCATTAAGAGAATTGAAGAACAACTTGTGTGGATTTTTACTGATTGATTAATCGAAATAATTTTCATTGATTGATTGGTTTAAATTACTCGAAGTTTATTTGAGCGAAATTTAAGTCAGTAATTGATGAGCCAGAATTGGCACCTTGTCTTTAATAAGGTGCAAAATGATTTTAACTGAAGAGTTTGATCATGGCTCAGATTGAACGCTGGCGGCAGGCTTAACACATGCAAGTCGAGCGGAGAGAGGTAGCTTGCTACTGATCTTAGCGGCGGACGGGTGAGTAATGCTTAGGAATCTGCCTATTAGTGGGGGACAACATTTCGAAAGGAATGCTAATACCGCATACGTCCTACGGGAGAAAGCAGGGGATCTTCGGACCTTGCGCTAATAGATGAGCCTAAGTCGGATTAGCTAGTTGGTGGGGTAAAGGCCTACCAAGGCGACGATCTGTAGCGGGTCTGAGAGGATGATCCGCCACACTGGGACTGAGACACGGCCCAGACTCCTACGGGAGGCAGCAGTGGGGAATATTGGACAATGGGCGCAAGCCTGATCCAGCCATGCCGCGTGTGTGAAGAAGGCCTTATGGTTGTAAAGCACTTTAAGCGAGGAGGAGGCTACTTTAGTTAATACCTAGAGATAGTGGACGTTACTCGCAGAATAAGCACCGGCTAACTCTGTGCCAGCAGCCGCGGTAATACAGAGGGTGCAAGCGTTAATCGGATTTACTGGGCGTAAAGCGCGCGTAGGCGGCTAATTAAGTCAAATGTGAAATCCCCGAGCTTAACTTGGGAATTGCATTCGATACTGGTTAGCTAGAGTGTGGGAGAGGATGGTAGAATTCCAGGTGTAGCGGTGAAATGCGTAGAGATCTGGAGGAATACCGATGGCGAAGGCAGCCATCTGGCCTAACACTGACGCTGAGGTGCGAAAGCATGGGGAGCAAACAGGATTAGATACCCTGGTAGTCCATGCCGTAAACGATGTCTACTAGCCGTTGGGGCCTTTGAGGCTTTAGTGGCGCAGCTAACGCGATAAGTAGACCGCCTGGGGAGTACGGTCGCAAGACTAAAACTCAAATGAATTGACGGGGGCCCGCACAAGCGGTGGAGCATGTGGTTTAATTCGATGCAACGCGAAGAACCTTACCTGGCCTTGACATAGTAAGAACTTTCCAGAGATGGATTGGTGCCTTCGGGAACTTACATACAGGTGCTGCATGGCTGTCGTCAGCTCGTGTCGTGAGATGTTGGGTTAAGTCCCGCAACGAGCGCAACCCTTTTCCTTATTTGCCAGCGAGTAATGTCGGGAACTTTAAGGATACTGCCAGTGACAAACTGGAGGAAGGCGGGGACGACGTCAAGTCATCATGGCCCTTACGGCCAGGGCTACACACGTGCTACAATGGTCGGTACAAAGGGTTGCTACCTAGCGATAGGATGCTAATCTCAAAAAGCCGATCGTAGTCCGGATTGGAGTCTGCAACTCGACTCCATGAAGTCGGAATCGCTAGTAATCGCGGATCAGAATGCCGCGGTGAATACGTTCCCGGGCCTTGTACACACCGCCCGTCACACCATGGGAGTTTGTTGCACCAGAAGTAGCTAGCCTAACTGCAAAGAGGGCGGTTACCACGGTGTGGCCGATGACTGGGGTGAAGTCGTAACAAGGTAGCCGTAGGGGAACCTGCGGCTGGATCACCTCCTTAACGAAAGATTGACGATTGGTAAGAATCCACAACAAGTTGTTCTTCATAGATGTATCTGAGGGTCTGTAGCTCAGTTGGTTAGAGCACACGCTTGATAAGCGTGGGGTCACAAGTTCAAGTCTTGTCAGACCCACCATGACTTTGACTGGTTGAAGTTATAGATAAAAGATACATGACTGATGATGTAAGCTGGGGACTTAGCTTAGTTGGTAGAGCGCCTGCTTTGCACGCAGGAGGTCAGGAGTTCGACTCTCCTAGTCTCCACCAGAACTTAAGAGAAGTTCGGATTACAGAAATTAGTAAATAGAGATTTCGGTCTTGGTTTATTAACTTCTGTGATTTAAGTATCACGGTATTAAGCATGACCTGACGAAGGCATGTTTATTCATTAACAGATTGGCAAAATTGAGTCTGAAATAAATTGTTCACTCAAGAGTTTAGGTTAAGCAATTAATCTAGATGAATTGAGAACTAGCAAATTAACTGAATCAAGCGTTTTGGTATATGAATTTAGATTGAAGCTGTACAGTGTTTAAGTACACAGACAACAGATAGTAGCGATGAAGAATCGCACGGACAACACTCACTTGTAGGTGTTGACGACTGTTTGGGGTTGTATAGTCAAGTAATTAAGTGCATGTGGTGGATGCCTTGGCAGTCAGAGGCGATGAAAGACGTGATAGCCTGCGAAAAGCTCCGGGGAGGCGGCAAATATCCTTTGATCCGGAGATTTCTGAATGGGGGAACCCACCTACTTTAAGGTAGGTATTGCAACATGAATACATAGTGTTGCAAGGCGAACGAGGGGAAGTGAAACATCTCAGTACCCTTAGGAAAAGAAATCAATTGAGATTCCCTCAGTAGCGGCGAGCGAACGGGGATCAGCCCATTAAGTTATGTGTGTTTTAGTGGAACGCTCTGGGAAGTGCGAACGTAGAGGGTGATATTCCCGTACACGAAAGGGCACACATAATGATGACGAGTAGGGCGAGGCACGTGAAACCTTGTCTGAATATGGGGGGACCATCCTCCAAGGCTAAATACTCCTGACTGACCGATAGTGAACCAGTACCGTGAGGGAAAGGCGAAAAGAACCCCTGTGAGGGGAGTGAAATAGATCCTGAAACCGCATGCATACAAGCAGTGGGAGCACCTTCGTGGTGTGACTGCGTACCTTTTGTATAATGGGTCAGCGACTTATATTCAGTAGCGAGGTTAACCGTATAGGGGAGCCGTAGAGAAATCGAGTCTTAATAGGGCGTTTAGTTGCTGGGTATAGACCCGAAACCAGGCGATCTATCCATGAGCAGGTTGAAGGTTGGGTAACACTAACTGGAGGACCGAACCCACTGTCGTTGAAAAGCCAGGGGATGACTTGTGGATAGGGGTGAAAGGCTAATCAAGCCTGGTGATAGCTGGTTCTCCCCGAAAGCTATTTAGGTAGCGCCTCGGACGAATACCATAGGGGGTAGAGCACTGTTTCGGCTAGGGGGTCATCCCGACTTACCAAACCGATGCAAACTCCGAATACCTATGAGTACTATCCGGGAGACAGACTGCGGGTGCTAACGTCCGTAGTCAAGAGGAAAACAATCCAGACCGCCAGCTAAGGCCCCAAAATCATAGTTAAGTGGGAAACGATGTGGGAAGGCATAGACAGCTAGGAGGTTGGCTTAGAAGCAGCCACCCTTTAAAGAAAGCGTAATAGCTCACTAGTCGAGTCGGCCTGCGCGGAAGATGTAACGGGGCTAAAACTATGTGCCGAAGCTGCGGATTTGACATTAGTCAAGTGGTAGGGGAGCGTTCTGTAAGCCGATGAAGGTGTATTGAGAAGTATGCTGGAGGTATCAGAAGTGCGAATGCTGACGTGAGTAACGACAAAACGGGTGAAAAACCCGTTCGCCGAAAGACCAAGGGTTCCAGTCCAACGTTAATCGGGGCTGGGTGAGTCGACCCCTAAGGCGAGGCCGA
This sequence comes from Acinetobacter sp. 742879, assembly GCF_000588535.1. NCBI lineage: Bacteria > Pseudomonadati > Pseudomonadota > Gammaproteobacteria > Moraxellales > Moraxellaceae > Acinetobacter > Acinetobacter sp. 742879. The sequence goes on along the minus strand of NZ_JFYC01000026.1, from coordinate 1,848 downwards.
AAGGCGTAGTCGATGGGAAATTGGTTAATATTCCAATACTTCTGTGTAATGCGATGAGAGGACGGAGAAGGTTAAGTCAGCCTGGCGTTGGTTGTCCAGGTGGAAGGATGTAGGTATGTATCTTAGGCAAATCCGGGGTACTCTATACTGAGATCCGATAGCAAGCTGTACTTGTACAGTGAAGTGGCTGATACCATGCTTCCAGGAAAAGTCTCTAAGCTTCAGTTACACAGGAATCGTACCCGAAACCGACACAGGTGGTCAGGTCGAGTAGACCAAGGCGCTTGAGAGAACTCTGCTGAAGGAACTAGGCAAAATGGTACCGTAACTTCGGGAGAAGGTACGCTGTTGTTGGTGATGGAACTTGCTTCCTGAGCTGACGACAGCCGCAGAAACCAGGCCGCTGCAACTGTTTATTAAAAACATAGCACTCTGCAAACACGAAAGTGGACGTATAGGGTGTGATGCCTGCCCGGTGCTGGAAGGTTAATTGATGGGGTTAGCGTAAGCGAAGCTCTTGATCGAAGCCCCAGTAAACGGCGGCCGTAACTATAACGGTCCTAAGGTAGCGAAATTCCTTGTCGGGTAAGTTCCGACCTGCACGAATGGCATAATGATGGCGGCGCTGTCTCCAGCAGAGGCTCAGTGAAATCGAAATCGCTGTGAAGATGCAGTGTACCCGCGGCTAGACGGAAAGACCCCGTGAACCTTTACTGCAGCTTGACACTGAACTTTGACCTTACTTGTGTAGGATAGGTGGGAGGCTTTGAAGTTGGAACGCTAGTTCCAATGGAGCCGTCCTTGAAATACCACCCTGGTAATGTTGAGGTTCTAACTCTGTCCCGTTATCCGGGACGAGGACCGTGTCTGGTGGGTAGTTTGACTGGGGCGGTCTCCTCCTAAAGAGTAACGGAGGAGTACGAAGGTGCGCTCAGCGTGGTCGGAAATCACGCGTAGAGTATAAAGGCAAAAGCGCGCTTAACTGCGAGACCCACAAGTCGAGCAGGTACGAAAGTAGGTCTTAGTGATCCGGTGGTTCTGTATGGAAGGGCCATCGCTCAACGGATAAAAGGTACTCTGGGGATAACAGGCTGATACCGCCCAAGAGTTCATATCGACGGCGGTGTTTGGCACCTCGATGTCGGCTCATCTCATCCTGGGGCTGAAGCAGGTCCCAAGGGTATGGCTGTTCGCCATTTAAAGAGGTACGCGAGCTGGGTTTAGAACGTCGTGAGACAGTTCGGTCCCTATCTACCGTGGGCGCTGGAAATTTGAGAGGATCTGCTCCTAGTACGAGAGGACCAGAGTGGACGAACCTCTGGTGTACCGGTTGTGACGCCAGTCGCATCGCCGGGTAGCTATGTTCGGAAGGGATAACCGCTGAAAGCATCTAAGCGGGAAGCCTACCTCAAGATAAGATTTCCCTAGGAATTTATTCCTCTAAAGAGCCGTTCGAGACTAGGACGTTGATAGGTTGGATGTGGAAGCATAGTGATATGTGAAGCTGACCAATACTAATTGCTCGTGAGGCTTGACTATACAACACCCAAGCAGTTGTATATGAAGCATCAATCGATTCATAAACATGCAAAGCAACTTGATTTAGTTAAACACTTAGCTAAAATGAACAACGAAAAATCAGACCAATCAGCCCATCTGTAAAGATTTGGAAAACGCAACGTATCACACAGTGAATAAAACGAAGCAAGTATCCATACCAGTTGTGCTGGCGACCATAGCAAGAGTGAACCACCTGATCCCTTCCCGAACTCAGAAGTGAAACCTCTTAGCGCTGATGGTAGTGTGGGGTTACCCATGTGAGAGTAAGTCATCGCCAGCTCATTATTC
>NZ_JFYC01000025.1:0-36198 GCF_000588535.1 Acinetobacter sp. 742879 | reverse complement strand
TTCTCTTTCGAGCCAGGATGTCCGATACCAATACGTAAACGGTGAAAATTTGGACCAATATGAGGGACAATGTCACGTAAACCGTTATGACCACCGTGTCCACCGCCTGTTTTAAGACGAATTACACCTGGGTTCATATCAAGTTCATCATGAGCAATCAAAATTGCTTCGGGAGCAATTTGATAAAATTTTGCAAATGGAACTACACTTTGTCCAGAACGGTTCATAAATGTAGTGGGTAGAAGTAGACGGACATCGTGTCCTTCTATATTACCACGTCCACTGATTCCGTGAAATTTTGGATCATTTTTTAATGTAATGCCATATTTGTCTGCAAGCTGTTCAATGAACCAAAAACCTGCATTATGGCGGGTTTGGGCATATTCTGAACCAGGATTGCCCAAACCAACAATTAGCGAAATATTTGACACTAATCTACGCCTTTAAACACTTATGCGCGTTTGAAGTCAGCGTGCATAGGAGTGTTTTTAGATGGGTGACGTTGTAACGCTTGGATTTTAACGTTTTCAACTTTGTCGCCCACTTTGATTTCTACAACTTCTTCAAAGAAAGCATTGCTTTCTAAAGCTTTTACAAGCTCACGAAGTTCTAAAGTAACAGTTACAGGCTCAGCGTTGCCACCATAAATGATAGCTGGAATTAAAGCTTCGCGACGAAGGCGGCGGCTCGCACCTTTCCCTTGTTTGTCTTCAGCACGCGCTTGAGCGTTTAATACGAAGTTTGCCATGAGTAAATCCTCATTAAAGTTTAAAAGACTAAACTTGCGACCAGTTTAGTGATAGAAAACCCCAGCCAAGGCTAGGGTTTATAAAAAGCTGCAATATTATAAACTATCGAACATTGCACTGATAGACTCTTCGTTATTAATACGACGAATCGTTTCAGCAACCATGCTAGCAACAGAAACCTGACGGATCTTGCCTAAGGTCAATGCTTCTTCAGAAAGAGGAATGGTATCAGTCACAACCAGTTCATCAATAACTGAATTACGTAAGTTTTCAATAGCCTTACCTGATAGTACAGGGTGAGTTGCGTATGCAACTACACGACGTGCACCAAATTGCTTAAGCGCATCAGCTGCTTTACACAATGTACCAGCAGTATCGACCATATCGTCTACGATAACGCAATCACGATCTTTTACGTCACCAATTAAGTGCATAACTTGCGACTCATTGGCTTTTTGACGACGTTTATCAATAATTGCTAAATCGATGTCACCCATCTGTTTGGCAACAGCACGAGCACGTACTACACCACCAACGTCAGGAGAAACCACCATAAGGTTGTCATGTTGTTGTTGACGTAAGTCAGCAAGCAAAGCAGGAGTACCGTAGATGTTGTCGACTGGAATATCGAAGAAACCTTGAATTTGGTCAGCATGTAAGTCGATCATCACGACACGGTCAATACCAACAGTGGTAAGCATGTCTGCGACAACTTTAGCTGTAATCGGCACACGTGCAGAACGTGGACGACGGTCTTGGCGAGCATAACCAAAATAAGGGATAACAGCGGTAATACGACCAGCACTTGCACGACGCAAAGCATCTGCCATAACCAAGATTTCCATAAGGTTATCATTGGTAGGGGCACAAGTAGGCTGAACGATAAATACGTCTTTACCACGAACATTTTCAGTAATTTCTACTGAAATTTCTCCATCAGAAAAGTGACCGACTGATGCAGCACCTAGAGGGATATGTAAGTGACTTACGACTTTTTGAGCGAACTGTGGATGAGCATTTCCACTAAAAACGACAAGATTGGGCATGAAGCACCCTTGGCGGTTGGTATGTAATGAAATAGATGGCAGGGGCGGCTGGATTCGAACCAACGGATGCCGAGATCAAAACCCGGTGCCTTACCACTTGGCGACGCCCCTAATGCGGCAGAACTTTAATATTTTTGCAATGCAATGTCAAGATTAATCAACAAAAAGCATAGCAATTAAGTCTGTCTTTAAAATAAGAGAATGGCAGGGGCGGCTGGATTCGAACCAACGGATGCCGAGATCAAAACCCGGTGCCTTACCACTTGGCGACGCCCCTAAATTCGATGATATATATGATGGCAGGGGCGGCTGGATTCGAACCAACGGATGCCGAGATCAAAACCCGGTGCCTTACCACTTGGCGACGCCCCTAATATAATCATCATTACAGGTGAGGTTGGCAGGGGCGGCTGGATTCGAACCAACGGATGCCGAGATCAAAACCCGGTGCCTTACCACTTGGCGACGCCCCTAACGTGTAACCTTAAAATGATTAAGAGGAGATTCTTTTAAACTATTTACCAAGTAAGATTTACATGGTGAATGCTTAAGAATTTCATCAATATTCATTTCATTCGTTACTTCAATAAAAACACAAGCACCTGTACCTGTAAGCTTTGCTTGACCAAATTGATCTAAATATTGCATTGCTTCTTCTACTTCAGGGTATAACTGCCGAGCCAGTGGCTCAAAGTTATTTCCAAAATTAGAAGGTTCTAACTGATAGGCGCAAAATTTAGTGGTCTTAGAGTCTCTTGTCAATGTTTTTTGTGAAAAAAGCAATTGAGTGCTGATAAAACAATCAGGTTTTAAAATAATGAACTGTTTTTGATCTAAGTCTATGAATGATAAATGTTCACCGATGCCTTCAGCCCATGCATTTTTACCATAAATAAAAATTGGAACATCAGCACCGAGCTTTACACCGTAGTCCGCAAGTTGTTCTTGCTTTAGGCCACATTCCCATAATTGATTTAACACAATAAGCGTTGTGGCGGCATTAGATGAACCGCCGCCTAGACCCGCACCCATTGGAATATTTTTTTCAATTTTGATGTCCAAGCCACAAAGTTTTTTTGCATGTGGTTTTAGTATTTGAGCTGCCCGATAAATCAAGTTTTCTTCAGCTCGAACTTCACTTAACCCATCGATTTTGATTTCTTCGCCCAAAGTCGGTGTAAATGTCATCCAATCATATAAATCAATCAGTTGGAAAATGGTTTGTAGCTCATGGTAACCATTTTCACGTCGGCCTGTAATATGTAAAAACAGGTTGAGCTTAGCAGGGGAAGGAACTCGAATCATAGATTTATATAATTAGACTTAGCGGTTTTGGATGACCATTGTAATACGGTTTTCTTTATCTTCAGCAAGAGCTTGCTTTAAAACCAGTTTGTTCGGCAAAGTTTGTTCACCATCGTAACTGAAATTAACCGTCCAGCCATCTTCTACCAGTTGGCTCACTCGATTTGCAGGGTCTTTCGTAATTTGAGCATTTAGCGTTGCTGGTTTTGCTAAAATCCAGCTCGTTAAGTGTGTAATAGGGGCTTGCCAACCCGTTGCTCGCTCTAAAAGTTCTTCTGGAGAGGCAGCGGTAATAAGTCCTGTTTTAGAACTGTTTAAAGTTACTTCGCCTGGTTTACCCTGAATTTGGGTTTTTCCAACGCCTAAAATGCCGCTTAACTCGATATCAAAATTATCTTGCTGTTGAAGCCAAGTAAAAAAAGCACTACCAGTTTGCTGTGGTGTACGAACCCCAATCTTACCCTGCAAATTAAAGTGTTTTTCGTCTTGAACTTGTGGGGTAACCGCAGGTTTTGGTTGAGTAAAATGCTGACAACCGGTTAGAAATAATACACTTGATCCACAGATCGCTGTGCACAGTTGGGCAAATTTGCTCATATATTTAACTCTTTTTTGCAGATGTAGGTAAAATTAACGCATCAAGCTGTTGTAATTGTGGATCATTGGCATGTTTTTGTTTCAGTTGTTGTAACACTGCGCTAAATTGCGTGAGTGACCCTTGCATATACAAAGCTTTAGCATAACGAACGCCAATATTTATATTATGGCTAAGTTCATACGCTTTGCCTAAGGCTTCCGCCGCAGCTTCATAATCGTTCTGTAAAAATGCAATATAACCTAGCGTATCAAGAATTGAGGCCTGTTCAGGCGCATATTCTAATGCTTGCTCTGCATACTGACGTGCTTCTTTTAAACGGCGGTTTTGCAGTGCTAGTGTATAAGCATATGCATTTAGATACGTTGGGCTGTTGGGCTCAAGTTGTAATAATTGTTTTAAGGTTTTGTCCAGCTTGTCACGGTCCGTATATGGATCAAGTAATAAAACTTCCGCGTAAATTAGTTCTGGGTCGTCGGGTAAGTTTTTAATTGCTTCATCTAATAGATTTAGTGCAGCTTTTTTATTGCCCATTTTCTTTAAGATTTCAGCTTGGGCTTGATATAAGAAACTTGCATGTTGAGGATAATTTACTCGTTCTTGAGTAAGGAACCGTAAAGCATCGTGTAAATTTTCTTGTTTATCATATATTGCGATCAAGTTTCGTCTAGATACCACATATAAACTGCCATCAACTAAACGATAGTATGCTTTTGCAGTTTCATAATGCTGTTTACGCTCCGCATTAATAGCTAAGTAGTAATACGCTTCATTTTGATATTTTGCCGAGTTTCGTAGGTCAACAAGATATTGTTCTGCTTTGTCATATTGCTTTAAATCAATACTCGTTAAGCCTGCAATAAATAAGGCTTCTTCAGCTTTAGGGTTGGTTTCTATAATCTTTTCAAGTTTTTCTAACGCAAGCTGAGATTGGTTAATTTGTATGAGATAGCGGATTTCAGCTAATCGAATATCTAAATTTTTCTTATTTTTACGACTCGACTTTGCATACCATTTAAGCGCACCTTCTTGATCGCTGAGAGCAATAAGTAAGTTTGCTTTCATTAAAATAAAGCTCGTTACTTTAGGACGTCGACGTAATGCTTTGTTAATGTTGGTTAGCGCAGTTTGTAATTGGCCATTTTGAGCCTCTAAATTGGCGATGAGTGCCAAAATAGAAGGATTGTCTTTTTCTGCGCTAGAACGTAAAGCTGTTAATAGTACTTCTCGATCTTGCGCATTTTCTGGAGCAATGCTGGCTAAAATTTGTTCTAAATCAGCAGTGGGATCTATCTTTAAGATTTTATCTAATGTCTCAGCAGCAAGCTGATATTCGTGCGTTTTTAAAGCAATGTGTGACAAATAAAATAAAGCTGGTACATCTTTAGGTTCTTGAGCTACCCAGTGTGTAGCAATATTTAACGCAGCTTGTAAATCATTATATTCAAGTGCAACGTCTAAAGCTCTCTGCTTAATTGATGTAGAGTTGCTTTTAATTGCGAGCACTGTGTAATTATGCAAAGCGTTTGGAATATCGTCATAAGCTAGAGCAAATTCAGCGACCATCGTTTGCTCTAGGGCCTGATCAAATGAATGCACGGCATAGGTCTCTTGCACAGGACGTGCATAGACATACGAGGACATGCTACCTAACAACAAGAATGTGGTAGAATACTGTCTTATCGAAGCACCGTTAAAATTAATACGGCTATTCATTTGACGCAATTTTTATTGATCCAAAGTAATGCTTTTTATGACACCGATGTTGCACAATAGCATAAATTTAGCGAAATGATGATCTGATATGTCTTTCTTTGCATTGGGTGTCAACCATCAAACAGCTTCTGTAGAACTCCGCGAACAAATTGCTTTCAATGCAGAGCGATTAAGTCGTTTGCTTGCCGAACAACGCCATCACCAAAACTTAAAGGATTTGGTGGTCGTCTCGACCTGTAACCGTACAGAAGTTTATGCCATGGCAGAAAACGCCGAAAGCCTTCTAAAATGGTTAGCCGATGCCAATAATATTGATGTAAAGCAGTTAATTCATCATGTTTATCGTTACGAGAATACGCAGGCGATTACACATTTAATGCGAGTGGCGAGTGGTCTAGACTCTCTCATGCTTGGTGAGCCACAAATTTTAGGGCAGGTCAAAAGCGCTTTGGCATTGTCTAAAGAAGCGCAAACGGTCTCTCCTGAATTAAATAGTGTTTTTGAATACGCTTTCTATGCAGCTAAACGTGTACGTTCCGAAACTGCGGTAGGTAGTCATGCTGTTTCAATGGGTTATGCAGTTGCACAACTGGCCTTACAGGTTTTTAGTAAGCCTGAAAAGCTTACCGTAATGGTCGTTGCTGCGGGTGAAATGAATAGCTTGGTTGCTAAGCATTTGGCTGAAATGGGTGTCGCGAAGATTATTATTTGTAATCGTAGCCGTGAGCGTGCTGACCAGCTGGCTCAGGAGATTGCACATCAGGTTGAAGTTGAAATTATTGAGTTTTCAGCATTAGCAGAAAATTTATATCGTGCTGATGTCGTGTCGAGCTGTACTGGAAGTTTATATCAAGTTATTGCTTATTCTGATGTTAAGGCTGCATTAAAAAAACGCCGCTACCAACAAATGTTAATGGTTGATTTAGCGGTACCACGTGATATAGATCCTAAAGTTGAAGCACTTGATGGGGTCTATTTATATGGTGTCGATGATTTACAAAGTGTGATTGATGAGAACCTTGCTCAACGTCGTCAGGCGGCTGTTGAAGCAGAGGTCATGGTTAATCAATTAGCTACTCAGCTTATTACTCATCAAAAGGTTAAAGAGGCGGGGGGCACAATTCATGCTTACCGTCAGCACAGTGAAGAGATTAGTCAACAAGAGCTTACACATGCGTTAGAAGCTTTGCATCATGGTGAGAATGCCGAACATGTGTTACAGCAATTTGCTCACCGTTTGACGCAAAAGCTTATACATCCTACATCGATATTGCTACGTGAAGCTGCTAAAGCAGAAAATCCTGATTATTTTGAATGGTTACAACAGCATTTACAGGATGTATTTGATCATGAGCGTAAGCCAAAACATTAAGACAACAGCTTTAAGCTAATTTGTTTTGTTAACTCATTGAGCTGTTGTCTTAGATTTCTTGATTCAATTAAAGAAATCGGTGATTTCAGCTTCTGACGTAAATATCTTTCTTGCAGACTTAGCGAATATTCCTTAGCTAACTTGTCAGCTACCTCAGGTGCCTGTGTTAATGCCTGAATATTTGTTCTTTGCATAATATCGGCGATTTCATGACAGTAACTACTACACGCACCAAGCACATAATAAGTTGCCAGCTCTTGATCATCCGGTAAATCATCAAAAATACGGTTTAAGATTGCGAGTACTTTAGCCAATAATTCATCTTGCTGTATATAAGCCCGCAATCCTTCAAAATGAATATAAAGAAAAGGATGATGCATTAAAATTGCAATCGCAAAGTCTTCATCTTTTGTATGGATGTTAAATGAGAGCGAGGCATCGTGGCTGATTTGTGGAGTAAAACGTTTACCTAGTCCGAGTTTTTCACGGAAAGATTGAGTAAGTAAGTAACGGAAAGAACCTTGTTTAGGCAATAACTCGGTGAGCTCTCTGAGTTCACCCATGACTAAACTTTTCCCTTCAGGTGTACTGATATCGTGTTGACCTGTTAAGTGCGCAAACACGAAATCGGACAGAAGAGGGGCTTGTTGTAATAGTTTTTGGAAATTTTCGAGTCCTTCTCGACGGATGAGAGAGTCGGGATCGTGATCATTCGGTAGAACAAAAAATTTGAGTTCACGACCATCATTGAGAAGGGGTAAAGCAATTTCTAAAGTTCTGCGCGCAGCTTTTTGACCTGCTGCATCGCCATCAAAAGCAATCGTAATACGACTATTTTGTTTAAATAAAATATTAAGGTGTTCAGTATTACTTGCAGTCCCTAAAGTTGCCACAGCTCCGGTAATGCCATATTGCTGAAGCGCAATGACATCCATATAGCCTTCAACCATTAACCAATCGCTAGATTTAAGCTTTCTACCTTCATAAAGTCCATAAAGTAGCTGATTTTTATGAAAGACTTCTGAGTCTGGCGAGTTAATGTACTTAGGTTTGATTTCATCATTTAAAGCACGCCCACCAAAACCAACCACTCGGCCTTTAGGGTCGCGAATTGGGAAAATGACGCGGTTACGTAACAAATCAAAATCACGCCCATTATCACTTGAGCGAATAAGTCCAAGTTGTTTTAATCCGTCAATGTCATAAGGAAAGGCTTTTTCTAGATGTTGCCAGTCTTCTGGAGCATAGCCTAAGCGCCAAAATTGAATAGTCTGATTGGTTAGTCCACGCTGTTTAAAGTAATTTTTAGCTTTCTGACTTGTTGGTAATTGTTGCTCATAGAACTGAGCAACATTTTCCAGTAAGTCATATAAATTACCTTCTTGAACGGGTTCATCAAAGCTAAATGGCTGTTCGAACTGAGCAAAAGGGTCATCAAAAAATACGGGTTCAAGCGTGTTGTAGCTTTCATCACTTGGTTGTTGTGGAGTTACAGGCTCTGCCGCATTTGTTTTAGTAACGGGTGGCTGTGGCTTTGTAACCTGACGGGTATAAGATAGTTTTTTATTCTCAGTATTATCTTTAGGTAATTCAATTCCGGTACTGCTCGATAATTCTTTCATTACCTCAATAAAGTTTCGGTTATCAATATCCATAAGAAAACGGATTGCATTTCCGTTAGCCTGACAACCAAAGCAGTGATAATACTGTTTGTCACGGTAGACATGGAATGATGGCGTTTTTTCTTGATGAAAAGGGCAACAGCCGGAATATGTACGTCCGGTCTTTTTCAGTTTCACACGTTGACCAATCAGATCGACAATATCTGTGCGATCTAGAATTTGATCAATCGTATGCTGTGGAATTGCCATAATTCAGATAACCGTATTAAAACTTGATGAGACAGTGAGTCAGAATATTCTGACATGATGAATCGAGATATGCCCAATAAATATTTTAATATTTTATAAAAACAAACAGGCAAGTGATATCACTTGCCTGTTTGTTGATGTTTTTTAAAGCTTAAACTTATTGAGCAGCCCCATCCGCACCTTGTGTTGCCTCATCATTTGAAGCTTCAGTAGAGGTTACAGCTGGTGCAACAGTTGTATTTTCTGCTGCTTGTGACTCAGGTTTGTCTAATAAACCGAAGCTTAAACGGTTTGTCCAACTACGTTCAGACTTAGGAGCTTCAACAGGTGTTTGTTCTGGTGCTTCAGTTTCTTCTTTATCTGAATTACCAATTAAACCAAAACTAACACGGTTGAGGAAACCACGTTTTGGAGCTTCTGCTTCAGTTGTGCTCTCTGGCGTTGCAGCAGTCGATTCACGACCGAAAATACCTAAAGTTGCACGGTTGATCCAGTTACCTTCTTTACGAGCAGCACGCATGTTAACTGTGCCGTCTTTTTTCACAAGGTTTGGATAATTAAGCTTTAAAACTTCAATATATTGTTGGGAAGTAGCTTTATCACCTAACTTGTCATAGCTATATGCCAAAGTGGCTAAAGCTTCTGGAATTTGAGGTGTTTGTGGATAGTGTTCAATCACCCATTGCGAACGTTCTGCAGCGGCGATCCAAGCTTTACGTTTAACGTTGAAGCGAGCAGCAGTCATTTCATTTTCGGCAAGTTCTTGCCCAATGAATTTCATACGCTGAGCAGCATCGACAGAATATTGGCTACTTGGGAAACGACGAATTAAATCAACAAAGTTTTGATACGCAACTTTTAAATAACTCACATCACGATGTGACTGTTGTAAAGAGGTATAACGCATCAAACTGTCGTAGTTTTGCTCCATATTGGCAACAGCACGAACATAATAAGCATAATCCACATTTGGATGTTGAGGATTTAAACGAATAAAACGTTCTGCTAAGGCAATCGCGCCTTCATAATCTTTTTGTTTAAATTTCGAATATAGAAGTTCAAGTTGTGCTTGTTGAGCGTATTGTCCAGTCGGATAATAAGTATCGATTGCCTCTAAGGACTTGGTCGCATCAAGATATTGACCACGGTCAAGCGACTTTTGGGCCTTTTCGAAGTAAGCTTGTTCACTAGATTGAGGGCCAGTATCGACCACTTCTTTTTTACTTGGATTGCTGCTACAGCCCACAAATGCAGACGCTACGCCTAAAGATAAGGCAAGCATCGTAATTTTATAACGTGGTAGCGACATAAAAACTCCTCTGTTATGTTGGGCAATGAGCTACAATTGCGCTATTAAACCACTTTTATCTCAATGATCAAATGACTTCAGCACAATCTTCAAACACAAACTTCTCTGAAACCGACTTCAATTTACTTGAAGATTCTGAGGATGCAGATAACCATACTTCTGATACAACTGCAACACGTTTATCGTTGCAAGTTCAGCTAGATGAAACCTATCTGGGACAACGTATCGATCAGGTAGCAGCCTTGGTATGGAGCGAGTTTTCACGTGAAAAGCTCAAGCAATGGTTGAAAGATGGCCATCTGTTGGTGAATGGTAACATTGTCAAGCCTAAACACCGTTGTGAAGGAACTGAGCTGCTTACGCTCGAAGTAGAGCTCGAAGCCCAGACGACGAGTCAACCTGAAAATATTCCACTTAATATTGTCTATGAAGACGATGATATTTTAGTTATTAATAAGCCGGTAGGCATGGTGGTACATCCAGGAGCAGGCAATAGCTCTGGAACTTTAGTGAATGCCTTACTTTACCACTTCCCAAAATTGGCAGAACTTTCGCGTGCTGGTTTAGTACACCGTATTGATAAAGATACCAGCGGTTTACTGGTGGTTGCTAAAACTCTAGAGGCCCAATTTTCTTTAAGTAAACAGTTGGCGAATAAAACGGTTTACCGTGTATATGATTTGGTTGTTTATGGAAATATTATTGCTGGCGGTACGATTGATGAACCAATCAAACGTCATCCAGTAGACCGTGTAAAAATGGCAATTTTACCGGGTGGGCGAGATGCGGTAACTCACTACAATGTAAAAGAACGTTTTAAAGATTTTACCCGTGTACAAGCCCGCCTTGAAACAGGACGAACACATCAGATCCGTGTGCATTTTAGTTACATTGGTTATGGCTTAATTGGTGATCAGGTTTATATGAACCGTGTGCGTGTGCCAGCTGGTGCATCTGAGCTGCTCATTGAAACTTTACGTGGTTTTAAACGTCAGGCATTGCACGCAGCTAAATTGGGCTTAAAACACCCTCGTACTGGTGAAGAAATGCTATTTGAAGCGCCGTGGCCTGAAGATTTCACACATTTAGTGAATGTGTTACGTTCAGAAAACGCTGCATATTAAGGACGTGCATATGGAATTTGTTCAAGGTTTACCTCAAGGCGTATTTGTAGGGCAGACACGTGTTCAGCATCCTTTGGCATTGCCAACAGGTCAGGTTGAGTTATCTGGCTTTAATCTGGCTTTACATGTCAAAGATGAGGCACAACGTGTTCAACAGCATCGAATGATATTGTTAGATGAGTTTGCGAAATTCGGTGTTAAAAAAATGACATGGATGACCCAAACGCATAGTACGATTTGCCATACTGTAAATGAACAAATTCCTTTTAAAGCTTTAATCGGCGATGGTTTGGTCACCCAAACAAAAGGTCATGCTTTAATGATGATGACGGCTGATTGTTTACCTGTCGTGTTGGGAAATGCCGAAGGAACCGAAGTCGCTAATTTGCATGCCGGTTGGCGTGGTTTAGCAGGTGGCATTATTGAAAATACAGTTACGGCTATGCAAAATCCTCCAACTTGGGCATGGTTAGGGGCTGCAATTAGTCAACCTTGTTTTGAAATTGGGGCTGAAGTAAAAGCTGCCTTTTGTGATAAATATCCAGAGTTGGAAACAGCTTTTGTTGAAGGCGTGGCTCCAAATAAATTTCATGCAGACTTATATGCCATTGCACGCTTTATTTTGCAAAGTCTAGGTGTGCAACAAGTCTTGGGCGGAGATCGATGCTCTTATCAACAGGTTGAAGAGTATTTTTCTTATCGTCGTGATGCGAAGACAGGACGTATGGCTACGTTTGTTTTTATGTAAGTTTTGATCACCGCCTTAAATGACTCTCTTATTTTATATTCATTAAAAAATAAGAGAGTTTTTTATTTAATTCGAAAATATTTCTATAGTATGCGGTAATGAAAGCCTTATATTTCATATTTATAGATGAAGGTTTAGCAAGCGTTAATAAAATGATAAAATAGAAAAAATCGCTCAAAATTTTAAACTTATGTCTTTGCCTGAAAAACATCTCTCTATTGTCTACCACAGTCCATATGGTCATACCGCGAAGGTAGCTTCCGCTATTGCTGCTGGTGCAGAGGTGATGGGTATAAAAGTACATTTAATGAATATTGAACATATTGATTGGGATGCACTTGATGCATCGCATGGTATTATTTTTGGTTCACCTACCTATATGGGAAGTATGACGGCTGACTTTAAAAAGTTTATGGACAGTACTTCTAAACGTTGGAAAGAGCGTTTGTGGCAAGGGAAGCTTGCAGCTGGATTTGCAAACTCAGGTGGGTTGAGTGGCGATAAACTGGCGGTATTACAACAATTAAATATTTTTGCGATGCAACATGGCATGCTTTGGTCAGGTTTACCTTTAATGACGACTGGGCATAGTGAAAAAGATTTAAACCGATTATCGAGTTGTTTAGGTTTAATGACACAGTCAGATAATGCACCTGTTGAAATTACTCCTCCACAAGGTGATTTAGATACAGCTAAATGGTTTGGCGAATATATTGCTGGACTCTTATATAGATTAAATTAATAAATTCCGCGATATAAAAAAGCCTCTAAAAAGAGGCTTTTTATTTAATTACTTATGAAATATACGAGCTTTATCACGCTGCCAATCGCGATCTTTTTCAGTCGCACGTTTGTCGTGAAGCTGTTTACCTTTCACCAGAGCAATTTCAAGTTTAACCAAGTGACCTTTCCAATAACATGCTAAAGGAACACATGAGTAACCTTTTTGGTTCACTGAACCTGTTAGCTTTTCTAGTTCTCGGCGTGATAATAATAATTTACGTGTACGTGTAGCTTCAGGTACTACATGAGTAGACGCCGAAAGGAGCGGTTGAATTTGTGCACCAAATAAAAACGCTTCACCATTCTTAAAAATGACATAACTTTCTGTCAAACTCATGCGACCAGCACGTAAAGACTTTACTTCCCAGCCGAGTAAAGACATACCAGCTTCAAATTTTTCTTCGATAAAATAATCATGGCGGGCACGTTTGTTTTGTGCGATGGTTCCGCCATTATGTTTTTTCACTACTGTCGCTTTCGCCATAATTCAAACTTCCACAATTATGCCTATTGTGCCGTAAACTGATGCTAAGGTGAAGTTTTTCCTGCACGTCAATATTTCGCCTCATGTATAACTTTTGCTAAAATAGGTTCACAATACAATTAGAGTACTAGCGGATGTCTAAAACGCGTGTAATTTATCCTGGAACATTTGACCCCATCACGAATGGACACGTTGATTTAGTTACTAGAGCATCAAGAATGTTTGATGAGGTTGTAGTAGCAATTGCAATTGGACATCATAAAAACCCTTTGTTCAGTCTAGAAGAGAGAGTTGAACTGGCCCAAACATCACTCAGCCATTTATCAAATGTTGAATTTGTAGGCTTTGATGGTCTACTGGTTAATTTTTTCAAAGAGCAAAAGGCAACAGCAGTACTTCGTGGTTTAAGAGCAGTTTCTGATTTTGAATATGAATTTCAACTTGCCAATATGAACCGTCAACTTGACCCACATTTTGAAGCAGTATTTTTAACACCATCTGAGCAGTATTCATTTATTTCTTCGACATTAATTCGGGAAATTGCTCGTTTAAAAGGGGATGTAACCAAGTTTGTTCCGCAAGCTGTGGTTGAGGCCTTTGAACGTAAACATCAACAAGGTTGGTAAAGTGTCGTTATATATCACCGATGAATGCATAAACTGTGATGTTTGTGAACCAGTTTGCCCAAATGAAGCTATTTTCATGGGTGAAGTGATTTATGAAATTCATCCAGATTTATGCACTGAATGCGTTGGTCATCATGACCAGCCGCAATGTCAGTTATTTTGTCCAGTGGACTGTATTCCTAAAGATCCGCAGCATGTGGAGACGGAAGATGAGCTATTCGACAAATATAAAAAATTAATTGCTCAAAAAAGCACAAGCAATTAGTAAATAAATTTGTTAATATGCGCCCCTGAAGTGAGCTGGATGGTCGCTGCTGTGGAGGTCTTCGTGACTGAAGCAGGGGAGGAAAGTCCGGGCTTCATAGGGCAGGGTGCCAGGTAACGCCTGGGCGGTGAAAGCCGACGGAAAGTGCAGCAGAGAGTAGACCGCCTCATTCGTGAGGTAAGGGTGAAAGGGTGCGGTAAGAGCGCACCGCGTGTCTGGTAACAGTTCACGGCATGGTAAACCCCACCAGAAGCAAGACCAAATAGGAATCCTGAGGTACGGCCCGTACTGGATTCGGGTAGGTCGCTTGAGCGTATGAGTGATTGTACGCCTAGAGGAATGACCATCCTCGACAGAACCCGGCTTATAGGCTCACTTCACCTCATTTTATTTAAAATTTTTCTTGACGTGCGTTAAAGAAGTTAAGATAATGCGCGCACAGTTTTCGGCTATGTAGCTCAGTTGGTTAGAGCACCGCACTCATAATGCGGGGGTCACAAGTTCAAGTCTCGTCATAGCCACCATTTTATAGACCACGCTCCTGCGTGGTCTTTTTTTATGCTCATTTTTTGATTAAACACAGTTTGTAAAGACCGACTTTATAGTTATGGCATTGCTTGTCTAGATCAATTTCTTCATGTTCTTATAACACTTAACAAGGATGTTGAAGACATGAAAAGGTCATTATTATTTTTAGGAATTTTAAGCTTAACGGCGGGAGTAGAGGCTTCTGCGGCTGATTTAAGTTGGGGAGATCCAACTTTGGAATCGGGACAATTTAAAGTTTCTGGCGCAGTACGTTCTCGTTATTTGCATAAAGATTATGTGGTTGATGCAAATGAAGGTTCTCAAAATGATGACTGGCGATTAACTGATATTAAATTAGTGCTAGGTTATGAAAATCCAGATTGGATTGCAGGGGCAGATGCTCGTTGTTATCAATATGATCGCTTGTGTGATGCGATTTTTCTAAAAAAAGCTTGGGTAGGTTATAAATTATCTGATCAGCAGAGAATCACGGCAGGGTTGCAACCCGTTGATTTTGGCTTTGGTGAATTTTGGGGAAGTAGTTATTACGAAACGCTTTTAAATACCGTTGGTTTAGAAGATATTGATAATCTGGGGATTAAATATAAATTTGCAGATGATAAATACAATTTGACCTTAGGTTTCTATCCAACTGATGGAGGAAACTATAAGGGAACGTCAAAAGACTCAAGTAGATACAGCGGTAATTTCGTTGAAGCTGATGACTTGACGGTAGGAACCAACATTGAAGAAAAAAATATGTGGATCGCGCGGGCCTCTAGAAAATTTGAGCTTGATAAAGCTCAAAAATTTTCGACCGAGTTAGGTGGTTCAGTTTGGTATTCTGATTTAGAAAATAAAAGAACAGACGAAGATGGACACCGCAAGTCATGGAATGTATTTGCTCAAACGCAATATCAAGCATGGCAATGGATGTTCTTAGTAGGTAAGCAAGATGTCACCAATGGTGATAATTTATTGCCAAATAGCTCAACCATTGGAGCATTTGATTACCCGTATCAAGTCGCTAACAAAGGCAAATATCTAGTCAATGAAATTAACTATACCTTTGCTCAGCCATTTCACAAACTTGAAAATATTAAACCTTATATCTCTCATAGCCGCTTCTTTAAAGATGAGAATGGTTATAAAGACTCTGAACGCTTAATTGCAGGGGTTTATTTTAATTACAAAGTCATTGGTATTCAGGGTGAATATATTATGAGTAAGAATGACCCAATGGTAGGTGGTGGGGCAAATGGCCTTGCACAAGGCAGCAGTAATGACTGGGATAAACTGTTTTATCTTTCAATTGGATATTATTTCTAAAATTTAAAAGTAAACGATTGCCCTAAGTGAATAAGCCTCACTTAGGGCTTTTTTTCATAGAAAGACTTTTTCAGGCGGAGGTTCACGTTTGACTGCGGGTGAAATGAGTTGTCCTCGGCTTAAGTTTTGTACATGTTGCAATCGATTAAGTAATTCATTTTGAATGAACAAAATGCAGGTTTGTAATTTAGATGAGCTTTTGAGTCGTGATGGATAAACTGCCCAAACATCTGCATCTTGCCAATATTTGGGCAAAATGTGTTGGAGTTGACCTGTAATTAATTCATCTGCAACATCCCAAATTGATCGGAAAATAATCCCGTGGCCTTCTATGGCAAGTTGATGAATAATTTCGCCGTTATTCGAAACAAAACGTGGTTTGATATGCACTGAGACATCTTCAGAAGCATGCCTAAATTTCCATAACACAGATGATTGATCGCGTTCACTAATTGTCAAACAATCATGTGTTTGCAAATCTTCAATGCTGTCTGGTACGCCGTGTTTAAGTAAATAACTCGGCGCCGCACATAAAATCCGAAAATTGGAAGCTAACTTCTTCGCAATCATATTTGGTGCAATTTCATTACCAATTCTAATATCCAAATCAATACTGTGTTGAATCAGGTCTTTGGTATTGTCGATGGTGTCAAAATGAATTTGGAGCTTTGGATAAAGCATCATTAATTTAGACAGAATTGGTGCAATATGCTTTCTGCCAAAACCAAAGCTACTAATAATATCCATACGACCGGTAGGTGTACTCAGCGGGTTGTTCACTAGTTCACAGACTTCATCAAATTCTTCAAGAATATTTGAAACTCTCTCAAGAATGAGTTTGCCATCTTCTGTCAGGCTAACATGACGTGTGCTGCGATGAAAAAGTTTGCAGCTTAAGGTGTTTTCTAAAATATTAATTCGCTTGCTAATAAAAGCTGGCGATGTCCCAAGTTCCTCAGCAGATTCGACAAAACTTTTTAGTTTGGCGACTGTGCAAAAAACCTTTAAATCCGATAGGTTAGGTAGATTGTTCACGATCCGTGTCCATTGGAGTGATAGTTCTGTTGTTGATCATTTTTGCTTAAAACATCATGTTTAAGCCATACAAGGATATTAGTCGAAGGTGTGAAGGAAGCTTATGGCAAAAAGATATAAAGTTGCCACGATTGCAGGCGATGGCATTGGTTTAGAAGTTCTACCAGAAGGCATTAAGGTTGTAAAGGCAGCAGCAGAAAAGCATGGCATTGAGCTTCAGCTAGATGCATTCAATTGGGCAAGCTGTGATTACTACCTTGAGCACGGCAAAATGATGCCCGATGATTGGTTTGAAACTTTACAGGGCTACGATGCAATCTACTTTGGTGCTGTAGGCTGGCCAGATAAAGTGCCTGACCATATTTCGCTTTGGGGTTCGCTGCTCCAGTTCCGTCGTGGTTTTGACCAATATGTGAATTTACGTCCAGTGCGCTTAATGCCGGGTGTGAAATGTCCATTGGTAGGTAAAAAAACGGGCGACATCGATTTTTACGTGGTTCGTGAAAACAGTGAAGGGGAATACTCAGCCATTGGTGGTAAAGCTTTTGAAGGAACAGATCGAGAGTTTGTGCTTCAAGAAGCTGTATTTACACGTCATGGCGTAGATCGCATTTTGCGTTATGCATTTGAGTTTGCAAATCAGCGAGATGCGAAAAAAATTACCGCAGCGACCAAGTCAAATGGTATTGCCGTTAGCATGCCGTATTGGGATGAACGCGTTGATGCGATGGCAAAACAATATCCACAAATTCAGGCCGATAAACAGCACGTTGATATTTTAGCAGCTCGTTTTGTTTTACAACCCGAACGCTTTGATGTGGTTGTTGCATCGAATTTATTTGGCGACATTCTTTCCGATTTAGGCCCTGCATGTACAGGAACTATTGGTTTGGCTGCTTCGGCAAATTTAAACCCAGAAAGAAAATTCCCATCATTGTTTGAACCTGTACATGGTTCAGCACCAGATATTTACGGTAAACAAATTGCCAACCCAATCGCTGCGATTTGGTCAGGTGCCATGATGTTCGAATTCTTTGGCGAAGAAGACGAACGTTGCATTCAAGCAGGTCAGGACATTATGCAGGCGATTGAGAATGTATTAATTAATGGGCCAAAGACAGCCGATATCGGCGGTCAGGCAAAAACTTATGAGGTAGGAGATGCAATTGCATCGTGTGTAGCCCAAATTAAAATGGACGTGTTCGCTATGGAATAACGCCATCCAAAAATGGATGTATGGATATGGATAATCAAAACACAAAAATTTATACGGATAAAGTTCTTGCCGTAACCAGTTTACTGTTTGTATTTATTTCAGTTGCTGGTTTGGCGATTTATTCGCAAGAGTCGATCAAGATCGCTGCAACATGGATGCAGTGGACGACATCGGTATTTACCACCCCAGTATTACTGTTTGCTTTTTTAGCCATTATTTTTACTTTTGGTCTAGCTTTTAGTAAATACGGCAAAATCAAACTAGGTGAAGGAAAGCCTCAATACACCACGATGTCATGGATTTTTATGTTCATCTTGTCGGGTATCGGGTCTTCTACATTGTACTGGGGCTTTTTGGACTGGGCTTACTATTATCAAACTCCGGGTTTGAGCTTACCGCCTGAGTCAGCAGAAGCATTGAAATATAGCGTGGCTTACTCGTTTTTTCACTCAGGTTTAAGTGCATGGGCAATTTATGCTTTGGCATCAATTTCTTTGTGCTACAGCTACCATGTTAGAAAAAACAAAGGCTTAAGTTTGGCTTCAGTGATTGAAGCGGTAACAGGCTTTAAATCAACAGGTGTGGTTGGGCGTTTAGTCGACTTAATGTTCTTGCTTTGCATGTTTGGTGCATTAACGATTTCGCTTGTACTCACTGCCGTGACATTTACCAATATTTTGTCTCAGCTCACAGGTATCCCAAATACCTTTATGACCAAAGTCATCATTATTTTGGGTGTTTCGGTTCTATTTGCACTCAGTTCGTATGTAGGTATGGATAAGGGCATGCAACGTTTAAGTCACATGGTGTGTTTAGGCGTGGTGCTATTTGCAATTTATGTACTTTGCTTTGGTCCAACTCAATTCATTTTGAATAATTCATTAATGAGTTTCGGGTTAATGGCTACCAACTTTGTTGATATGAGTTTGTTTACCGACCCAATGGGTGACGGCAAGTTTACTCGTGAATGGACTGTTTTCTACTGGTTATGGTGGATTTCATATGCACCGGGTGTGGCACTCTTTGTAACGCGTGTTTCTAAAGGCCGTACTATTAAAGAAGTGATCTTTGCCATGGTGATTGGCGGCAGTGTTGGTCTTTGGTTTATCTTTGGTGTGTTTGAAAACTACAGTGTTTATAGCTTTATTCATGGGGCTGTAAATGTACCGCAAATCTTAAGCCAACAGGGTGGTGAGGTTGCAATTGGTCAATTGCTCAGCCTATTACCTGCTGGAAAGCTGATGATGTGGATTTTCCTCGGCATTATGGTGGTGTTCTTGGCAGCACATATGGATGCGGTTGGATATGCGGTTTCAGCAACATGTACACGCGGTTTAAGTGAAGGGCAAGATCCATCGCCAAATGCCCGTCTGTTCTGGTGTGTCATGCTGACTTTGGTTCCGATTGCCATGATCTTTAGTAAGGCACCTTTAGACACAATGAAAACAGCAACAATTGTGACGGCTTTACCATTCATCGTGATTATTCTGATTCAGACCTATGGCTTAGTGAAATGGCTCATACAGGATTATGCCAAAGTCCCATCACATTTGATTGAACAACAAGGTTATGATGATGCAGAAATTGGTTTAAACCAGTCTCAAGATGAACATGCAAAACGGATGCAGCTTGAGCTTGCAAGCTCAATCAAACTGGACAGAAAAACCAGCTAGAGGGAACGGTAATGACTACAAGTGAACAGACTACGTATGCCTTAAGTGAAGAAATGCAAAGCCTTGTGTACTGGAGCAGCATTTATTCACCAGCAGATGCAGATATTGACTCAGTTCGTGCAGCATATGACGCAATGTGTCGACACTATACTTTGCCTCGTGATGGCAAGATTGAAGTCGAAGATAGAGTTGTTGCAAATGCAGAGCATTCAGTACCTGTTCGCATCTATTCACCAAAAACTAAACGACCTGAAGCTAGTTGGCCATGTGTGTTGTATTTACATGGTGGTGGTTGGATGATGGGTGGCCTCGATTCACATGAGTTTATTACCAGTTATTTGTGTCAGGACTTAAATACAGTTGTCATTAGTGTGGATTACCGCATGGCACCAGAGCATCATTTTCCAGCAGCTTTTGAAGATTGTTTAGCAGTTTATCAATGGCTTAAACAACATGGTTCTGACTGGCAGATTGATAGCGAAAATATCGTTCTAGCAGGCGATAGCGCAGGCGGTAACTTAGCAGCAGCCCTTGCAGTGCATCTACAGCATAGTGGTATGCAAGCTCAAGGTCTAGCTTTGGTTTATCCGTGTTTAACTACAGCACTTGATACACCAGCTGCACAAAAGCATGCCCATGCGCCGTTACTCACAACGGAAGATATGCATTTTTATTTAAAGGAATATGCACCTAATCCACAAGATTGGCAGGATGTACGTCTAGCACCTTTATTGGCAATGGATTTTTCAGATATGCCTGCAAGTTTTGTCACAGTTGCAGAGTATGACCCTTTAAGTGATGACGGTTATTTCCTTACCCAAAAATTGCAACAAGCAGGCATCCCTAACGAGTTTCATTTAGGTAAAGGTTTATTACATGGCAGTTTACGTCTCATGCGTGATTGTCCTGAAGTTCAACAGTTATATCAAAACATGCTGAGTGCGATACGCCGCATGTTTGGCAGTGTCGAAAAGACATCAATTTAATATCGAGTCATTTGGACGAAAAGAATTTAATGGAGTAATAACATGAGTGCAGTTGAAAAATTACCTGAAGATTTTTGCGCAAACCCAGATGTTGCATGGACTTTCCCTAAAGTTTTCTACACTTCATCGCAAGTATTTGAGCATGAGAAAGAAGCAATCTTTGCTAAAAGCTGGATTTGTGTTGCACATGGCAGTGAATTGGCACAACCGAATGACTATATTACCCGTAAAGTAATTGGTGAAAATATTGTCATCATTCGTGGTAAAGATAGTGTTTTACGTGCGTTTTATAATGTGTGTCCGCACCGTGGTCACGAGCTTTTAAGTGGCAGTGGTAAAGCAAAAAATGTAATTACTTGCCCATATCATGCTTGGACTTTTAAGCTAGATGGTAGCTTAGCTTTGGCACGTAACTGTGACCACGTTGAATCTTTCGATAAAGAAAACTCAAGCATGGTGCCTTTAAAAGTTGAGGAATATGCAGGATTTGTTTTCATTAATATGGATGAAAATGCGACTTGTGTAGAAGACCAACTTCCGGAATTTGCTGAGCGTTTAAATCAAGCATGTAGCGTAATTAAAGATTTGAAACTGGCGGCACGTTTTGTGACAGAAACTCCAGCAAACTGGAAAGTGATTGTTGATAACTATCTAGAGTGTTATCACTGTGGACCAGCGCATCCTGGTTTTGCTGACTCCGTACAAGTTGATAAATATTGGCATACCACACATCAGAACTGGACATTGCAATATGGCTTTGCTCGCTCATCTGAGAAGTCATTTAAGCTTGATCCATCAGTAACAGATCCTGAGTTTCATGGTTTCTGGACTTGGCCTTGCACGATGTTCAACGTACCACCGGGCAGCAATTTCATGACGGTGATCTATGAGTTTCCAGTAGATGCAGAAACGACTTTGCAGCATTACGATATTTACTTCACGAACGAAGAGCTCACTCAAGATCAGAAAGATTTGATTGAGTGGTATCGCAATGTATTCCGTCCTGAAGATTTGAACTTGGTAGAAAGTGTACAACGTGGTTTGAAATCACGTGGTTATCGAGGCCAAGGCCGTATTATGACTGATAAGCAACGTTCAGGAATTAGTGAACATGGTATTGCTTACTTCCAACATTTAGTGGCGCAGCATCACAAATAAAACAAATGGATTTATTCAGGTGTAAAGATGACTTACACCTGACTCTTCAATTAGGAAGATGATATGTCGAGTTTACAAAGTACTGAATTATTTCAGCAACAAGCCTATATTAACGGACAATGGTTAGCTGCACAGTCGAATGCGGCGGTTCCGGTAACTAACCCTGCAACAGGCGAAGAAATTGGCACAATTCCAAATATGGGAGCGGCTGAGGCGACTCAAGCAGTTGAGGCTGCTTATACGGCTTTGCAAAGCTGGAAAGCTTTAACTGCCCAAAACCGTGCAGATATTTTATTGGCTTGGTACAAACTGGTTCTCGATCATACCGATGAACTTGCTCTCATTATGACTATTGAACAAGGAAAGCCTTTGGCAGAAGCAAAAGGTGAAGTGCGTTATGCTGCATCCTTTATTCAATGGTTTGCCGAAGAAGGCAAGCGTATTTATGGTGATGTGATTCCAACCGTAAATAACCAGCAGCGCTTTATTATTAGTAAAGAACCTGTGGGGGTTGTGGCTGCTATTACGCCGTGGAATTTCCCAATTGCTATGATTACGCGTAAAGCAGCACCAGCTTTAGCAGCTGGATGTACGATAGTGATTAAGCCAGCAAATGAAACACCTTACTGTGCTTTAGCGATTGCGAAACTTGCCGAAAAAGCAGGTATTCCAGCTGGTGTAATTAATGTTGTTACCGGTAAATCTCAAGAAATTGGTTCTGTATTTACTTCGCATGAAAAAGTGAAGAAATTGACGTTTACTGGCTCAACTCCAGTAGGACGCCTACTGATGCAGCAGTGTTCAAGCACCATTAAAAAATTGGCGCTTGAGTTAGGTGGTAATGCGCCTCTGATTGTGTTTGACGATGCCGATTTAGATAAAGCTGTACAAGGCGCGATTTTTGCCAAGTTCCGTAATGCAGGCCAGACCTGTGTTTGTGCTAACCGCATTTATGTACACGACAATATTTATCAAGCTTTTGCCGAGAAGTTTGTACAAGAAGTACAAAAGTTTAAAGTCGGTAATGGACTTGAAGATGGTGTGCAAATTGGTCCATTAATTAATGAAAAAGCAGTTTTGAAAGCACAGCAGTTGATTGATGATGCAGTGAGCAAAGGCGCTAAAATTGCTTGCGGTGGTAAACAGCATGTTTTAGGGCAAACCTTTTATGAGCCGTCAGTTCTAACGAACGTTGACCGTACAATGGAAATTGTCCAAGAAGAAATTTTTGGTCCAGTTGCGCCGCTTATTCACTTTACAGATGAAGCAGACGTCGTTTCTCAAGCAAATGACACGATCTTCGGTTTGGCTGCGTATGTTTATAGCGAAAATATTTCACGTTTATGGCGAGTGTCAGAACAGCTTGAATATGGAATGGTCGGTATGAATGCCACAGCAATTTCAAATGAAGTTGTACCATTTGGTGGTGTGAAACAATCAGGTGTTGGGCGTGAAGGCTCAAAATATGGTCTTGAAGAATTCATGACCATTAAATACATGTGTTTAGGGCTTTAAGGATAAGCGCTAACAACAAAAATATGCGGTAAAAGAAGGATTCTAATATGGCGAGTCATTATGAAATGTTCCCAGCGGTTGTTACTCGTGTGGAACAGCTAACCCCTTTAATCAAACGGTTTACGTTCAAACGTCAAGATGGGCAGAACTTTCCTCGATTTAGTGGGGGAAGCCATATTATTGTCAAAATGAATGAACAGCTTTCAAATGCATATTCATTGATGAGCTGTACGCAAGATTTATCAACTTACCAAGTCTGTGTTCGTAAAGATGTGGAAGGTAAGGGTGGTTCAGTGTTTATGCATGATCAGTGTAATGAAGGCTGTGAAATTCAGATTTCAGAACCAAAAAATTTATTTCCATTAGCTGAAACAGGCAATAAACATATTTTAATTGCAGGTGGAATTGGTATTACACCATTCTTGCCTCAAATGGACGAGCTTGCAGCACGTGGTGCAGATTTTGAGCTACATTATGCTTACCGCTCACCTGAACATGCGGCTTTGTTAGATGAGTTAAAGCAGAAACATGCAGAACATGTGTTTAATTATGTTGACTCAGAAGGTTGCTCATTAAAGCTGGATGAATTGATTTCATCACAACCTAAAGGCACACATGTGTATGTTTGTGGGCCGAAACCCATGATTGATGCTGTGATTGATTGCTGTAATAAGCACCGTTACCGCGATGAGTACATTCACTGGGAACAATTCGCTTCAGCAGTTCCTGAAGATGGGGAAGCATTTACGGTTGTACTAGCCAAGTCTAATCAGGAAATTGAAGTACAAAGTAATCAGACGATTTTACAAGCTATTGAAACATTAAATATTGATGTGGAATGCTTATGTCGCGAAGGCGTATGCGGTACATGTGAAACTGCTATTTTAGAAGGCGAAGCAGATCACTTTGATCAATACTTAAGTGATGCAGAAAAGGCTTCACAGAAGAGCATGATGATTTGTGTGTCGAGAGCTAAAGGTAAAAAACTAATATTAGATCTTTAATATATTTCTGTGGCCGATCAATTATTTAAAGCAAAAAAATGCTAAAAAAAGAACAAATAATGATGATCTGAATCTTATTTGTTCAATTGATGGGCATTAAGGGTTTTTACCTATTGACCTGCTATACAGAACTATAGATAATGCGCACACAGTTTACGGCTATGTAGCTCAGTTGGTTAGAGCACCGCACTCATAATGCGGGGGTCACAAGTTCAAGTCTCGTCATAGCCACCATTTTAAAAACCACGCTCCTGCGTGGTTTCTTTTTATCTATTTTTTACTCATTAAAATGTTTTTCAATCATATCGAGTGTTTTTGAGCTTTGATAAAAGGGAGCTAAAAGCGCTTGAAGTAAAGGTTCTAAAATACCGTGCTCATTAAAGGCAACCATAACCTTCGGATAAAAACGTAAAGCTTCTGTTTGTAAGTCGTTTTCGGTTAATCCAATCTCACTTAATACTTCAAATAAACTCTGATCTTTATAAAAGTCATAAAAAACTTCGACACCATACAAAATCAGATCTTGCATAAATTCTGATTGACGTAATTCTTTCCAGTATTCGTAAATTAAAACAAAGAACTCTTCAACATCGAGAGGAGTGAGTTGTTTCATAAACTCATACATTTTTTTATGTCTGATATCTTCCCAAACATGACGCACTAGACTTTCTAAATCTTCACTCGATAAAAGACTTAATTCTGTAAGTTGCTCGTGAATAAAACTGGCAATCCAGGTTTCAAGTTTATGCTCAAGACGTTGCTGCTGCAAAAAGGAAAATTTTTTGAGTTTATGTTGCCATTCAAAATGATAGTCATCCACTCTAGAGGCAGTTAGAAGTTTTGGTAATTTTTGTTCTAGAGTTGAGGTTGCAATATATTGGCAAAGCTGTTGTACAGAAGGGCTAGTTCTTAAAAACTGATTGAGATAATGAGGAATATGCTCCATTTCTAAAAATTTAGAAAGCCACATTTCAAACTGGTGGTCAGAGACCAAGTCTTGTAACTGAATTGGAGACTTCATAGCAGATAAATAAATACGCTGCGCGATTTCCCCAATAAATTCAAGTAAACCGGCACCTAGCTGCATTTCAAAAGCATAGCGTTTCACAACGGCTTGTAGTTGCTCTAAATCAACAACTTCATGTAGCTTGATTTCGTCAGCATGTTGCATAAATAACTGAATGAACTGCTGGAAATAAATAGGTGAGTTTTCTATAGATAATTGTTTTTTGAAAAATTCCACCTGCTCAAGCAAAAGTGCTTGAGCAAGTGCTGTAGTTTTTGATGAGTTTTTCTGCTCAGTCATTCGCTGTCCAACCGTTGACAATCGGATAACGTCGTTCACGACTAAATGCACGAGAGGTAATTCTCGGGCCAATCGCACCTTGACGACGTTTGTATTCATTACGATCAACTAAACGGATGACTTTTTCAACAACTTCTTTATCAAAACCTTTGGCAATAATATCGGCCTGACCTAAATCTTCTTCAATGTATGCGTAAAGGATGGCATCCAATACATCATATGCTGGTAAAGAGTCTTGGTCTTTTTGATCTGGGCGAAGTTCTGCTGAAGGTGGGCGGGTAATCACACGCTCAGGAATAACTGGAGTTTCACTTAAGCTATTACGGTATTTTGCTAATTCAAACACGATAGTTTTATAAACATCTTTTAGAACCGCAAAGCCACCAACCATATCGCCATAAAGTGTACAGTAGCCAACTGACAGTTCAGATTTATTTCCTGTAGCAAGGACTAAATTACCAAACTTGTTTGATAAACCCATAAGCAATGTGCCACGAGCACGCGCTTGTAAATTTTCTTCAGTTGCATCAGCTGGTGAATTACCAAAGAAAGGATACAGGGTTTGCATGAAGCTATTTACGATTGAGTGAATTTCAGCAATACCAAAAGTCACCCCCTTACGGCGAGCTTGTTCAGCCGCATCTTCTACACTAATTTGAGAAGTGTAAGTATAAGGCATCATTACAGCTTGCACTTTTTCTGCACCGATTGCATCCACAGCAATCGCAAGTGTAAGGGCAGAGTCGATACCACCAGAAAGACCCAGAATCACACCTGGGAAGCCTGAGCGCTCTACATAGTCACGAGTTGCCATGACTAAACCTTGATAGATTTCTGCAAATGTTTCTAATGCAGGAGCAGATTCAGTGACTTTAAATAACTTTGTATCACGGTCAAATTCAGCAATATAAATGTCTTCTTTAAAGCTTGCTGCTTGTAAAGCAATTTCACCATTTTGATTGCTGACAAAACTTGTACCATCAAAAATTAAATCGTCTTGTCCGCCCACTTGGTTAACGTAAACAATATTTAGATGAAGTTGTTTTGCAAGTTCACTTAAGGTCTGTATACGGTGTTGTGGTTTGCCAACTTCATATGGTGATGAGTTGAGTACAAGAGCAGTATCAACATTTAATTGACTCAACTGTTTGACCGTATTAATTGACCAGATATCTTCACAAATTAATACACCAAACTTATGCCCAAGATATTCAAACACCAAATGCTGATGGCCTTTTTGGAAATAACGTTTTTCATCAAAGACGCCATAGTTTGGTAAATTATGTTTATTAAAAACACCCAAAACTTGACCGTCTTTCATGACAGCAGCAGAATTGTAACGTTGACCATCTTCTGTCTGGTTCACAAATCCGAAAACCATAACAATATCTTTAACTTCGGCAAGTTGTGCAAAAGCCTTTTGCATACGTTTATTTAAATTTGGACGTAACAATAGATCTTCAGCTGGATAACCAATAACAGAAAGCTCGGGAAAAATAATCAGGTCAGCGTCTTGTTTTTTCGCCTGATTTACTTGCTCAATCATCTTTTGGGTGTTTGAGTCAATATTGCCAATATGCGGAGAAAACTGAGCAAGGGCAACTTTAAAACTTTTCATTCAAACCTAATCCTAGATCATAACGAATATAGATACACACAGTGTTGATTTTTATGGATATAATTTTTCAACGATGTGTATGATACGATAGTAAACAATTAAAATAGTAAACAAAAATGTCAAGATCAATAATATATACCAATCCCATATTTTCTGCGTAAAAATAACGAGATTTTCTGTATAGAATAGAAACAGGCTTCATTATTTTTATTGTTTGTATACTGCCTTATCACAAGCTAATTTGGAATAAGTCTGTTCTATTTTTTTCAATAATTTGAATTGAATAAGCGCAATTTTATAGTTTAGATAAGTATTTCTGATTTATAAGAATTCTCATTTACATTACGCAAAAAATGTTACGTTCAAAGCGAGATTGATTATTTAGTTACAAATGAAGTTGAGGTGAACAGATAATATTTGGGATTTTTCCAGAGCAAATATCGCGCGCAATTTCGCCTTGCTGTTCAATATTATACGTACTAAATGCCTTGTCAGGGTGGTAGGTATATTTGTAGGGATTGTAACTTTTAAAGCTGAGGTAATAGGCTGATTGTAATAAAGCGCCTTTAAGTAGTATATGAATGCCTTTTTGATATTGCATGACGTGGGTGAGTTCGTGAATAAAAATACCCTGCATAAACTTAGACTCTAGAGCGTAATCTTCGCTGTAATCAGCAGGATTGACATAAATATTCCCATTGGGGGCCATAAAAATACCGCAACTCTGCCAAGGGAGGTAGCGCGTAGCAATAATTTTAGGCCGTTCGCAATCAAGCATGTCACCGAAAACCATTTGCGCTAATATTTTTTCTTGAGCAGTCAAATGTCTAATCGGATAGTTTTTTAAGTGACGGAAAATAAAAAGTATAAGAAGAATAAATGGTGTATGGATTAAGCGTTTAAGGGCATTAAAAGTTAGCATAGCTTTGCCATTAAATGAGTTCATCTATTTCTTTAGCATAGTATAGATCATGTGTTGCTAAATAAAGAGCTATGACTATTCATTAGTTTTATAGTTCTGTTTTTATAAATATTTAAATGAATTTCATGTTTTTATTATTGTGAATATAAGACTTCTTAGAGAAGAAAAGCAAAAGCCCCAGTTAGAACTGAGGCTTTACAACAACTAAAATCACAACAGCAAATAAAATTAAGGTTGGCATTTCATTAAAAAAGCGCCAGAACTTATGTGATTTATAGTGAGCATTTCCGATGAGCTTTTTACGATAATAGCCACATACCAAATGATAAATCACTAATAAAGCCACTAATCCAACTTTGAGGTAAAACCAAGTCGCTTGATGGTAATGTCGAGTTGCATCACCCCACTCTACAAGGAAATGGGCGGTAATTAATGTAGCAATCATCGAAGGCCACATAATTCCACGATACAACTTGCGTTCCATTACCTCAAAGCGTTGATGACTTGCAGCATCTTCACTCATAGCATGATAAACATATAGACGTGGTAAGTAGAACAAAGCAGCGAACCAGCAAACCACGGCAATAATATGTAATGCTTTTACCCACAAAAAAGCATCAGAAGGTGCATCCATCGATAATCCTAGGTGGGATTATGCATCCCACTTCTTGAAAATAAGGCAAGCGTTAACACCGCCAAAGCCAAAACTGTTACTCATTACAGTATTCAATTTTGCATCACGTTTTTCAAGTACGATATCGAAAGGTTTTGCGCCTTCATCAAGTTCAGTCACGTTGATGTTTGGTGCAATAAAGTCATTTTGCATCATTAGCACAGAGTAAATAGCCTCCTGTACACCAGCTGCACCCAAGCTATGACCTGTCATAGATTTGGTTGAGCTAAGAGGAGGTACGTTACCTTCACCAAATGCACGTTCCATTGCTTTAAGTTCTGTAATGTCACCAGCTGGAGTAGAAGTACCATGTGTATTTACATAGTCAATTTTCTCTACGCCATGTTGCTTAGCTTCTTCAAGTGCCATTAATACACAACGTGTAGCACCTTCACCACTTGGAGCAACCATGTCCGCGCCATCACTGTTCGCAGCATAACCTACTACTTCAGCTAAAATGTTCGCACCACGTGCTTGCGCGTGCTCAAGTGATTCAAGTACTACGAAACCACCACCGCCAGCAATAACGAAGCCGTCACGGTCTGCTGAATATGGGCGAGATGCTGTTTCTGGAGTGTCGTTATATTTCGAGCAAAGTGCGCCCATTGCATCAAACAATAAACTTTGAGACCAGTGATCTTCTTCACCGCCACCAGCAAGCATAAGGTCTTGTTTGCCAAGTTGAATTAAGTTGTACGCATAACCAATTGCATCTGCAGAAGTTGCGCAAGCACTTGTAATAGTATGTGAAATACCTTGTAGCTTAAATGCAACACCTACGTTTGCAGTAATGGTGTTTGACATGTTACGTGGTACAAAGAATGGACCCACTTTACGTGCGCCTTTAGTCTCTAATAATTCTGTCATTTCAACAACAGAAGCAGTTGAGCCACCACCTGAACCACCTGCAATACCATAACGTGGATTACCAGCAAGTTGTTCAGGAGTAAGGCCTGCATGTTCAACTGCAGCTACAGCAGCGTTGTATGCATACATCGCACATACGCCCATGAAGCGTTTTAATTTACGGTCGATATTATCAAAGTCTTGTTCTGCAGCAGCGCTGACATGACTTTTAAAATTGAGTTCAGCATAAGTTGGGTTAAAACGTGTCCCGGAGATTCCATTTTGAAGTGAATGAGTAACTGCTTCTAAAGAGTTACCGATACATGAGTTAATACCCATACCAGTGATTACAACACGTTTCATCTACAGGTCCCTTTATGGTGATATTTAAGAGTCTATCGTGTTCAACAGCTATGAAAATGAATAGGAGAATATAGCTGTAAGAAAACGGGACTCATGTTTTTCGTTGTTAACATGATAGCAGAAAGGATTTTTATTTCTTATGGCAAATCTTTATGACAATTTTACATTTAAAAAAAATAACCAAATACATAGTATGTTGCATTTGGGGTTAACTAAAATACACACATTCAAGTTGAGATAAATCCACATTCCACCTAGTATTTATCTCTAATTAGATAAATTAAAAAATCGAGGTACTTGATGACAAAATTTAATAATAATCAATCTGACAATTTGTTTTCTCAGGTCTTCGGAGTGGCTAAAAAGCTCAGTTCTACAGGATTGAGTATCTTGCAACAGAACCAATCAGGTGACGTCAGTAAGGTAATTGAACCAATCCCAACTGGAAAAACTGTTGAAGGTAGATCGAGAACAAAAAGCCCATTTGAGGTTGAGCAATATGAAAGTCCTCAACAAATGCTAAGAGAACATTTACCAAAAGTCACACGTCAGGTATTTGGTCGACATTTTAAAAAAGTAAATGGTGTTGCTACATTTCTTTCGCCAGATTGGGATGAAAAAATCTCAGGCCATTTATTTAATTGGTTAAATGACTTTAGTTCAAAAAGTACCTTAACTGAAAAAATCCTAGAAGAAGCGGGTGCTAAAGATTTATTTGAATTAACTAAAGATACAGGTCGTTCTCAACGTCTAAGTCAGGCGCTTATAGAACAAAACAAGCTCATTGCGACTGTACAAGGTGCAATTACAGGTGTATCAGGCGTCGTTGGTGCAGCTGTAGATATTCCAGTATCATTGGTTTTGGTCTTAAGAACTATTTACCAGACAGGAAGGTCACATGGCTTTGATCTGCTGGAGGTAGCAGACCAAGATGTTGTTGAGTTTATTTTTAAAGAAGTTGACATTAGCCTGATTGCAGAGAAACAAACTCTCTTGTTGGCTTTAAAAACATTGCGAAATATGTTGGAAACTCAAGATATTCATCAATTTCAGCAAGTATTAGGTTCAACCACAGATATAGATACTTTAAAGAACTGGTTAACAGATGAAGAAGGGGAGTTTAAATGGGAATGGTTAAATCGTACTCCTAAACTTTCAGCTTTTGGTAAGTTTACTCCAGTTGCAGGCGCTGTTTTAAGTGCAGTATATAGCTGGAAATTACAAGAAGATGTAGGACATAAAGCTCAGGCAATTTTTGGAGCTGCAAGACATTATTTAAACGAACATCCAAGTGAGCATTTATCTCCACTACAGGCTTATTATGCTGCGGTTACACTCATTCAAAAAGCAAGCCCAAGACTTTTAAATGTAGGCGAAGATGGCAATATTCATGCTGCTCATCATCATAAAGTAGAAAATCACGAGGTAATCTCGAAAGTATCTATTGTGTTAAAACCTACAGAAAGCGAAAAAAGTGAAGAGAAAGTTCAGGAAAATGTTCATAAGGGCTTAGAAAAACTTGCTGACAAACATGTGACAGAACATGAGCATACTGAACAAAAGCCTGCTCTAACTCCGGAGGATGATGACGAGATATTAGAAGATAAAAAATACTCTTAACAATACGCTTACAAAGTGAAGGTTTAAAAAGTAGAAATAACCTCTATTTAAATTTGTAAATCGTGCTGTCAAACATTGATATGGTCAACATTTGGTAAGTATTGCCGTGTTGACCATTTTTGCATCTTGGCTTACAATTATGTGCCCTTAAAAAGAGGTATTTTCTTTTTAAGGTTTTTTAATAACGGGAGAATTGCCATATGGCAACAACGAATCAGTTGATCCGTAAGGGTCGTACGACTTTGGTTGAAAAATCCAAAGTTCCTGCGTTGAAGGCTTGTCCACAACGTCGTGGTGTTTGTACACGTGTTTATACAACTACACCTAAAAAACCTAACTCAGCTATGCGTAAGGTTTGCCGTGTTCGCTTAACTTCAGGTTTTGAAGTATCTAGCTACATCGGTGGTGAAGGCCATAACTTACAAGAGCACAGTGTTGTTCTTATCCGTGGTGGTCGTGTTAAAGACTTACCGGGTGTACGTTACCATACCGTTCGTGGTTCATTAGACTGTGCTGGTGTTAAAGATCGTAATCAATCACGTTCTAAATACGGTACTAAGCGTCCTAAGAAGTAATTCTAGGAAACTAGTCGAATAAGCCCTTTAGCGTTTCGCTTGTTTGAATTCTTCATAGATTTGTAATTCAAGCGACGTATAGTAAGGCCAGCGTCGTGTACATGACACTTGTACAAACTGCTGGATCATCCTGAAGTGTCATATTATTAGGTGTATTAAAATGCCAAGACGTCGCGTAGTCGCTGCTCGTGAGATCCTTCCAGATCCAAAATTTAGCAGCCAAACAATCGCTAAATTCATGAACCACGTAATGCAAGATGGTAAAAAATCTATTGCAGAAAGTATCGTTTACGGTGCTTTAGAACGCGTTCAAGAAAAAAACAAAGTAGACCCAGTTGAATTTTTCGAGACTACTCTTGAAAAAGTTCGTCCTATGGTTGAAGTAAAAGCACGCCGTGTTGGTGGTGCTACTTATCAAGTACCTATGGAAGTACGCCCATCCCGTCGTACTGCCTTAGCTATGCGTTGGTTAGTAGATGCTGCTGCTAAGCGTTCTGAAAAAACGATGGCTTTACGTCTTGCTGGTGAGTTGCTTGATGCAGCTGAAGGTAAAGGTGCAGCAATCAAAAAACGTGAAGATGTGCACCGTATGGCTGAAGCTAACAAAGCCTTCTCTCACTACCGTTTCTAAGCGGATAAAACAGGCCTTATTCAGGAGAATATTCATGCGTACAGCAGCTCGATTCAACATTGCTCTCTATCAAAGTGGGGGCTTTGCAGGTATTTAAGTTGCCTGTTTGGATATTCGCGCGCATCAATTTAATTGGTGCGTCCTGTTTTAAATATAACATTTAGGAATGTAGACATCATGGCTCGCCAAACCCCAATTACTCGTTACCGTAACATCGGTATTTCTGCGCACATTGACGCAGGTAAAACAACTACAACTGAACGTATTTTGTTCTACACAGGTGTATCTCACAAAATTGGTGAAGTACACGACGGTGCAGCAACAATGGACTGGATGGAACAAGAGCAAGAGCGTGGTATTACAATTACCTCTGCTGCTACGACTTGTTTCTGGTCTGGTATGGGTAACCAATTCGAACAACACCGTATCAACGTAATTGACACCCCGGGACACGTAGACTTCACAATCGAAGTTGAACGTTCTATGCGTGTTCTTGACGGTGCGTGCATGGTTTACTGTGCTGTAGGTGGTGTACAACCTCAGTCTGAAACTGTATGGCGTCAAGCGAACAAATATAAAGTGCCTCGTTTAGCATTCGTGAACAAGATGGACCGTACTGGTGCAAACTTCTTCCGTGCTGTTGAGCAAGTTAAAACTCGTTTAGGTGGTAATCCTGTTCCTATCGTTGTGCCAATTGGTGCTGAAGATACATTCCAGGGTGTTGTTGACCTTATCGAAATGAAAGCGATTATCTGGGATGAAGCATCTCAAGGTATGAAGTTTGAATATGCTGATATCCCAGCTGACCTAGTTGATACGTCTAACGAATGGCGTACAAAAATGGTTGAAGCTGCGGCTGAAGCTTCTGAAGAATTAATGGACAAGTACCTAGAAGAAGGTGATCTTTCTAAAGAAGACATCATCGCTGGTTTACGTGCTCGTACATTAGCTTCTGAAATTCAAGTAATGCTTTGTGGTTCTGCGTTCAAGAACAAAGGTGTTCAACGTATGTTGGATGCTGTAATTGAATTCTTACCATCACCTACAGAAGTTAAAGCGATCGAAGGTATCCTTGACGACAAAGACGAAACTAAAGCGTCTCGTGAAGCATCTGACGAAGCTCCGTTCTCTGCGCTTGCGTTCAAAATTATGAATGACAAATTTGTAGGTAACTTAACATTCGTACGTGTTTACTCTGGTGTTCTTAAACAAGGTGATCCGGTTTATAACCCAGTTAAAGCTAAGCGTGAACGTATCGGTCGTATCGTGCAAATGCATGCGAACGAACGTCAAGATCTTGATGAAATCCGTGCAGGTGATATCGCAGCGTGTGTAGGTCTTAAAGACGTTACAACTGGTGATACATTATGTGATGAGAAAAACATCATTACTCTTGAGCGTATGGAATTCCCAGAGCCAGTAATTTCATTGGCTGTTGAACCAAAAACTAAAGCAGACCAAGAAAAAATGTCTATCGCTTTAGGTCGTTTGGCTAAAGAAGATCCATCGTTCCGTGTTCGTACAGACGAAGAATCTGGTCAAACAATTATTGCTGGTATGGGTGAACTTCACCTTGACATCATTGTTGACCGTATGAAGCGTGAATTCGGTGTTGAAGCTAACATTGGTAAACCAATGGTTGCTTACCGTGAAACGATCAAAAAGTCTGTTGAACAAGAAGGTAAGTTCGTACGTCAAACTGGTGGTAAAGGTAAGTTTGGTCACGTATATGTACGTCTTGAACCGCTTGATGTTGAAGAAGCTGGTAAAGAATACCAATTCGTTGAAGAAGTTGTTGGTGGTGTAGTACCTAAAGAATTCTTTGGCGCGGTTGACAAAGGTATTCAAGAACGTATGAAGAATGGTGTATTGGCTGGTTACCCTGTTGTTGGTATTAAAGCGACATTATTCGACGGTTCTTACCATGACGTCGACTCTGACGAATTATCGTTCAAAATGGCAGGTTCTTATGCCTTCCGTGATGGTTTCATGAAAGCGGATCCTATCCTTCTTGAACCTATCATGAAAGTTGAAGTAGAAACTCCAGAAGACTACATGGGCGATATCATGGGTGACTTAAACCGTCGTCGTGGTATGGTTCAAGGTATGGACGATCTTCCTGGTGGAACAAAAGCAATTCGTGCAGAAGTTCCTCTTGCTGAGATGTTTGGTTACGCGACTCAAATGCGTTCTATGTCTCAAGGTCGTGCGACTTACTCTATGGAATTTGCTAAATATGCTGAAACTCCACGTAACGTGGCAGAAGGCATCATCGCTAAATTCCAAGCTGGCGGTAAAAAAGGTGACGACGAGTAATCTTTCGATTACTATAAGCCCAAACTAATTTCTTAGTTAAAAACCAAGTGCTCATGGGGTGACCCTCCATGAGTAGTTTATAAAGGAAGATCATCATGGCTAAAGCCAAGTTTGAACGTAATAAGCCACACGTAAACGTGGGCACAATCGGTCACGTTGACCATGGTAAAACAACTTTAACTGCTGCGATTGCAACAATTTGTGCAAAAACTTACGGCGGTGAAGCGAAAGATTACTCACAAATCGACTCAGCACCTGAAGAAAAAGCACGTGGTATTACAATTAATACTTCACACGTAGAATACGATTCTCCAATTCGTCACTACGCGCACGTTGACTGCCCGGGCCACGCCGATTACGTTAAAAACATGATTACTGGTGCTGCTCAGATGGACGGCGCGATCCTTGTGTGTGCTGCGACTGACGGTCCAATGCCACAAACTCGTGAACACATCCTTCTTTCTCGTCAGGTTGGTGTACCTTACATCATCGTATTCTTAAACAAGTGTGACCTTGTTGATGATGAAGAATTACTTGAATTAGTAGAAATGGAAGTTCGTGAACTTCTTTCTACTTATGACTTCCCAGGTGATGACACTCCAGTTATCCGTGGT
This sequence comes from Acinetobacter sp. 742879, assembly GCF_000588535.1. Taxonomy (NCBI): domain Bacteria; kingdom Pseudomonadati; phylum Pseudomonadota; class Gammaproteobacteria; order Moraxellales; family Moraxellaceae; genus Acinetobacter; species Acinetobacter sp. 742879. Next base: position 277 of record NZ_JFYC01000025.1, on the reverse strand, counting down.
TCTGCGCTTAAAGCGTTGGAAGGCGATGCCGGTCAATATGGTGAGTCTTCAGTTCTTGCTCTTGTTGAAGCGCTTGACTCTTACATCCCAGAACCAGAACGTGCTATCGACAAAGCATTCTTAATGCCAATCGAAGACGTATTCTCAATTTCTGGTCGTGGTACTGTAGTAACAGGCCGTGTAGAAGCTGGTATCGTTAAAGTTGGTGAAGAAGTAGAGATCGTTGGTATTAAAGATACAGTTAAAACAACTGTAACTGGCGTAGAAATGTTCCGTA
>NZ_JFYC01000024.1:0-45051 GCF_000588535.1 Acinetobacter sp. 742879 | reverse complement strand
GTAGCAAGCTACCTCTCTCCGCTCGACTTGCATGTGTTAAGCCTGCCGCCAGCGTTCAATCTGAGCCATGATCAAACTCTTCAGTTAAAATCATTTTGCACCTTATTAAAGACAAGGTGCCAATTCTGGCTCATCAATTACTGACTTAAATTTCGCTCAAATAAACTTCGAGTAATTTAAACCAATCAATCAATGAAAATTATTTCGATTAATCAATCAGTAAAAATCCACACAAGTTGTTCTTCAATTCTCTTAATGATCTTCTTCCTGGTTCGTCACCAGCAAGCTAGGTCGGCTATATTACTCTTAATCTCTTAAAAGTCAACAGGTAATTTCGATATTTTTAAAACTTATCTCTCAAACTAACTTACCATCAAATTCATCACTTAAAGCAACCAACTTAATCACAAGTAACTGTTTTTCAACAAGTTTCTATCTGCATCACCGCCGATGGATGTGCATTATAGACCATCTCATCCCCTTTGCAAGCGAAAATTAAAAATTAATGACTTGAGCGTTTACTTTTAAACCACCACACGAATTAAGCTATTGTTTTATATTGATAATTATTTTAATTTTTTATTTTTGACTTAAATAAGCCAGTATCATGCTCGATAATTCGCGTTTAAGTTGTTGTTCTGAGATAAGAAAATTGTTCTGACTTACATATCGCATCATCGTAAAAAGCGTACTATTAATAATTACAAAGGATTTATGCTTTACCTGTTCGAAGTCCCACTGATGAGGATTTCTACTGAATGTATATAGCCCTACTTCAAAAAAATGCTTTTCTAAAATCTGAGCAGCTTGCGAATGACTATAGTCATGCCAGTGTTTCAGCACTTCTATAAAAAATCCATGATCGGCTTTTAATGCATTAAATCCCAACTCTATTGCTAAGGGAATGAGCAGCTCTAAAGGAATATTTCCTTGTCGCACAACTAATTCTTTAAGTTGTTGCCCCAGCAATTCGCTTTTACGGCGCAATAGTTCTTCTATGATTTGATCTTTATTCTCAAAGTATTGGTAAATCGACCCAACACTTACTCCAGATTTCTCTGCAATTTTAGGCGTCGTCGTATGTAGTAATCCATACTGGGCGATACACTGCTGTGTCGCCTCTAAAATATGGTCAACAATAATTTTTGAACGCTGTTGCTGTGGGGCTTTTCTCATCGTTTTTTATTCGTTAAATGCGAATTGAATGCGAATAATTATTCATATTAGCCTATTTATTATTCAGTTCAATAAGTAAGTAACGATATGCAAATGATTAGCCCGACTCGACTTGCTTCTTTTAATGACATGCAAGACAGCAATTTTTTTACTCAGTTTTTAAATATCTGTTGTGAAAAACCTGTACAACCAAACTATACGGAATATATGTCTTTACAACATGCTCTTTATGAAGGGGATATTGAAATGGATAAGGTGATTGATTGGGTTATGCAAAATCCCAAAGATCACCGCATGATTTTTGAGAAGATATTATTTCAAGGCCGCGATAATCTATCTGAGCCTATACCTACTGAGTTAGAAAATTTCTTTAATTACATTGAGCAAAAGCCTGAATGGCTAGATCAGCGTCAAGTTGATGAGGCTGTTAAATTTACTCATCGTTTAGGAATAAATAATGGTTTTATTCTTAGAGATTTATCCTTAATGGCGGGGTATTTATATCCAGGATTTAATCAGCCGCTAATTTTAACGGGTGCATTAAAGAAACAGGCAGGTACTCGTTTAGCTGAAACCACTAAATGGTGGGTTGATATTACTGAACCTCAAGGACTTGAGCGTCTAAGCGCAGGTTTTACATCAACGATTTATGTTCGCTTTATTCATGCACTCGTTCGCCGACAATTAAAAAAGTCTGATCGTTGGGATAGTGAAGTTTGGGGAATTCCACTTAATCAATTTGATTTAGCCATGACTAATTTGGCTTTTAGCAGTGTAGTTTTACTCGGTATTAGGGCTTTAGGTGTATGGCCGACCAAACAAGAAGCCAAGAGTTTTCTACATTTTTGGCGTTATGTTGGCTGGTTGATGGGTATTGATGAAAAATGGCTTATTCAATCTGAATCTGAGGGTTGGAGGTTACTTTACTGGATGCAGTTTGCTCACCCTCGCTCCGACCACAGCAGTGTTGAGTTAGGATCAAGCTTATCTAAAGAGCCTTTTGAGAGAAAATATCTGCATTTACGCTCTTTGCAGCAGAAGCTTGCTTATCGACAACATTTAGAACTTACCCAATTTTTTATTGGGAAGAAGAGAATGAAACTACTCGGATTGCCTCAGCAGTCTGCCTCATGGTTTGCTTATTATCTAATTGTGCGTAATTCACTACTTTATAATGGTGCAAAGCTTTCACCAAAAGTTGAAAAGTTTTTATCTAAATCAGGCCGTAATATACAAAAACTTGGCTTAACGCTTTATCAGAATCAAGGTAAGGCAAAAACCTTAGCGAGTATGCATCAATAACTTTTAAAACTTAAAAACAAAAATGGAAGCCCGTTAATTAGACTTCCATTTTCAAATATTAAGGAACTTATTGAGCTGATGAACTGTGCATTTCAGCGTGATTCATTTGCTCGTGTGACTCCGTCATCTGCTTCTTTTTTTGACTTGGCATGTAGTCAGGCTCATTATTGATGGCCAAGTAAAAAATAATCATAAACAATACACTCAAGATAGAAGCCACAATAAGTAACTTCCATCCCCACCAAGACTGTTCAGGTGATAATTTATTAGTCATTTCATTTCTCTCTTTAAATTAATATTTTCAGTTCATTCACTACGGCTTATTAAAACTTCATGCTCATACGAACCCAGTAATTTCTTCCGATATTGTTAAACTGCTCTTCGCTCGCAAATCCAAAGCCTGCACTACCCGCTTTGTTTAAGTGTTCGGTATAGGTCTTATCTAATACGTTATCGATACCAACAGAGACATCGATATCTTTACGAAGGTTGTAACTTCCGTTTAGAGAAAGAGTCGAAAAACCTTTACTTGGTTTTAAGTCATATCCCACGATATTACCCTGATGTAGACTCACGCGGTTTTGCTCAGCAACCGCTCGCCATAATAATCCTAAATTATATTTATCAGCCACATAGCGAATATTTAGGCGACCTTCTAAAGGTGAAATTTGAGGTAGTGGTTTGTCATCTGTGGTGTTTTTACCCCATGCATACATCGCACTCAAATCTGCCTGAATATGATCGGTAAATTGGTATCCAATACCCGCTTCCGCACCTGCAATGGTTGCATCGACATTCTTGGCACCCGCAGTAATATCATGGCTCATATCATGCCCACCCATTCCAGTACTTGGGTGATGGTGATAACTCATTAAAATGTAGTCATCTACTAAACCGACATAAGCAGAAGCCCATGTATTTAAAGCGCCATATTGTTGCTGAAAGCCCAGATCTAACTGTAATGTTTTCTCAGGATTCACACCATTAAAAGTGTTGGTTGAGCCCGCATTACCATGCTTAGGCGAGAAAAGTTCCAAATAATCAGGCATACGCTCTACATAACCTAAACCAATATAGCTTTTTAGGTCATGCTCAGGATGTTGATTTTCCCAACGAACAAATGCACTCGGTAAAGTCTTTTCAAGTTTAGTATTAAAGCCTTTTGCTTGAGAATCAGCACGCTCATCTTCAACCGTGACTCGATCTAAACGTGCACCTGCAACCATTTTGTTGAAATCGTTCCATTGATAGCCGAGTTCGCCAAAAGCACCATAAGATTGAAAACGCATATCTTGACGATATGGAATATTCATAGAAGGCATTGTTGGCGATGACATGCTACCGCCATGTTTATTAAATTGAGAATCAATGCCTGTGATCAAACTCCATTTGTTCCATTCAGAAGTCATTGCCAAACGTGAGTTTAATGTACGGCGTGTCACTTGCATTGCCATTGGATTCGGCATCAGCATGGTCATACCATCATGGTTCATTTCAACTAATGGCGGGGGACGTAAGCTAAAATTATCCATAATATGGTCGTTATAGCTGTAGTTCACCTGCCCTTCAATTTTCTTAATGACATTAGTGATATTTTTCTTTTCAAACCGCAGACCTAAGCTTTCTCGCGCAAATTGAGATCCATCCATTGAACGTCCAGCATAAAGCGATTCACCATCAGATTTTCCACCAGTGAGTTCGACCCACGTGTTTTCATCTGGAGTAAAGCCCAGCGCTACATCAGCATTCCACTTTTTCCATGCTGACGGCACGGTATTTCCATCACCATCTTGATAACTATTCGACTCTGAACGATTGGCATTTAAACGGATATATTTTTTCTCATCGCCCACTGCAGCTTCAATATTATGGTCAATACGCCCATATGAACCTAGCAAGACACTTGCTTGCCCACGATAAGGTTTTTCAGAGGTAAGTTTCTCAGGCTGACGTTCAAAAAGGACTGTTGCAGCAGAACCTGTATTGGCATATTGAACAGTTTGCGGACCCTTAATCACAGAAATACGATCATAACTTTCTGGTGAAATATAAGAGGTCGGTGCATCCATACGGTTTGGGCATGCACCTAAGTTCTCAGTTCCATCTGTCAAAATTTTGATGCGTGACCCAAACATACCTCGGAATGTCACATCACCATTCGTTCCCCCACTTTGTATTGAGTTAAAACCCATAATACTTTGTAGATAGTCTGCACCATCTGTAGCAGGCACTGGCTGAATCGGTTGCTTTGGGTCTGCATGTACAATCAAGCCATTTGCATCGTTGCCTTGTTGTGCTGTAACAACAATAGGTGCTAATGAGTGAAGCGCTTTAGTATCGGCATCATTTTTTTCTGAATTAGCAAAAACTAGCCCCGAATGAGAGACAGCAAACATCGCAACCCATAAAGGTTGTAGTAAAAATTTAGAATGTGGCATTTTTATACGCTCTAAAACATAAATAAAGTGATATCGAAGTCAGTTAAGACCCCAACAAAAAATTGCTTTTATTTATGCAAATAGAGGTGGTGCACGCCCTTGCGGGAGTAGAAAAAGTCGCTGTAGTGCAAAGTAGACATGTCTAAATGCTTGTTGATAAGCGACTAAGCGGACTTGTATGCGGACTAAAACTTCTTTTACGCCAAATTCAGGTGGCAAAACCAGATTGGCATAGACGGTACAATATTGACACTGGTGATTTGCATCATGATGATCATGTTGCCCAGAGGCTTGTGCCTGTTCAATATGATGTTCATGATGTGAATGCATGGCATGTGACATGGTTTCCATCTGTGCTTTAGGTTTAAGCAAAGCGAGGGTAATAGTTTCACAGACCGGAGCAATTTGATACTGCTTCGGTAATAGCGGCTGTAGAAATACCGCGACCTGTAAAAATACTGCTGCACATGCAAGCAGTAAACCACTACGAAAAACCAAAAATCACATCCACACTACATTAATGTTTCAAGAATAGAAATTTTTAACGTTTTACTGCAACTTTTTCACGCTCACGTTGACGAACAACTTTTTCGACTTTTTCTCGAGCACGCTGACGTTTAAGTGGCGACAAATAATCCACAAATAATTTGCCATTTAAGTGATCCATTTCATGTTGGATACAAACAGCGAGAAGTCCATCAGCTTCTAACTCAAATGCTTGACCTTCAAGGTTAATTGCCTCAATTTTCACACGTGACGGGCGCTCAACTTTGTCGTATATTTGTGGCACCGATAGGCAGCCTTCTTCGTACTGCTGCTTATCTTCTGTCAGTGGAGTTATTTTGGGGTTAATGAAAACCATAGGGTCATCTTTAGATTCAGACAAATCTATGACGATAAGCTGAATATGACGATCGACCTGAGAAGCTGCTAAACCAATACCTGGTGCCGCATACATGGTTTCAAGCATATCTGCTGCAAGTTGACGAATTTCATCAGTAACTTCTTCAACAGGCTTAGCAATGGTACGAAGACGGGGATCAGGAAAACTTAAAATAGGTAATAAGGCCATACTGACGTCCTCACTTATGCCATTGATTGAAAAACCAAATGAAGGAAATACTTCATCGAAAAATTGTGTGTTAGCCGCCTATTATAACGCATCTGCACGCATAATTTTTAGGAATTATCATAATGAAAAAGGTTTTTGACGGCATGGTCCAATTTCATGCTTTGGGGATAAAAAAGCATTTACTTGCTTTGGCACTTTTTACAGGGGTTGCATTCAGTACGGTAGCAGAGACTTATGCTGCTAGTCCGAACCATAATCCACCCTCTCTTAGAAGTAATGCACCACATGTCTACATAGTAAAACGAGGAGATACGCTATGGGATATTTCCGGTCACTTTCTGAGTAAACCTTGGCGCTGGCCTGAAATTTGGGCAAATAATCAGCATGTCAAAAATCCACACTGGATTTACCCAGGTGATCGATTACTGCTGTGTAGTTTAGATGGCCGTCCATTGGTTGGAAAAGATGAGGGAGATGGCTGTGTCGGCATTATTCGCCGTTACACAGGCCAAATGACAAATTTACAACCTCAAGTTCGTGTGGAGTCACTTAACAATAACGTACCTGTTATTCCTCTTGAGCATATCAAACAATGGTTAGAACACAGCACAATTTTGCCAGCGGACGCAATTGAACACACTCCTTATGTAGTCGGTACTGCTGATCAACGTGTACTGGCGGCAAAAGGTCAGACTATTTATGCGCGCGGACAAGGTTTAGTTAATGGTCAACGTTATGCAGTTTATCGTGAAGGCGAACCTTATTATTTCACAGACAGTAAAGGTAAAAAGCATAGTCTAGGTATTGAGCTGCAACAAGTTGCCTCAGGGATTGCGATCTCTTCTGAAAAAGACATTACCACGCTTGAGTTAACTGATAGCTACAATTCTGAAGTACGTCGTGGTGATCGGGTAATGCCAGAAGAAGAAGCAACATTGCCTACTTTGTTTTATCCGGTAGATGCCACTCAGGTGACGGACGGCGGCAAAATTATTCGTGTAATGGGATCAATTGGTACTGCTGCCAAAAATAGTGTGGTGACTTTAGACCGCGGTACGGCACAAGGTATTCAAGTAGGACAAGTTTTTGATATTACACAACAAGGTGAAACCATTCGAGATCCTAAAACCAAAGAACCAATACAGTTACCAGGACAACAAATTGGTAGTCTGATGGTCTTTAGAACTTTTGATCAGTTGAGTTATGCCTACGTATTAGAAAGCGATTTACCAGTTAAAGTTGGTTCAAGCATTCAGCCACCCCACTTTAATGATTAATGCTGGATGTACCTTTTACAATGCTTATTCAACTTTCTCCACACCATTACCACACACTTAAAGTGTGGTATTTGGTGCAACACTCTTTAGTCAGCTTTAAAAAAATTGTCGATTATTTTGGTAGCTGTGAAAAAGCGGTCCAACCTGCTGGGTTATCTCAATGGCGCAATCTCGGGTTACATGCTAATCATTTAAAACGCGTAGATGAATTTCAAACTGCTCAGGGTCAAGCTCAGTTTGAAAAACTGATTCAACAGATCCAGCAATATACCGACTTTATTTTAACGGCAGATGACTCAGGTTATCCCACTCAGTTATTACCTTATACAGATCACCCACCTATCATTTTTGGAAAAGGCCAAGCTCAAGCTTTGTTGCAACCACAAATTGCGATTGTAGGTAGCCGAAAACCAAGCCCACATGGTCGTCAGGTTGCTTATGATTTTGCCTATTACTTAAGTGAAAAAGGTTTTTATGTGAGTAGTGGCTTGGCATATGGGATTGATGAAGCTGCTCACCAAGGAGCATCAGCACATCAACGTACAATTGCAGTAACAGGAACTGGTTTAGACAGTACCTACCCTGCTCAAAATAAAAAACTTGCAGAACATATTTTGGCTCAAAATGGCGCGATTATTACTGAATTTTTGCCTGGAACACCACCATTACAACAGCATTTCCCACGTAGAAACCGAATTGTCAGCGGTTTGAGTTTAGGCGTGTTAGTGGTAGAAGCTACCTTAAAAAGTGGTTCTCTCATTACTGCGAACAAAGCTGCCGAACAAGGTAAGACTGTATTTGCCATTCCTGGTCATATTTACAGTGAGTTTCATCAAGGTTGCCATCAACTTATTCGTGAGGGAGCAATTTTAGTCGATCATCCTGAACAAATTATTGAAGACCTTGCTTTACCCACTCAGTGGCAAAGTCAGCAACAAAACTCCACCGAGGAGGCTGTAGTTTCTAGTACCCCAGAAATTCCTGAGCATTTAATTAACCTTTATCAATCTTTAGACTGGGTCGGACAAAATATTGATCAGCTTGTCTTACATCACTCTCAGCCTGTTGCAGAACTCACCTCTTCACTGATGGAACTAGAACTACTTGGTTTATGTATGCAACAATCAGGATTGTATTTACGTTGTCGTTCTTAGCATTGGAGCGCACAATAGCAATTCTGTCTGATTGAAAGGAAGAGTATTACCATGATTACCACCTCAGTTACCGAAGCAGCCGAATGTTTACAACAAGGTCAAGTTTTGGCATATCCAACTGAGGCAGTTTGGGGGCTAGGTTGCGACCCTTTTAATGAGCAAGCTTTTCAAAAGATTCTTGAACTAAAGCAAAGGCCTATTGAAAAGGGTGTAATTTTATTAGCAGGTCATATTAGCCAAGTCGAGCACCTTCTAACTTCTCTACCTCAAACAACCCAACAAGAAATTATTGATTGTTGGACTAATCATCAACCTTCAGAAAGAGCAACAACTTGGCTATTACCTGCTGGTGAACATATTCCTTCATGGATTAAAGGTGAGCATCCTCTTGTCGCTGTTCGAGTCACTACACATCCTTTATGTGTGGCATTATGTAATGCTTTTCATGGTTTTATTGTCTCGACTAGTGCGAACCCAAGTGGGCAAGAACCTGCGCACTCATTACAGGATGCCTGCCAATACTTTGGTTCACAATTAAACTATCTGAATGGTGACTTAGGCCAGAGCCAACAACCAAGCCGAATCATTAACGCTCTTACCAGAGAGATTATTCGCGCCTAATTTCTAACAAAAAAAAGCTCAGTTATATAGGGATAACTGAGCATAAAAAAGGATGGGTATATACCACATCCAGAGGGTTTGGATATCTGTGGAACGAAAGATAATTTACAAAGAAAATAGCGCCTTTCGTAGTGGCCGCTATTATGTGGTAAGAGGTTCAATGAGAGAAATATATTATTTCTCTAAAAAAAGCATGAAAAGTGTAGGGAATTTACGGTTTTTTGCCTATAAATTAAAATTATATTAATATTTTTACTCGGCTTTTTTAATATTTATATTACAACCTATTTTTATAAAATATTTATAAATCATATAGAAAAACTTTAACTAAGAAAAAATTGGCATATTTTTATGAGTTTTTTTCAAAATATGCCATAGTTTTTTTACCAACTTTAGTTTTGTTCTTGCATTAATTCGCTCTTTTTAGGACTCACCTTCTTCTGAGCCATAATGATACCAATTAAAATAACAATCCCACCTAGTGTGTGATAAATGGTCCACTGCTCAGACAACCAGACGCTTGCAATAACTGCTGTAAAGACAGGCACCAAGTTCATAAAAATACTTGTTCTATTAGGACCGAGTTGTTGAACAGCTAACATCCAAACTAACGGCGCAATGAGTGAAGCAAATACTCCTGCATAAATAGCACTTGGTGCATTTTCAACATTTAAAGCATCAAGTCCAAACCAGAGAATTAAAGGAATATGAAATATGACAGAAAACCCAATCTGAATATATAAGCTTGTCATAATTGGTAGTGGCAACTGCCATTTTTTAAGGAATACTCCATAAAATGCATAGAAGAATACGGCAATAATCATCAATGCATCACCAAGGTGTCCGCCACCACTTAAAAGCTTATTAATATTTCCTTGGGACATGACATATAGCAAACCTGCAAAAGATAGAATACTGCCAAAAACTGCAAAGCGATTAGGCACATCTTTTAAAATGGCAAGCGAAACAAAGATCGTGAATATAGGAATAAATGCATTCACAATCCCCATATTGGTTGCACTCGTATAATGGGCAGCCGTATAAGCTAAGCCTTGATAAAGTACCATCCCAAATGCACTTAACACAGCAAGCTTAGGTAAATATGGTATTACTAGTCGTCTTTGTCTCCACACAGACATAAACATAAATGGAGTCAAAATAATAAAAGCGATTAACCACCGATAAAAGCTAATGCTTACCGGAGAGATATAATCCGAGACATAGCGGGTGACTACAATATTTAAAGACCAAATCAATACTGCCAAAATGGGAAAAATAAATGCCCATTTGTGATATTTCATGACCTGACTCATAGCAATACACCATCTACAAAAGAGATTTTATTTTGAAGAATGTCTTAATAAATTGAAATATCGTATTTCCGACATTAATATTGAACTTAAGACATCATCTTTTTTAGAATAATGTCCAAGCTTTCATAGCATGTTCTACAACTTTATGTAATTGATCAGTACTGGCACCATCTCTTGCCTGAATGGTAAGGCCTTGAATGACAGTGGCATAAAAGTCCGTCATTTCTTGTAGAGGAGCATTAGATGGCAAATCACTCTGCTCAACACCTTGTTTGAGACGCTCCAATAATTTTTCTTTGGTTTTTATGCGTTTGTCTAATAGGTTCTGCTGCACATCTTGAGTTGCATCAGAGCAGTTCATCGCAGCAACCACCAACATACAACCAGCTGGTTTATTGGGTTGAACCAGTCGTTTTACATTGTCATAAAGATATAACTCAAACGCAATTTTTGCAGTTTTTGCTTCTAAAAAGATGGTCTCAATAGGGCAGGCTTCATGAGCCAAATAGTAATCAATACTTTTATAAAACAGCCCTGCCTTATCACCAAAAGCACTATATAGGCTAGGTGCTGTAATTTCCAAAGCTTGTGTTAAATCACTAATAGACGTTGCTTCATAGCCATGCTCCCAAAAGAGCAACATTGCTTTTTGCAAAACCTCTTGTTCATCAAAGCATTTAGGACGTCCGCGCTTTTTTTTCAGCGTATCTTCTACAACAGCTAAATTCGTTTCATGCCTATTTGTCATAAAGATCACATCTATTTTTATAACAATCGTTATTAAATTAATTGACGTTCGATTTTTTATCAACTATTTTATTTTCATAATGATCGTTAGTTAATTAATAAATTGCCTTTCTTTACTCCAAATTTAGCCAAGTAAGGATTTCCTATGGACCAATCTTCTATTTCTAAAGCGCGACCCACGACCTCCACTCAAGGGAGCTGGTTTGCTATTTTGGCCGTTTCTATTGCTGCATTTGCATTAGTTACAAGTGAATTTTTACCCGTTGGCGTTTTAAATAGTGTCGCAACAGATTTAAATATTTCTGTAGGTACAGCAGGCCTGATTATTACCGTACCCGGCATTATGGCAGCAATTGCAGCCCCTCTATTGCCTGTATCAGTAAAACAACTTGATCGGCGTTATGTGCTTATCTTGCTGACAGCTATTATGGTTATTGCCAATACCATTACCGCATTTGCTGAAAACTTTCATATTTTATTGTTAAGTCGCTTAATTTTAGGTATTTCAATTGGTGGTTTCTGGGCGACCGCCATTGCTCTAAGTGGAAAATTAGCTCCCTCACACCTTCCTATTGCTAAAGCAACTGCGGTCGTGATGGCAGGTGTGACTTTTGCTACAGTTCTAGGTGTACCGATTGGAACTTGGTTAAGCGAGTTTTATGGCTGGGGGAGTGGTTTTTGGATTACTTGAGGCATTGGGTTTGTTTTTTTTATTTTTCAAATAATTTTTTACCTAAACTTGTACCAGATTCGGCAATTCACATGAAAGATTTGCCAGCCCTATTACGCACTCCTAAAGCACGTAGTGGCATGTTGATTGTTTTATTGATCGGACTCGCTCACTTTTGTGCCTATAGCTATTTAGCACCTTTCTTTAAAAATGTTGCTGGTTTTAATGGGACAACCATTAGTTCATTATTATTGCTCTATGGAATTGCTGGTATTTTCGGAAATGCTTTTGCCGGATATAGTGGGAATCTAAATGTCCGTTATACATTAGCTTTTGTGGGTACATGCTTTGCAATCGTATTCTTTGGATTTCCTCTTTTTGCCGTTCATGAGTTTGGTGCTATTGTCTTAACCGCGTTATGGGGATTTGCATTTGGCGCCTTCCCTACCTCAGCGAATATTTGGATGTTTGTACATGCGCCAAATGCAGTTGAAAAAGGTATGCCGCTTTTTGTAGGTATGTTTCAGGTGATGATTGCGACAGGTTCATTATTAGGGGGATATGTAGTTGATCATTTCAATGAAAATACTTTAATTTATGGTGTATTAAGCTTCGTTGCCTTAGCATTACTAAGTACATTCACCTTAGCAAAAGGTCTTAATAACCCTAAAGCTACTTGTGAAAATTAAAATATGAGTCAGAGCATATAGATGAACAATGAGGATCAGCAATTTTCATTATTAAACAGTATAGAAGTTCATGAATTTCTATACCAAAAAGAAGATATTGTTCGTCCTCATGCATCTCTTTGGGGAGATTTTAATTTCAGTTTAAATGGCATATTAGAAATGGAGATTGAAGAACAGCTGTATCTTTCTCCACCTAGCTATGGTCTTTGGATTCCCCCTCAAACTGTTCATCAGTCCACCCATATCGACCATGAAATTCATTATATCTGTATTCGACTGCACCCTCGCCTATGTTCTATTTTAGGAAATAGCTGTCGATGCTTTAGTATTCAGCCTTTTTTTCGCACTTTAGTTTTACAAATTTTAGAGCAGCAAAAACAAACCGAACAACCTGAATATTTAGAACATCTTTTACAAGTTTTATTCGATCAACTCAAACAAGCTCCTGCATATTCGCATTATTTACCGCAAACACGGCATCCTGTTTTATTGCCTATTTTAGAAAAACTTTCAGATCCTTTACTTTTTGATCAGTCTTTACAGCAGTTACTACAAAACTTTTCGGTCAGTGATCGCCACTTATTACGTTTGAGTCAACAAGAGCTTCAGCTTTCATTGTCCGAATGGAGAAATCGGGCCAAAATTGTTTATGCCATTCATCAGATTCGCCAAGGGACGTCTATCAAGCGTTTAGCATACGATTTAGGTTATCAACATAGCTCAAGTTTTATTGAATTTTTTAAACGTTACACTGGGCAAACACCTATCCAAATCAGAAATAACTAGAATTCAGCTTATCTTTAAAACTTTTTCTTTTTTGAACACGAATATTATTGCACTACCCCTCAATAGCAGTTAAAACAAATGCGTTACTTGATATCAATTACAATCTTTAGGAAAGACTCATGACACAATCTGTATATCACATTCCAGTAAAAGCCATTTCAGGCGAAACGGTTGACCTCGAACAATACAAAGGAAAAGTTTTACTTATCGTAAATACTGCTTCTAAATGTGGTTTAACTCCACAATACGAAGGCTTAGAAAAACTTTATCAAGCAAAAAAAGACCAAGGTCTTGAAATTTTAGGTTTCCCAGCAAACAACTTTAAAGAGCAAGAACCAGGTTCTGATGAAGAAATTCAACAATTCTGTTCATTAAATTATGATGTTCATTTCCCTTTATTTTCTAAGGTCTCTGTAGTCGGCGAAGATAAGCACCCACTTTACCAAGCTTTGACAGCGGCTCAGCCGGAACGCACTGGTGAAGGTCCTTTCCGTGAGCGTTTAGAAGGCTTAGGTATTCCAACCAACCCTGCTCCAGAAGTTTTATGGAACTTCGAAAAGTTTTTAATTAATAAAAATGGCGAAGTCGTAGCTCGCTTTGCTCCAAACCTAACAGCAGACGATGAACAAGTCGTTAAAGCAGTTGAAGCAGAGTTAGCAAAATAATATTTTAAAATATGAGAAAGGGCGTTTTATACGCTCTTTTTTATGCTCTCCTCAAAGTGTTGTTCGTTTGCAAAAATACAATCTTTCTTCATATTTTATGCCTATAGTATCCATTTGCTTTATTTGATGTTGTTTGTAGTTATGAAAAAAATTTTACAGGGCGCATTTCTTCCTTTTGTAATTTTTGCCTCAGGCATGCTTTTACTCGGGTGTGATCAGGCACAAGACCATGCTACCGAACAAGAAAAAACTGAAATAGCTGAACAGGCAGCTGACCAAAACATTGAACAACAAGAGTCAGAAATTGCACCCAACAAAGCCGAACTTAAAAGCGGCAATATTTTTTATATGGTCCGCGACGCTGCTAATTTACAGCTTAAAGCTGGTGACTATGTTGAACAGCTTAAAGATACTCAGCTTGATGTTGAACAAGCCATCCAAGATAAGAATCAGAATGAACTAAAAACTACTGTCACTACGTTAAAACAGCAACTAGAAGGTTTAAATCAAGCACTTTTGACTTTAGATATCAAAAGTCAGGAAATTGAGAATATTCGCCAAAGTTTATTACATGCCAACCAACAAGCTCTTAGCATGCCATTACTCAATGGGAAATTAGATCAAATCAATTTTGACCAAATTGAAAAACAGCTTAATACCATTCAAATGGATATGGTGAAGCTTGCTGCCATGATTATGGCAGGGGATGAAAAGTCAGATTCAAAAACTGAATCTTAAAAAAACAACGTATAAAAAAAGCCACCTTACGGTGGCTTTTTCAATCTTAAACCGGCAATTATAGTGCGCGGTTTTTGATTTTACGGATAGTTTCAAGCTGTGCAGCTGTTTCTGCCAAAGCAGCCAACGCAGCAGCTGAGTCCAAATCACTCTTTTGGTTTGCAAGCAATTGTTCAGCATTTTTACGTGCTTCTAAAATTGCCGCTTCATCCAAGTTGTCAGCACGGATTGCAGTATCTGCAAGAACCGTTACAACATGAGGTTGAACTTCTAAAACACCGCCAGATACATAGACGATTTCTTCTGTACCATTTTCCAACTGAACACGAATCGGGCCCGGTTGAAGCAAGGTTACAAGTGGAGCATGTCCTGGCAAAATACCAAGCTCACCACCAGCACCTTTCGCGATTAACATCGTTACTGCGCCAGAGTAAATAGACTCTTTAACACTTACGACATCACATTGCATAGTCGCCATGAGATGATCTCCTTAAATTAGAGTTTCTCAGCTTTAGCAATCACTTCGTCAATACCACCAACCATATAGAACGCTTGTTCTGGGATGTGATCGTATTCACCAGCTAATAGACCTTTAAAGCCACGAATCGTTTCTTTAAGCGGTACTAATTTACCAGGAGCACCAGTAAACACTTCAGCTACGTGGAATGGTTGAGAGAAGAAACGTTGGATTTTACGCGCACGGTAAACAACCAATTTATCTTCTTCAGCTAATTCATCCATACCCAAGATTGCGATGATGTCTTTAAGCTCTTTATAACGTTGCAATACGTTTTGTACTGCACGCGCAATTTCATAGTGCTCTTGACCAACAACTAATGGGTCTAACTGACGTGAAGTTGAGTCAAGTGGATCGATCGCTGGATAGATACCAGAAGATGCGATGTCACGGCTCAATACTACTGTTGCATCTAAGTGAGCAAATGTAGTTGCAGGAGATGGATCTGTTAAGTCATCGGCAGGGACATATACTGCTTGGATCGATGTGATCGAACCAGATTTAGTAGATGTAATACGCTCTTGAAGAACACCCATTTCTTCTGCAAGTGTAGGTTGGTAACCTACCGCAGATGGCATACGACCTAACAATGCTGATACTTCAGTACCCGCAAGTGTATAACGGTAGATGTTGTCGACGAATAATAATACGTCACGACCTTTACCATTTTCGTCTTTTTGATCACGGAAGTATTCAGCCATAGTCAAACCAGTTAACGCTACGCGTAAACGGTTACCTGGTGGCTCGTTCATCTGACCGTAGACCATTGCTACTTTGTCAAGAACGTTAGAATCTTTCATTTCGTGATAGAAGTCATTACCTTCACGAGTACGCTCACCAACACCAGCAAACACAGATAAACCTGAGTGAGCTTTAGCGATGTTGTTGATCAACTCCATCATGTTAACGGTTTTACCAACACCAGCACCACCGAATAGACCAACTTTACCACCTTTTGCGAACGGGCAAAGTAAGTCAATTACTTTAATACCAGTTTCTAAAAGATCAGTAGAAGCTGCTTGTTCAGCATAAGAAGGTGCTTGACGGTGAATCGGCAAACGCTCTTCAGTCGCTACAGGACCTGCTTCATCAATTGGGCGACCCAAAACGTCCATGATACGACCAAGCGTAGCTGGACCTACTGGAACAGAAATCGGTGCATTTGTGCTAGTTACATTAAGGCCACGTTTAAGACCTTCTGTAGAACCCATTGCGATGGTACGAACAACACCATCGCCAAGCTGTTGCTGAACTTCTAATGTAGTTTCAGTACCGTCAACTTGGAGAGCGTCATAGATCTTAGGAACGCTATTGCGCTCAAACTCGACGTCGATAACCGCGCCGATGATCTGAATGATACGACCGCTACTCATTGCTGTCTCCTCAATTCAAACTTAATAATGTTAAACGGCAGCGGCACCGCCAACGATCTCGGAAATTTCCTGAGTAATCGCGGCTTGACGCAGCTTGTTGTAAATGAGTTGTAGGTCTTTAATCAATTGTCCTGCGTTGTCTGTCGCTGCTTTCATCGCGACCATACGAGCTGACTGCTCACATGCAACGTTTTCAATCACACCTTGATAAACCATAGACTCGATATAGCGAACCAACAAACCATTTAACAATTCTTCTGCTTCTGGTTCGTAGATATAGTCCCAACCATAAGTACGGTTGAGATCATCGCCTTCTTCTGCTGGTGCTAAAGGAACAAGTTGTTCTACTTTAGGCTGCTGAGTCATTGCATTAACGAAGCCATTTGATACGAGATAGATACGATCTAATTCGCCTTTATCAAATGCATCAAGCATAACTTGGACTGAGCCAGTTAACTGTTCCAAACTCGGCGCATCGCCAAGTTGGGTAGTTGCACCGAGCACTTTACCGCCGTAATTCTTAAAAAACGAAACCGCTTTTTGACCAATTAAAGCAAATTCAACTTCAATTGACTGCTGTTGTTGTGCTTTGACATGCTGCACAACTTTCTTGAACAAGTTAATGTTCAAGCCACCTGCCAAACCACGATCTGAAGACACTACGATATAGCCAACACGCTTAACTGGGCGGTCAACCATATAACGGTGTTTGTATTCAGGGTTTGCTTGTACCAAGTGAGCAATTACACGGCGCATATTATCGGCATACGGACGGCCCTGAGCCATGCGCTCTTGCGCACGACGCATTTTAGAAGCAGCTACCATTTGCATCGCGCGAGTAATCTTTTGCGTGCTCTTGATACTAGCTACTTTGGCGCGAATTTCTTTTAAATTTGCCATACGCTTAACCTAGTATTCGAAAGCTCTTTCGAGCTTCCGAAGGTTGATCCGTGAACCAAACTTAACTAAAACTAAACTTAGTAAGTTTGAGTCGCTTTAAAGCTTTCAATACCTGCTTTGATTGCTGCTTCGATGTCTTTGTTGTAATCACCAGTTTCATCGATTTGTTTCATCAACGGAGCATATTCTGAACGGAAGTAAGAAATTAACGCAGCATCAAAGTCTACGATTTTCTTAACTTCTACGTCAGCCATGTAGCCTTCGTTAGATGCATAAACAGAAACAGCTTGGTCAGCAATTGAGTAAGGAGCATATTGTTTTTGCTTCATTAACTCAGTTACACGTTGACCATGTTCAAGTTGCTTACGAGTTGCTTCGTCAAGGTCAGAAGCGAACTGAGCAAACGCAGCCAATTCACGGTATTGTGCTAAAGCAGTACGGATACCACCAGACAATTTTTTGATGATCTTAGTTTGAGCAGAACCACCAACACGAGATACAGAGATACCCGCGTTCACAGCAGGACGAATACCTGCGTTGAATAATGATGTTTCTAAGAAGATCTGACCGTCAGTAATCGAAATTACGTTCGTTGGTACGAATGCAGATACGTCACCTGCTTGAGTTTCAATAATTGGCAATGCAGTTAAAGAACCAGTTTGACCAGTTACTGCGCCATTAGTGAATTTCTCAACGTAGTCAGCAGATACACGAGAAGCACGTTCAAGAAGACGTGAGTGAAGATAGAATACGTCACCTGGATACGCTTCACGACCTGGTGGACGACGTAAAAGTAATGAAATTTGACGGTAAGCAACAGCTTGCTTAGACAAATCATCATAAATAATAAGAGCGTCTTCACCGCGGTCACGGAAGTATTCACCCATTGTACAGCCAGAGTACGGAGCTAAGTACTGCATTGCAGCAGGATCAGCAGCCGCAGCAGCGACAACAGTGGTATACGCCATAGCGCCAGTTTCTTCTAGCTTACGTACAACGTTTGCAATTGTTGATTGTTTTTGACCAATCGCAACGTATACACATTTAATGCCAGAGTTTTTCTGAGCGATAATCGCATCGATCGCCATCGCTGTTTTACCAGTTTGACGGTCACCGATGATCAACTCACGTTGGCCACGGCCAACAGGAATCATTGTATCAACTGATTTATAACCAGTTTGAACAGGTTCATCTACAGATTGACGCCAAATTACGCCTGGTGCTACTTTTTCAACAGCATCAGTTAATTTTGCATCAATTGGGCCTTTACCATCAATTGGGTTACCCAAAGCGTCGACAACACGGCCAAGAAGTTCAGGACCAACTGGAACTTCTAATACACGACCTGTACAACGAGCTTTTTGACCTTCTTGAAGGCTTAGGTAGTTACCTAAAACAACGGCACCCACTGAATCCTGTTCTAGGTTCAGTGCCATACCAAATAAGCCGCCGTCGAATTCGATCATTTCACCGTACATTGCATCAGCAAGACCGTGAATGCGCACGATACCGTCGGATACCATAACAATGGTACCTTCGTTTTTAGCGGTCGCGCTGGTGTCCAGATCTCCGATACGCTGTTTAATGAGCGCACTGATCTCGGATGGATTCAGTTGTTGCATTGCGCTATTCCTCAATCTTTTATTAGTTCAGTCTTCATCATTTGCATTATGCAAGAAGACGAGTACGCATTTTTTCAAGCTTGTTAAGCGCAGAATCATCTATCACTTGATCGCCTGCACGAATTACAACACCTGCAATAAGCTCAGGTTTAACTTCAACTGAAACAGTTACTGTACTGTTAAAACGCTTTTCTAAAGCAGATTTCAACAGTTGCTCTTGTTCAGCAGTTAACGGGAAAGCCGATTCAATCACGACATCCACATTGTTGTTATTCTGTGATTTAAGCTGTTCATATTCTGCTTCAATTTCAGGTAACAGCATTAAACGATCGTTATCTGCAAGAAGTGTCAAAAAGTTAGACACTGCTTGAGATTGATCTTCACCTAAAACTTTAGCAAAAAGCTTCACTTGCTCCGCAGGAGTAAGTTCAGGGCGATTTAAATAAGCGGAAAATGCTTCGTCTTGCACCGCAGCACTGAGCACTTGTAACGCATTCGACCAATTGTCTGTTGCACCTTGCTCAGAAGCATAAGCAAATGCTGCTTTGGCATACGGACGTGCCAACGTCAAGAGTTCAGCCATAATTCGCCTCGCTTAAAGTTTAGCAGCCAGCTGAGACAGCATGGCGTTATGAGCTTCTGCATCAACTTGCTGGTTCAGGATTTTTTCTGCACCAGTTACTGCCAAAGCAGCTACTTGTTGACGTAATTCTTCGCGAGCAGAATTGATTTCTTGATCAACAGCTTCTTTAGCCTGTTGACGAATACGCTCACCTTCAGCCGCAGCTTGAGTACGAGCTTCTTCGATCAATTGCGCTGCACGACGGTTCGCTTGTTCGATCAATTGAGCCGCTTGTGCTTTAGCTGCATCAAGTTCTTGCTTAACTTGCGCTTGTGCATCGGCAAGGTCAGCTTTCGCTTTTTCTGCTGCATTTAAGCCATCAGCGATTTTACGCTGACGCTCACTAATCGCATTGATTAGTGGTGGCCAAACAAACTTCATGCAGAATGCAACAAAGAATGCAAACGCAATCGCTTGACCAATCAATGTGAGGTTGATATTCATTGCAATTCCTCAAATAGTGGATTTAGGAATTAAGATGATTAACCTACAAATGGATTAGCGAAGATGAAGAACAAGCCAATACCAACACCGATCATAGGCACAGCATCAAGAAGACCCGCGATTAAGAACATACGAGTTTGAAGTTGTGGAGCCAATTCTGGTTGACGAGCAACAGCTTCTAAAAAGCGACCACCCAAAAGACCAAAACCAATCGCAGTACCCAAAGCACCGAAAGCGATCAAGATAGCAGATGCAATTGCAACTAGACCTAAAGTGAGTTCCATGAAAAATTCCTCAGAGGTTAGGTTATTACCAAATTAAATTAAAAAAATTCAGCCCAACCATCATTTGATAGTTAGGCAATACCATTAATGTTTTTCGCTTGCCATGCTCAAGTAAACGATGGTAAGCATCATAAAGATGAATGCCTGCAACGTGATTACAAGAATGTGGAAGATCGCCCAAGGCACAGACAACGCCCATTGAATCCAGAACGGCAATAAAGCAATTAGGATAAAGATCAACTCACCGGCATACATGTTACCGAATAGTCGGAGAGCTAATGAAATCGGACGAGCAAGGAATGTTACCAATTCCAAAATCAAGTTCACTGGAATAAGCAACGCTTTTGCAACTGGATTACTTGGGTTAAATGGGTTAAGTGCCAACTCGCCAACGAAACCACCAACACCCTTTTCGCGGATGCTGTAGAACAAGATAAGTACAAATACAGATAAAGACATACCTAAAGTAATGTTTGGATCTGTAGATGGAACGATCTTGAAGTAAACGTGGTGAGGGTCCATACCAAATACGTTTGCACCTACAAACGCTGCAACTTGAGGAATCCAGTCAACTGGGATCAAGTCCATTAAGTTCATGAGGAAAATCCACACGAAAATAGTGAGTGCAAGCGGAGCGATTAAACGTGATTTGCCATGAAAAGTATCACGGACACTTGAGTCAACAAACTCAATGATCATTTCGATTGCTGACTGGAATTTAGTTGGAACACCTGCATTTGCAGCTTTCGCAACGATCCAGAACATCAAACAGAAAATCACACCAAGGCCAATTGACCAACCCATTGAATCCAAGTGAATTGCAGTGAACCCCATCGAATGAGCTTCTTCAGCAGTCTCAGCCAATTTCCATGTACCGTCTGGCATTTTGCCATAGGTCATATTGGTCAAGTGATGCTTGATATACTCTGTCGAAGTGAGGGCATGTTCTTCAGCAGCCATAAATCACACCTGGTCAATGTCAATTACTAAAAAGAAGGGAAACGAACATCGGCGTACTGTCGATATCTCGCCACCCTCCAAAAAATCTTCAATTCTTCTTGTTTCTACACCCGTTTTTGTAGACGTGACACCCAAAACGGAGCGACCCACGACATTGCCTGAACGAGAATAAAACCAAACAGCAATGCTAACGGTGATAAAGGTTTAACATTGCTCAAAATCAAAATAAATCCAACGATCATGATTGCAAATTTGCCTAACATGCCCCTATACATGTTAGACAGCACTTGTTTTGATGCTCGTGCACCTGCTGTTCTGAAGGATTGCCACGAAAAATAACCCGTAGCAAGCCAGCAGACCAACGCACCAAGTGCCGCACTTAATGCTGCTGTCATGTCTTTTATGCTCCACGCCACAAGTGCGGAAACAGGGATCATACATGCTTGTAAGAAGACCAAAGCTTTTGCTAATCGTCGGTCAATCAAGCGACTAGTTTGGCTCATTATTTATCCACTCACAGCATAAATGCTTGACAAGTTTAGCTGATGATCGCTTTTAATCGCAGGCATTATAGAGTTACACCCCTGAACATGCAATCTTTTCCCGACTTTAGTCGGGGTTTTTCATGACAGGTGGTGCTGACGCTACAGTCAGCCTTTGTTTACTTTTTATCTTACTTTTGCGTACTTAATACACATTTATCTGTTTTTATAGCCAGTTTCTTCCATGCAGTGACGAAATCATCCTCATTATTCATGCTCTCGTCTACTGGTTGAAAAGTAATGTTACCTAATTTTTGATATTGACTCTTAGTGGTAAAACTCTCTGCCAACAAACACATCTGATTTTTTGGTCGACTATCATTAAGATACTTAATTTGAGCTGCTGTTGGTGCAACGTGAGGATCATCTGTTAAAGCACCAGCGAACTTTAAGTTTAGTGAGCGTTCTAAATATTGATAGGCATCATGATATGCCCAATACGGTTTGCCATTACTTGAACTATCGTAAGCTTGTGCTGCCTGGAACATTTTACGAGCGAACACATTGGCGTTATTCCAATACTTTGCCTTATTTTCAGGGTGTTGCTGAGAGCGCAAAGCAGCAATAAAGAAACCAATTCGAACTGCATTGTTGGGCTCTAACCACACATGTGTATCTACCGTATTAGGTAAAGCTGCACCGCGTGTACTTCGCTGAGGTAAAACAGAAACAATGCCACTATCTAATAGTGCAATCGCCTTCTTATTATTACCTAATAATTTATTTAAGGGCGCTTCATGCGCTTTACCTAACCAAATCACCAAAGACGCATCATTAATTGCTTTACGATGCGCTGGGGTTAATTGTACGTCATGCCCAGTTTGTCCCTTTAATAAGAGTTGTGGTTCTTCAACCCCTTGAGTGACTTCTTTTGCAATCAGATAAATCGGGTGTGTAGAAACCACCAAACCCTGACTCCACCCTAACGTACTCAAAAGTGAGAACATACTGAAAACAAAAAAACGGAACATGACAGACCATCAATTTAAATTAGCTCGAAGCATGTTATAATATAACAAAGTTACAAAAATACCTAAGATTAATCGAATGAAGCATCGCTTCATGCTAATATTCCGTTAAAAATTCGAGGTTATCCCTATGAGTTCCTGCTCGCATGAACATCATGATTCTTTGCATGGTGTGCATGACCACCATAATGTCGCAAGCCGTTTAGCTGAAGCAGAAAGTTTATGTTCTGCGACTGGCGCACGCCTTACACCTTTGCGCAAAGAAGTTCTGGAACTCATTTTAAATGCGTCGGGTCCAATGGGTGCCTATGACTTATTGGCACGTATAAAAAGTCAAACCGATCGCCCTGCTGCGCCTCCAACTGTATATAGAACTTTAGATTTCTTATTAGAAAAAGGCCTCATTCACCGCCTAACTTCTATTAATGCGTATATTCCTTGCTGCCACCCGCGTGAAGGTCATCAAGCAGCGTTCCTGATTTGTACCGAATGCCATATGGTTAAAGAAGCCTCTTCTCAAGGCCTCACACACCAGCTTGACCAGCTTGCAGCTTCAGATGACTTCGTGGCTCAACACAGCATTATTGAAATTTCGGGGAAATGCCAACAGTGCCGCACAACTCCTTAAATCCTGTATTAATTCAGCTTGAGCATGTTTCTGTTCGTCGTGATGATCGGGATATATTAAAAAAAGTTGATTTTGCCCTACATCAAAATGAGATTGTGTCTTTAATTGGACCCAATGGTGCAGGCAAATCAACACTAATTAAAGTTCTACTCGGTATTCTTCAACCAAGTAGCGGGCGTGTTATTAATCATAAAAAACTTAAAATGGCTTATGTGCCACAAAAGTTTAATCCTTCACACAGCCTTCCTTTACGTGTTCAGGACCTTCTTGATTTAGAAAAATGCAACCCTGCCCTGCGTCAGGAAATTATTCAAGACACAGGCATTTCAAAGTTACAACAATCAAAAGTACAACAACTTTCAGGTGGAGAACGCCAAAGAGTACTATTAGCTCGTGCACTGCTTCGTCACCCAGATATTTTAGTTCTTGATGAACCCATGCAAGGCCTAGATATTCAGTCAGAAGCGGAACTTTATGATTATGTTCGTAGCCTACCAGAACGATATGGTTGCGCGATCTTAATTGTTTCTCATGACTTACAATGGGTGATGCAAGGAACACACCGTGTGGTGTGTTTAAACAAACATATTTGCTGTAGCGGGCTGCCCGAAAATATCCAACAACATCCTGAATATCAGGCAATATTTGGAACTCAAAGGGTTTTCTATCAACATCATCATGACCATTGTGCTCACGGTGATGCTGCACACCCCTGCCCTCATAATGACCGTCCTCATATTCACCCAGAACCGGAAGCTTAAGCCATGATGGAATGGTTACAATTATTGTTACCCGCATGGATTATGGGATCTCTGCTAGTATTTTTAACTGCACCTCTGGGTTGTTTAATGCTTTGGAGACGCATGTCTTTTTTTGCTGACACGATGGCGCACGGAACACTACTTGGGGTTGCTATTGCGGGAGCTTTAAGTCTTCCATTATGGCTTGGTGTTGCAGGTACAGCGGTTTTACTGGTAGGCATTTTATGGGCTTTACATGACAACCGTTTACCCAATGATGCTCTGCTAGCCTTATGTTCAGCAACATTACTCTGTAGTGGCCTGTTGTTTATTCAACATGTTCCAAGTTTAAGACCCGAGCTTTTAAGTTATTTGTTTGGCGATTTACTTAGTATTGATTGGCCAGATCTTCCTGTTTTCACTTTAATTATTGCAATATCACTCGCAATTCTTTACCGCTTTTGGCAGCCACAAATACAGTTTGCAATTGATCCGGATATCGCAATTAGTGAAGGGGTGAATGCAAACTGGCAACGCCTTATTTTTATGCTGTTATTAGCTTTATTTACAGTTTTAGCTTTGCGTGCTGTAGGTTCTTTGCTAATGGGTGCATTACTCGTAATACCAGCTTTAAGCGCTCGTCTATTGGCAAACTCACCAAAGCAAATGGTTATTTGGGCATTCGTGTTAGCCCAGCTTGGTGTTAGTGTCGGCTTATGGTCAAGTGCAGCACTTAATATCTCTACAGGTCTTAGTATTGTTTTATGTATGGCATTAAGTTTTGCCGTTATTTTTATAACTCAAAAACTAAAAAATCAGACACAGGCGTCCTAAACTAGGCCGCCTGATGCACTGTGCTCAATAATAAAGCCGCACAGCTAAACATCACAGCAAAGCCCCGATTTAAATATTTTTGCTGTCTAGGGGATCGAAGTAATCTTAAAACCTTGGATGCCAGCCCCGTATATCCAGCCATTACAATCAAATCGATCGTAATCATAGTGGCCGCCATAATTAGGTACTGTATCCATTGAGGCTTACTTAAATCTAAGAACTGCGGTAAAACCGCCAATAAAAATACGATCGCTTTAGGATTGCTAATATTAACCACAAAACCATTTAATAGCAGAGCTAAAGCAGACTTATCTCTTTTTTCTTGTTGAATTTCTATATCTTTTACAGGTGCTGTCCACTGCAAATAGGCCAAATACAATAAATAAGCTACGCCAAACCACTTAACGGCCTGAAAAGCTAAAGGAGTTGTGGCAAATAAGACCCCAACACCTGCTGCCACCACCATAATTTGAAGCACCAAGGCAACTTGCAAACCGATTGCATTCCAATAACCATGTCTAAATCCATAGTTTAGACCACTCGACATTGAGGCAATAGCTCCCGCACCCGGAGAGATACTAATGACCCAACAGGCCAACATATAGGCAAACCAAACTTGCAAAGACATAGTAAAAATAGACAATAAAAGTGGAATTATACTGTTTTATAAAACTATCTTGATGAGAATTCAAACAATAAAATCAAGAAATAGACTACTAACCGCTCTTCGCATCAGGCACAATAATTAAAGCTCATACTAAATTATAATTGAGGAGATACCTTCCAATGACTGCTCAATCTGTCATTTTGCCGTTGCCATCAGATCATGCCCGATTTATTGTTCTTCGTTTAAAAGACTTATCAATTGATGAATTAAAAGAACAACTCGAAGCGTTGTTTGAAACACGCGACCGTCTCATTACTCAGCATTCAGACGCGCAAATTAAAACAGCAGTCGCTTTTGGTCCAGAACTTTGGAAGCAACTTTACAGTCAATCTCCTGCTGGCTTTAAACAACTTGAACCAGAAAACGGCGCATTCAACATGCCAGCTGTTCCCGCTGATGTCCTCATCCATATTGCTAGTATGCGTTCTGATATTTGTTTTGCATTAAGCCAAGCATTTTTTGAAGGTATTAAAGATAAAGTTGAAGTTCTTGATGAGCGTGTTTGCTTCCGTTATTTCGATGGTCGCGATATTACTGGCTTTATAGATGGTACTGAAAACCCTCAATTTCCAGATGACCGCGCGGAAACAGCCCTACTCCCAGAAAGTGCTGGAGTATTTGCAGATGGTAGTTTCATATTTGCACAGCGCTATGCACACGACTTAGAAAAATGGAAAAAACTAAAAGTTGATGCTCAAGAAAATGTCATGGGTCGTACTAAGCTTGAGTCAATTGAACTTGATGATGACGTTAAACCAGAAAATGCCCATGTTGCCCGTACTGTCGTTGAAGATGACGAAGGCGAAGAAATGGAAATCTTGCGTCATAGTCTGCCTTATGGCGACGGCCGAGGCGATCAAGGCTTATTCTTCATTGCTTATACTAAAGACCTGAGCATTATTGATGCCATGTTAAAGCGTATGTTTGGTACAAGTGGAGATGGTATCCATGACCGCTTATTGCATTTCGTGACACCACTAGACGGCGCATATTACTTTGCACCAAGTGAAGAATTACTAGAAGAAGTTTTAGAAGACTAAAATAAAAAAGAGGAGCTTAAGCTCCTCTTTTTACGTTCTTAATCTTAGAAAGGAATACGCTTATATTTACGGTATTCTGGCTTCCAGAATGATTGATCTATTTTTTGCTGTAGCAAATCATCACTAATCGTTACTGCCACGCCATCTGCCATTGCAGCTTTGGCAACTTCAAATGCAATCACTTTAGAGACTTGCTGAATTTCACCCAAAGGTGGCAATAAATCAGCTTGCGGATCTTTTAGTAATGGCGAGCAATTCGCTAAAGCACTACTTGAAGCCATTAACATATTTTCAGTAACGCGTTTAGCACCCGATGCCACCACACCCAGCCCAATGCCCGGGAAAATGTACGAGTTATTACACTGAGAAATATTATAAAGCTTGCCGTGATGATTCACAGGAGCAAACGGGCTACCTGTTGCAATTAACGCTCTACCTTCAGTCCACTCTACAATATCTGCTGGCACAGCCTCAACACGTGAAGTTGGGTTAGACAATGGCATGACAATTGGGCGTTCACAATTCGCCGCCATGGTCTTAATGATTTCTTCTGTGAACAAGCCTGGCTGACCAGAAACGCCAATTAACACTGTAGGCTTAGCATTTTTAACAACATCAAGGAGTGAAATCACTTCTTCAATATTGCCCCATTGATCAACCACCTCAGCTTTTTGCGCCAATTTGCGTTGGAAGTCCAATAAGTTTGGCTGATTTTCGGTAATCAAGCCAAAACGATCAACCATATAAACGCGTGCACGGGCTTCAGAATCAGTCAGCCCTTCAGCAACCATTTGAGCAATAATTTGTTCCGCAATACCGCATCCCGCAGAACCCGCGCCTAAGAAAGCAATTGTTTGATCTTTTAATTGCTTGCCTGCTGCACGACTTGCAGCAATCAAACTACCTACAGATACCGCTGCTGTTCCTTGAATATCATCGTTAAAACAACAAATTTTATCTCGATACTTTTCTAAAAGTGGCATCGCATTTTTTTGTGCGAAATCTTCAAACTGAATTAACGCTTTTGGCCAACGACGCTTTACAGCTTCAATCACCATATCGACAAATGCGTAATATTCATCGCCACTAATACGTGGCTGACGCCAACCCATATAGATCGGATCATTTAACAATTGTGGATTATTCGTTCCTACATCAATTGTGATTGGCAATGTATAGGCTGGACTAATTCCCCCACAAGCGGTGTAAAGTGAAAGTTTCCCAATAGGAATACCCATGCCACCAATACCTTGGTCACCCAGACCTAAAATACGTTCACCATCAGTTATCACGATCACTTTTACATTATTTTTATTTACGTTTTGCAAAATATCATCAATCACATCACGATCTGGATATGAAATGAAAACACCACGATGACGACGATAGATATCAGAGAAACGCTGACATGCCTCACCCACTGTTGGGGTATAAATAATCGGCATCATTTCTTCAAGATGATTTTCGATTAAATGATAGAACAAGGTTTCGTTGGTATCTTGGATATTACGCAAATAGATATGTCGATTGATATCATCAGTAAAAGCGCAATATTGTTGATAAGAGCGCTGGCTCTGCTCTTCAATAGTTTCAATAATATGGGGGAGTAAACCGTGTAAGTTAAAGTTACTTCTTTCTTCTTCAGTGAAAGCCGAACCTTTATTTAAGAGTGGTAACTCTAAAAGTGTAAAACCTGCATATGGAATATAAAGGGGATGTTTACTTGGGTGTCCTGATATCATTGCCTATCTCATTTTCCAGCTTAGAGTAGAGAAAAATACGTTTTGTATGGTCTCTAAAACTCTTTGTGCGTATAAGCTTAAGCCTAATTCGATCAAAATAGATATTTTAAACTGTGATGTTAAAATTAAACACTATTTAGTTACAACATGATTAAAAATAAATAATAAAAATCAGTATTTTAATATTTTTATGATTTTAAAAACTTCTTTTATTTTCTCAATTTTAAAAGCCATAATTATATGATTTAGTGGCAACAGGTATTTTCTCAGGAAATAATATTAAATTAAACACTTAATTTACTCATCAAAACTACCCAAAAGGCTTGTAATTCTTTATTTTCAGAATAATAAGGCGATTCATCAACCAACATTCATTTAAAAAATAATCATCAGTAATTTGCATAAAGAATTATTGGAATATTAAATCCCCTCCCCTAAGTCATCGGAAATTTGCTATATTTGACGTTTTTCTGCGACATCTATTTTCGATTGATATGAATACGGCAATACAAGCAGCTCTCGACCATGCAGTGCAAACTCTTCAACAAGAAGGGGTGCTTCCTTCCGACTGGAAAAACACAAGCAACTTAACACGCACCAAAGACCGAAGCCATGGCGACTTTGCTTCTAATATTGCCATGATCGGCTCGAAAGCTGCTGGTATGAAACCACGTGATTTAGCTGAGAAAGTTCTAGCTGCATTACCAGAAGTGGCAGATATCAGTAAAGCTGAAATCGCAGGACCCGGATTTATTAACTTCTTTTTAAATGCAGACCAGCGTTTTGCTATTCTTGATCAAATTCAAGCACAAAAAGAAATTTTTGGTCGTAGCCAAGCAAATGCAGCGAAAAAGATTCAAGTCGAATTTGTTTCTGCAAACCCTACGTCTAGCCTACACGTAGGTCATGGACGTGGTGCGGCATACGGTATGACTGTTGCCAATTTACTTGAAGCAACGGGTGCTAAAGTTGACCGTGAGTACTACGTGAATGATGCTGGTCGTCAAATGGATATTTTGGCGACTTCTACTTATTTACGTTATTTGGAACTACTTGGACAAAACCTTGTATTCCCTAAAAATGCATATCAAGGCGATTATGTTAAAGAAATCGCACAAGGCATTATTGATAAAGATGGCGATGCTTACGTTCGTGAAGTTGCGAATGTTTATAAAGATGTACCAGAAGATGTGCAATATGCTGAAGAGCTAGATAGCGAAGGTAACAAAGTCGTTTTATCTGGCGATAAAGAAAAGCATATTGATGGCCTTATTGCCAACTCACAACAATTATTAGGTGAAGGCTACCGTGTATTCCACCAAGCTGCTCTTCACGCCATTTTAGATGATATTAAAGATGACCTTGCTGACTTTGGTGTAACGTTCAACCAATGGTTTAGTGAAGCATCTCTTAGTGCAAAAATTGATGAAGCTTTAGAAACGTTAGATCAACGCGGCTTCCTTTATGAAAAAGATGGCAACATCTGGTTCAAGTCGACTGAATTTGGTGATGAAAAAGACCGTGTTGTTAAGCGTCGTAATGGCCAAACGACTTACTTTGCATCTGATATTGCATACCACTTAAATAAACTACAACGTGGTTATACTGACCTAATCGATATTTGGGGTTCTGATCACCACGGCTATATTTCTCGCGTAAAAGCGGCGATTGATGCAATGGGTTACGACTCTAAAAAACTAACTGTTCTTTTAGTTCAGTTCGTAAGTTTATGGCGTGGTGGCGAGATGGTTCAAATGTCTTCTCGTTCTGGTCAGTTCGTGACTTTACGTGACTTGCGTAAAGAAGTAGGCAATGACGCAGCTCGTTTCTACTACGTAATGCGTAAGAGTGAACAACACATCGACTTTGACCTTGACCTTGCTGTTTCACAAAGTAAAGACAATGCTGTGTACTATATTCAATATGCACACGCACGTATTTGCCGTATGTTAGAAAAAGCAGCAAGCACAGATTTACAATTCGATGTAAATACTGCTCGCCCACATGCAACTCGCTTGTCTCTTGATGCAGAAACTGAGATTCTTGCTAAACTGGCAGCATACCCAGACGCGGTATTACGTGCTGCAAATGCATATGAACCTCATCAGGTTGGTAACTACTTAAAAGAGTTAGCTGCCCTGTTCCATGGTTGGTACAATGAACATAAAGTATTAAGCGATGATGCAGAGCTTACACAAGCCCGTTTATTGCTTTCAATCAATGTACAACAAGTGCTTCGTAATGGTTTAGAATTACTTGGTGTATCTGCACCAGAATCTATGTAATAAATATATTGCATGACAGCAAATTAGAGGTCATGCAATATATAGTAAGCGGTGGTTTGTATAGTTAGAATATCGATACAAACCACTGTTTTTAGCATCGTAAGACGAGACTCAAACTCGAATTAAAAAACAATCAAAATACAGAGGAATAATCCACGTGTTTGGCAAAACGCAACGCGGTGTATCTGAAAGACCTAATAAGCCTAAAAAGCCCCTAATTCCCAAATGGTTAGGGACACTTGTCGCTATTTTGGCGGTCTTATGTATCGCTGTAATGCTTATGCTTTGGAAACCTTGGCAACCTGTTCCTGCGAAAAATCAGATTACTTCTGAACATTATCAAGAAGAAGATACCAATAAAGACTATCGCTTCTACGACCTATTGCCTCAACAACAGGTTACCCCTATTCCTGAACAAGCAATCCCTGAAAGTAAAAATCAAGGCACTGCTATGATCGTTGAGGCACCAAGTACCACTCAACCAGCTGCCTCTGAAAGTGTAGGAATTGATCCAAATCAGTCAGCTACAACTCCTCAGCAACCTACATATATTTTACAAGTTCGTAGTTATAACGATCCTGATCAGGCTGATGCCCGCCGTGCAGAAATCATTTTAAATGGCTTATCTGCGGACGTAGTCAAAAGTACTGAAAACGGACAAACATGGTATCGCGTTATTTCCGGACCGTATGATACTCAAGACGCTGCCTTGGCTGCTCAGCAGACCTTACAACACAGTGGCATTGATTCTATCGTGATCAAACGCAAGTAAAGTAAAAATAGAAAAGGAACAAATATTTGTTCCTTTTCTTTTAAATATCAGCACAATTCCTTTCATTGGAACCAATTCCCCTTTTTTTCGCTTTTTGAAACGCTACCCTTCGCCGAATACGATGTAAAAAAGCCTGAATATGAGGATATTTACCTTGCAAACGCGTTTGCAAAGCCTCTAAAGGAAAACTCATTTGAATATCAGCAAAGGAAAAGTCACCTGCAAAATATTCATGCTCTGCCAAATAGTTTTCTAAAAAACTAATATGATCTTTCATACGTGGGCGAACAAAATTTGCCTTCACCCCTTCCGTGATTTTTTTAGCTACTGGCTGAATTAACCATGGCACATGCTTATTTACACTATTCATGACTAAAGTCATGACTAATAACGGCATAAGTGAACCTTCTGCATAGTGCATCCAATAAATATACTGCTGTAAATCTTGTGGCTCTGTAGGTTTAAATTGTTGCTTCTGATCATAACGCTGCTGTAAATATTCTAAAATCACAGCTGATTCTGCGATGACTTGTTCATCATCAGTCAAAATCGGAGCTTTACCTAAAGGATGAATACATTTCAATGTTTCTGGAGCAGAATAGTTAGGTAGGCGTTGATAATAATGAATATCATAATCTAAGCCCAACTCTTCTAAAGCCCATAAAATTCGAAACGATCGCGAACATTCCAGGTGGTGTACACTAATCATGTTATTGCCTGCTTTTATTTTTCTTTTTACATAAAAAACAGCATGTGAACATGCTGTTTTATTCCATTTGTGGGATGGATATAAAATCATCCACCTCAACAAAATAGCATTTTTACACTGTAACAAGCACAGTATGAATGTCTAAACTACGTAACAAAGTTTTAGTGACTGGGGTTTTACCGCATACCGCTAAGATTTTTTGTTGAAGCTCTTCGTTTGGCAAGTCTTTAAAAACAATACGACGTTCTATATGTTCTTCATGTTCTCTATTGGTATGAAAATCGATTTCAACCGAAAACTCACCAAAATCATAACCCTTATGCTTTGCGTACATTCTTAAAGTAATGAGCGTACACGCGGCTAAACTTCCAGTGAGCAAATCATATGGCGCTGGGCCTTGATCTTGCCCTTCTAACTTTTCTGGCTCATCACAAAAATATTGGTGACGACCACTGGTGATTTCGCCCTTCCATTGTTCAGCAAGGGGCTTTGCTTTACTGCTTGCAATTACTGCTGTCATTTTGATGCTCTCATTTGATCTGGAAGAACAGGGGCTTCTAAACGTGCACCAATATAATCTGGAATTTCACCAAAACGTGCATCATGGTTAATCCATTGCTCACGGGCTTCTTTTAAATCATCCATTGTACGTGCAACAAAGTTCCACCATAGCAAAATTGGTGTTTCAAACGGTTCACCACCAATCAAAAGAATACGATTACCTTTTTTTACTTCAATCTCAATTTCACTCAGTCCAGTATCCAAAACAACCATGTTGTCAGCAGTTAACTCATGACCATTTACATGGGCAACACCTTCTAATGCCATAAAACCATATTCATAATTAGGATTTAATGGAATACGAGTTTTCGTATCTTCGGTAGCAATGAGGTCGACACCCACTAACGGCGTATGAACCACTACTGGAGAAGTCGTTGCCAAATATTCACCCACAAGCACGGTAAACTCTAGACCGTCTTTCTCAACAACAGGCAGTTCAGGATAATGTTCAAATTTCGGATCCATGTTGCGCTTAGCATCTGGTAAGGCAATCCAGAGCTGAGCAGCGTGCATTTGAGTTTCTGTATCAGGTGCAACTTCTGTATGTGAAATTCCGTGACCTGCCGTCATTAAATTAACTTGTTTAGGTCGAATCAGTTGTTTTGAGCCTAAGCTATCGGTATGCATCATCGTGCCTTCAATCATCCACGTGAAGGTTTGCAAACCAATATGAGGATGAGGACCAACATCTAAACCATCACCCGCCGGAAAAGTTACTGGGCCCGCATGATCTAGGAAACACCACGCACCAATCATTCGTTTTTGTCGGCTAGGTAAAGCCCGCTTAATGACTGTCCCCTGTCCAATTTCAGCAGAGCGAATTGGAAATTCCTGAATAAACTGATTGGCAAATTTTTCGCAATCCTTTGAATCAGAAATATCGTAATCATTATTATTGCTCATGATATTACTCTCTTTTACCTATGCTTTTGCAATGAGTCGTTGTAATGATCTTAACAATACACTCATTATTCAATATAGTCTTTTAGTAATACACAGGGTGCTATGAATGAGACAATCATTTGTTAATTACATAACATTAAAGCTGCATTGAGCAGCTTAAGATGATTGAGTTTTAACGAGCTGTTTTAGGTTTTTCATAAATTGACCAAATTGTGGGAGAAACTCTTGAAATAGTGGGTAGTCACGGTTTTCAAGCATAACCTCACTAAAAAGTTTTAGCCCAACTCCAAAGGATTTTGTTGTTTCATCATCAAAAAAATCTGCTTTTTTTAAGCGTTCAACAATTTCAAAAATATCGTCATGATTTCCCGCATAGAATTCAAGGCGTTCAGTATAAGTAGACGCTTCTCCTTTTGCATTTTTCAAGTGTTGTACCGTGACATGATATTGATGTTGTTTCATATATAAATTCTCTCTTAAAATTAATAACTTTGAAAAATTTCAACTTGTTTAAGGTCGACTTATAGGCGCCCAATCGCAACAGCAGCCTGATCAATTTTTTCGGCAATTTGATAAATCTGCTCTTGCTGTAAACCTGCCGAGTTCAGCTTCAAACGCAAGGCTGTTTTTAGGTTTTCCATGGCACGATGAATTTCGATTAATTCATCATTACTGTGGATTTCTCGTCTTAAACGTAGTTTTTCTAATAACTCTTTCAACTTGTCTTGTTGTTCAGTTAAGTAAGCCTTCCCAAATTCCGTGATTTGATATTGCTTACGCTCTACATCCAGCAAATTAATCAAATTCATTTCTTCAAGACTGGTTAATGTTGGATAAATTGTTCCTGCGCTTGGCGTATAGCCATCACCTACCAAATCACTTATTTCTTTAATGATTTCATAGCCATGCTTTGGGTTTTGCTGAATGAGATGAAGTACCAAAAGTTTCATGCGTCCAGCTTTAAAAAGTCTTCCACGGCGTCCCGAACGATGATGTTCAGCATGATGCTGTTCGGATTGTTGTTTCATCTTTTAAGATCCAAAATGATCAATTTGTAATTATTAAGATATATCTTAATGTATCTTTGATCAAGTAAAAGTAATAATATTTGATCTATTGCTTTGATAGTTATCAAAATTAATTTTTAGCTTTAAAAGTTAAGTAATAAAAAAGAGTGCTTAAGCACTCTTAAAAATTATTCTCATCAAACCAACCTTGGTTCATTTATCCCATTTAAAATTCATTTGCCAAAAGCTAAATTTGGCATCCAGCTTTAAACCAGTTCATTAAGGAATCACTAATTTTACTCATGTCATTAGTATCCATGCTGCCTTGATCTACAGTAAAAACACCTGTTCCTAGAAATGGTATAAGAATTGATATTCCACCACTATCATCACCTATAGCTAAATAATCTCCAGCATACTTTTGCACTTCAAAAGTTTGATTTCTTTCAAAAACCTCATCAGAAGAATAAATAACTACGCCACTTTCAAATAAAAAACCATTTGAAAATTTTAATAATTCAAAATATATATCTGGTAGTTGTCTATGGAAATCTCTTTCAATTTTGGCTCTTATTTCATTTAATAGGGGCATAACCTTTAGACCTTAAAATTAGATAAAACCAATCCAGCATATAAAATTATAAAATATTATATTCAACCCTCTATATACAGTTCCTTGAGCTAATAAATTTACTCTTATTAAAATCGTTAAGTAATAAAAAAGGACGCTAATGCGTCCTTTTTTAACAACAACTAGAGGAAAATTATTCCCACTCAATCGTTGCTGGTGGTTTAGATGACACGTCGTATACAACACGTGATACATCTTTAATTTCATTCATAATACGCGTTGAGATTTTATCAACCAATTCGTATGGTAAATGTGCAAAACGAGCTGTCATAAAGTCAACCGTTTCAACTGCACGAAGCGCAATTACCCATGCATAACGACGACCGTCACCTACTACGCCAACTGACTTAACTGGTTGGAACACAGCAAATGCTTGAGCAGTTTTATCATACCAACCGCTGTCACGAAGCTCTTGCATGAAGATGTCATCAGCAAGACGAAGAATATCAGCATATTCTTTCTTCACTTCACCCAAAATACGAACACCTAAACCAGGGCCCGGGAATGGATGGCGGTAAATCATGCTATGTGGCAAGCCAAGTGTAGTACCTAATTTACGAACTTCGTCTTTGAACAAGTCGCGTAAAGGTTCCACCAATTCAAATGCTAAATCTTCTGGTAAACCACCCACGTTGTGGTGTGATTTAATTACGTGTGCTTTACCTTGTTTGCTTGCAGCAGATTCGATTACGTCTGGGTAAATCGTACCTTGTGCTAAGAATTTCACGCCATCAAGTTTACGTGCTTCTTCAGCAAATACCTCAATGAATTCACGGCCAATGATTTTACGTTTTTTCTCTGGATCAACTTCCCCAGCCAATGGAGTTAAAAAGCGTTGTTCAGCATCTGCACGAATAACACGGATACCCATGTTTTCAGCAAACATTTGCATCACTTGATCACCTTCGTTTAAACGAAGTAAACCATTATCAACAAATACACATGTTAACTGGTCGCCAATTGCTTTATGTAAAAGCGCAGCAACGACAGATGAGTCAACACCACCAGAAAGACCTAAAAGAACTTTTTCATTACCAATTTGTTCACGTAATTGTTCTACACGTAAATCAATGATGTGTTCAGGCGTCCAAAGACCGCCACATCCACAAATTTTATGAACGAAGTTTGCAAGTAACTCTTCACCTTTTGCCGTGTGTGTTACTTCTGGGTGGAATTGCACGCCATAAAAACGACGCGTTTCATCACTTACAGCAGCAACTGGACAGCTTGGTGTGCTTGCAGTAATGGTAAAGCCTTCTGGAATCTGGCTAACTTTGTCACCATGACTCATCCAAACATGAAGTTGATTTTCACGGTCTTGTAAGTTACCAATCAGTTGGTCGCGTTTAACGATATCAACTTCGGCATAACCAAACTCATGTACAGTACCCGGCTCAACTTTACCGCCTAACTGTTCAGACATGGTTTGCAAGCCATAGCAAATACCCAATACTGGAACGCCTAACTCAAACACTACTTGTGGTGCGCGAGGGCTGCCTTCTTCATGCACACTCTCAGGTCCACCTGACAAAATAATGCCATTTGGCTTAAAAGCACGAATGTCTTCTTCAGACATATCAAAAGCATACATTTCAGAGTAAACACCAGCTTCACGTACACGACGTGCAATGAGCTGACTATATTGAGAGCCGAAATCCAGAATCAGGATACGATCTTCAGTAATTTGAGTATTGGTAGTCATGACAAACCACTAAATGGCAAAAGAATTAAGCGCGCCATTTTAACATTTTTCGCGCTTCGGCGCACCGCAAATCATCATATATCTTATTTTTTTCATATCAGAATCATTTCTATAATTGGATTGTTTGATATAAATCAAAATTTACTTATATTTATCAAATGTATGGGTTACGCTTAAAAACTCCATGGGTATTGATAAATTCATCACATTCTATGCAACATCGCCTTGAATTTGATGTTAAGATGAGCCGATAAAACAGGCATTACCATGGAAAGGTAAATACCATAAGCGATATTTGTCTGTGCTTAAACAATTATCCATTTTTATGGCTTGTTGCCCCCTATCAAAATCAATAGAAATCTAAGGAACAACAATGCTTCAAACTATGATTGCAGATTTCCAGCAACATTTTTGGTTGTATGTCTCTATTCCTTTTATGAGTGGTTTAATTGGCTATATCACCAAGGTGGTTGCCATCCAGATGATGTTTTCACCACTTGAATTTAAAGGTATTAAACCATTTTTGGGTTGGCAAGGCATTGTGCCTCGCAAAGCCGAGAAAATGGCAACCATTGCTGTTGAGCTCATGACAGCAAAGCTGATTAAACCTGAAGAAATTTTTGCACGCCTAGATCCTAAACGTATTGCCAAAGAAATAGAAAAACCTCTACTTGCAGCGGCTGAAGATATTACCCGTGACGTTGCTCAAGAGTATCAGCCTGGTTTATGGGAAGGCATGCCAGAATTTGCTCGCCAAAGACTCATCCGTCGTGTGCAATCCAAAGCACCAGAAATTGTTGAACACATCATGAGCGAAGTACAACGTGATGTGAATCGATACTTTGATATTAAACATCTTGTGATCAGCAACTTGCTTAAAGATAAACGTTTGCTCAACAATATTTTTAAACGTGTAGGGAAACAAGAATTTAAATTTTTCAGTAATGTAGGCTTTGTATTTGGCTTCGGTATTGGTGTGATTCAGATGTTGTGCTGGATTGTCACTCAAGGAAAATATCCTTGGATGCTACCTTTGTTTGGTGGCTTTGTGGGTTTCTTTAGTGACTGGATTGCACTGCAAATGATGTTTAGACCACTTTATCCTAAAAAGATATTGGGTTACACATGGCAAGGTCTGTTTATTAAACGTCAAAATGAAGTTGCTGCTGACTATGCAGCTTTAATTTCTAAACAGCTTTTAACTTCACGTCACATGATGGAAGAGTTATTTTCGGGTACACATTCTGCGCGTGTTATTGATCTGGTTAACCGCCATGTCAAACAAGAAATTGATATGCAAGCTGGGGTTATTCGTCCGTTAGTTGTATATGCAATTGGCGGAGAAAAATATCAGAATATGAAATCACAAGTTGCTGAACGTATTATGCAACAGCTTCCAGAGACGATGAAATATGTAGAGTCTTATGCAGAAGATGCAATGAATATTCGTAGCACACTCATTGAACGTATGCAAAAATTAACACCTTCTGAATTTGAAGGGATGTTACGTCCTGCATTTAAAGAAGATGAGTGGGCCTTGATTGCAGTCGGCGCAGTTCTTGGTTTCGTGGTTGGGGAATTACAAATCCAATTTATGCTTTAATTTTAAAATAAAGAAATAAAAAAACCGGATGACTTGCTCATCCGGTTTTCTTTTGTCTTATATCTTATTTTTCGATTGCATGATCCAGACTAATACGGCCAGCACCATGAAGCATTAGGAAGAATAAACCACCTGCCATTGCTAAGTTTTTCATAAAATGGATGCCATTATTGTATTGTGCCGCTGCATCAGCCCCACCTTGGTGGAACAAGAATGCAGTTAAAATACTGAAGATACCAAGACCAAAAGCTGCAAAGCGTGCTTGGAAACCAAATAACAAGGCTAAACCACCACCAAACTCAACCAAGATAACTAAAGGAAGAATTCCACCTGGTACACCCATTGCTTCCATATATCCTGCAGTTGCTGCATAACCGGTAATTTTCCCCCAACCAGCAACAAGGAAGATATAAGCCATAAGAAGACGAGCAATAAGACTAATAAAACTGTCCGCGCCTGATTGCGTTACGATATTTTTGACTACTACATTTGGATTAAACATTTTGCCACCTTTATTTAAATGCTTATTTATTGATGAGCTCATTCTAGGTTTGGGACATTGATAATTAAATACTCAAAATCCATATATATCGTTGCACAAACAGGATGATCAATTTGTATATTTTTGATGTTTTATACTGACTTTCTATAGGGTCACTGCTAGGATTTGAGCACGGTTTACCACTTAATCATCTCATGGAACTTCTTGATTTTATTCTACACGTTGATCAACATCTCGCCGAGTTTATTACAAATTACGGGACGTGGATTTATGGCATTTTATTTTTAATTATCTTTGTCGAAACCGGTTTAGTGGTTATGCCGTTTTTACCGGGAGATAGTTTACTATTTGCAGCTGGTGCTTTAGCAGCATCTACAGGTGCGATGGATCCATGGTTATTGGGTGCTCTACTCTTCATTGCTGCCGTTTTAGGCGATACAGTGAACTACCATATTGGTCGTTTTATCGGTCCACGTGTATTTGAAATGAATTCACGATTCATTAATAAGCAGCATTTAATTAAAACTCAAGAATTCTTTGCTCGTCATGGTGGCAAAACAATTATTTTTGCTCGCTTTGTTCCATTTGCCCGTACTTTTGCCCCTTTTGTTGCGGGTGCTGGCAGCATGAACTATAAGTTTTTCCTAACTTATAATGTGATTGGCGCATTTTGTTGGGTCGCTTCTTTTGTGGCTTTGGGCTATCTATTTGGAAATATGCCAATCGTTAAAGACAACTTCACTCATCTTATTTTTGGCATCATTATTATTAGTGTTTTACCGGGTATCATCGGCTTTATACGTGAAAAACTAAAAAGCCGGAAAACCAATGCTTAAGGCTTAATTTAGAAGAAACGGAATACCACTGGAAGCATACATAAAATAAGCAACATAGCCGATCCTTTATATAAATGATCGGCTTTTATTTTTTGTACTGGGCCCGTTAATAGTGCACGTCCAAAAATCATCCAGAAACTCGCAGCTGGAATGAGCGTCAATGTAAAAACACCAAATACCATTAGACAATTTTCAGGCGAATTCCATGTTTCGGCAGGGAAAATACCTGCAGCAAAAAGTAAGGATTTCGGATTTTTTAAGGTTGAGAAGAATAATTGACGTGGGCGAATGTTACGGTGAGTTTGACTAAATTGTTGTAAATGGGTGGTTTTCCATAATCGGAATGCCATCCAGAACACATATGCCACACTTGTGATATGTAAAATGAGCAATAACGCAGGCCAAACTGGTGCTGCCAAATGAATAAACACAGCCCAAAAG
Organism: Acinetobacter sp. 742879; assembly: GCF_000588535.1. Classification (NCBI taxonomy): domain Bacteria; kingdom Pseudomonadati; phylum Pseudomonadota; class Gammaproteobacteria; order Moraxellales; family Moraxellaceae; genus Acinetobacter; species Acinetobacter sp. 742879. The sequence continues at coordinate 4,568 of NZ_JFYC01000024.1, read as the reverse complement.
CTAATACCGTAGGCATAGCCTAACCATTCCATAGGAATAAGCCAGAATGCTTTAGATAAACCTTGAGAATGAGCAGCGGTTGCAAGTAAAGCATTTGTCGGCCCAGGAATGAGCAAAACAGCCAACATTGCCAATACAAAAAACCAACTCTCAATCATAAAGTTTCCATAATATCCAAGATGGGGCCACCTTAAACGAAACAGGCAAAATATAGCAAGTTTATGAGGCTTTTTGATTACAGAAAATACAGAATTTTGGAAGCTTAAAAATTGATAAACCACTTATTTATATTAATTTTATTATGAAACATTTTGCTAAACTTTATTCATCACAACATGCCTTAGTTAGCATATTGTGATGTAAAGTTGACTATTAATTGGTCTTTTTACGAACAATTATTGGACAATTTTTGAACTGAGCAGCCTGAACAATCGCTTCTTGTTGACCTAAAACACGTGAAAGTTCGGTATTTTTCGTTGAAGAAGACTGTCCCATGTTTACAGAAATAGATGGACCGAATCCCCAACCACCTCGTCCCCAGCCACCACCGAGTCCAAGACCAACACCCATACCTGTACTTTTTGGAGTTTGCACGCCATTGTCGATATATTGCTGAATACGGTTATATTCACTTTGTAGCTGTTGGCAGCTCAAAGATTGATATTGTGTCGGAGACACATAAGTCGGTTTTACCGTTGTAGCACAAGCGCCAAGGAGTAAAGTGGCTGCCACCAAAGGCGCAATATATAAGCCTTTCATCATTTTTCTCTTATCGTTTTGGCTCAATCTCACCAAACAATGTCTCATAAGCTTGAGTCAATTTATGTTCGGGTGCCAAATGGGCCAAAGGTAAATTTTTCTGATGCGATTCTTTCATCAAAATCGAAGGCGGTAACATGCTATTGAGTACAGGCAACCCTTCATCTTTTAACTGCTGAACCACTTCCCGAGGTAATTTTGCTTGGGATTGGAATTGATTCACCACAATTCCTTCAATTTCCAAGCGATCATTATGATCATCTTGCGTTTCGAGAACATTTTCAATCAATGTTTGTAACGCACGCTTTGAAAAAACATCACAGTCGAAAGGAATGAGTACTTTATCTGCCGCAATCAGAGCAGAGAGAGTAAAAAAGTTAAACGCTGGTGGTGTGTCTATATAGATACGGTCATATCGCCCAACTAAGTTTTGAATCGAATCACGTAATTTATAAATTTTATGTTTACTTTCAAGCGCATGTTCAAGCGCGCCAAGTGTAGGACTTGCTGGAAGCACATCTAATTTTGCAAAAGGAGTTGAATGAACAAAACTGTCGAGATCTTTATTTCTTGGAGCTTTTAAAATTGAACCTAATGCGTTACCGATTAAACCCTTTTGTTGATTGTTGCCCAACACATCATCAAAGAAATTTTCGATATTTGGCTCTAAAATTGATTTTTCAGCAGAATAGGTTGCTTCGTCACCTAAAAGATACTGACTAGAATTGGCTTGAGGATCAAGATCGATCACCAATGTTCTTAAGCCATGTTTGGCACTAATTGCAGCCAAATTTACAGTAATACTTGATTTCCCTACACCGCCTTTTTGGTTAAACACCACACGAGTTAACATGTTTCCCTCTGCATATTATTTTACTGTACGCAGTTTAACCTAGAGCTTAATCAAAAAGGCAAAGAATGTAGAACAATTAAGCAAAAACAGGTTTCACAATCACTAAGATAATAATAGCAATAAATGCAATCGCACTAATGACTAAACCTGCACGGCGCTGTACCAATAAAAGAGTGTCATCTTTTTTAAAGGCTTTCATCAGGGAAGATAACAACACTAAAAATAGAATAATTTTAGCGTAAAACCACGGTTGTACTTGAAAGTCTTTCATGACTAACAAAATTGCACCCGTAATGAAAACCACGGTAAATGACAAATGTTGTAAGGCAACTAATACTTTACGCCCTGCTGGATTGGGTTGTTCACCTTGAACACCTATAAACAGAGTTGAAGCGCGTAAAACAAAGACCATAAGTGCGGCAGCTACCGCAGTCATATGAATAATTTTAGTGAGTAAATGTGCATCCATGAAATTAACCCTTAGCTTTTAGGTGCATGTGCACATTCTGGGCTAGCAGGTGCTTGACCTTGCCACTCACTTGGCAAATAAGCATGAATTGCTAAAGCATGAATTTGGCCCGGATTCATCAAATCAGAAGCTAAGGCGTATACTTTTTGATGACGTTGAACTAAACGCAATCCATTAAATTCGTCGCTCACTATAATCACTTTAAAATGAGATTCCTTACCTGGAAAATAACCACCGTGCCCGGCAGACTCATTGAGCACTTCCAAATGACTAGGTGCAAGTGTTTGTAACCGTTCAATCAACTGTTGTTCAAGGCTCATAGCTTTTCCTTTTACGATTATTCGTATATTTGAACCTAGTATACCTTGTCTACACACAAACAAAAGTTGCTCTTGTATGCTTTGACTTCAAACAAAATGTCTATTTATTCGGCAACTTAACAACAAAAATACCGCTAAATGGTCATTTCTGTTTTTATTTTATGCAATCAGCATAATTATTTGCATAAAGTTGTTGACCCTTGTTTTGCTTAATGTATTATAAGCGGCACGCGGGAATAGCTCAGTTGGTAGAGCATAACCTTGCCAAGGTTGGGGTCGCGAGTTCGAGTCTCGTTTCCCGCTCCAAATTGGTTTTTTTTGAGAAAGTTTTAGTAAAAACTGCTTATATATGCGGGAATAGCTCAGTTGGTAGAGCATAACCTTGCCAAGGTTGGGGTCGCGAGTTCGAGTCTCGTTTCCCGCTCCAAATTGGTTTTTTTTGAGAAAGTTTTAGTAAAAACTGCTTATATATGCGGGAATAGCTCAGTTGGTAGAGCATAACCTTGCCAAGGTTGGGGTCGCGAGTTCGAGTCTCGTTTCCCGCTCCAAATTGGTTTTTTTTGAGAAAGTTTTAGTAAAAACTGCTTATATATGCGGGAATAGCTCAGTTGGTAGAGCATAACCTTGCCAAGGTTGGGGTCGCGAGTTCGAGTCTCGTTTCCCGCTCCAAATTTAAAAGGCCCTAGTCGAAAGACTGGGGCTTTTTTCTTTTTACCGTTTCACACATAACTTATTGAGAAGAGTTCGACTCAAGCCCAAGTGTTTCATTAATAGACTCATATTTTTAAACCAGTAATTGTATCGATTTAATCTAGTTATATTTGCACGGTACTGGCGTTATGCGATGCGTAGATATACATGGTACTAATTGAAAACAATCCAAGTTAAAGCGCTCTAGACTACATCTTTGTTGTAAACAGGTAGAAAAGATGAAGTTATGATCATAGACATAACTTTGGAAATAATATTCTTCTGTCTTTTGAATATCACGAGTTGAATCGAGAAAATCTATGTGTTCAGCTAACACATGAAAGTTGAGCTTCTTTAAATGACGGCTCATTCCTTCGCCAGTACATTTAATATAGGATTCTTTTAAGGTCCATATTTGAAAAAAACGCTGATATACACTGGATGGATCAATCCTTTCATTTTCCTGAATCCATTCAATTTCACTTGGCGCTAACACGCTATCGACACGCATCCAATCGAACTCACGGTCCACCCGTTCAACATCGACTCCTATTTCCCCTTCTTCAGTCACCGCAAGAACAATAACGTCTGCTGAATGACTAAGATTGAAATAAACAGCTTTATTGCCTTGTATAAAAGGTTTGCCGTTAGGTTGTAATTGAATGTTGACCTCATGGGGTGAAATACCCAACTTATCTGCTAAAACAGACCTCGTTAAGACACGAGAGATTAAGAAAAGACGTGCAGCATAAGGATGATATTGATCATATCTCAACTTTTCTGCCGTATTGAGAAAGCTGAGATAATGACTCAATATTAAGTGGTTTTGTGGCACCCGTGAAACTGGGCAGACATACACCTGTACTTTGGAAATATCAGACATCACTGAGCTGTGCTGTGGTGCTAATATATTTGGTTAGAACTGGTGTGAGGTAATCATAAACCGCTTCTACATGGGTAACGTGCGGATTATGGCCTGCGCCAGCAATGATATGTACAGGAATATTAGGACTTATTCTAGTAACAATTGGGTCCTTCTCTCCAACAATTATTTCAACTTTAGAACCAAGCTCGTTTAACAAAGCTGTTTGAGATACTCTCTGCTGAGGCAAACTAATACGATGCATATACCCACTAATATGCTTGGCTACCGACACCCGGCGTAATGAATCCATCGCATAACCAACAGATAGATTTTTTTGCCCGTCTGGATGCAGATTTTTAGCAATCTTATCTTTCGATACAAAACGGAAAATTAGATTAGAGATCGTTTGTATTTGAAATATTTTTGCGGCCTGTGCCTGCACGAAATAAGGCGATATAAGGATAAGACGTGCAACTTTATTTGGATATTTCTGCGCAAGACTCAATGCAAATAAACATCCTAACGAGTGAGCAATAACAACACTATTTGGTGCTAAAAGCTTTGCAGCATTATCAATAAACTGATGATTGTTATCTTCCATCACCTCATAAC
>NZ_JFYC01000023.1:0-45580 GCF_000588535.1 Acinetobacter sp. 742879 | reverse complement strand
GAAGAAGACCCAGAACTGATTAATGCGGGTAAAGAGTTTGTGACCATGCTTGAAGGTGGTAGCTTTTTCCACCATGGCGACTCGTTTGCGATGATGCGTGGTGGTCACCTTGATATTGCGGTACTTGGTGCATTTCAGGTTGCTGCGAATGGCGACTTGGCGAACTGGCACACGGGTGCACCCGATGCGATTCCTGCTGTAGGTGGTGCGATGGATTTAGCGGTTGGTGCCAAGAAAGTATTTATCACCACAGATCATGTGACCAAGCAAGGTGAGCCGAAGATTGTGGCTGAGCTGAGCTATCCGGTTACAGGTAAAAAATGTGTTGACCGCATTTACACGGACCTGTGTGTGATTGACGTGACTAAAGATGGTTTAAAGGTGATTGAAAAAGTTGAAGGTCTTAGCTTTGATGATTTACAGGCTTTGACTGGTGCAACTTTGATTGATGCGACTCAAGGGTAAGGAAGTAGGGAAATGACATTAAAAAACGCTTATATCATCGATGCCATCCGTACTCCATTTGGCCGTTATGCAGGTGGTCTTGCACCTGTCCGTGCCGATGACCTTGGTGCTGTGCCGATCAAAGCTCTCATGCAACGTAACCCGAATGTAGATTGGGAACAGGTCGATGATGTGATCTATGGCTGTGCTAACCAGGCTGGTGAAGACAACCGTAATGTTGGCCGTATGTCAGCTCTACTTGCAGGTTTACCTTATCAGGTTCCAGCAACCACCATTAACCGTTTGTGTGGTTCATCACTCGATGCGATTGCTATTGCTGCCCGTGCCATTAAAGCCGGTGAAGCGAATTTGGTGATTGCAGGTGGTGTAGAAAGTATGAGCCGTGCACCTTATGTGATGGGTAAGTCAGACAGTGCCTTTGGCCGTAGCCAGAAGATTGAAGACACTACCATGGGGTGGCGCTTCATTAACCCAAAACTTAAAGAATTGTATGGTGTAGACACCATGCCCCAGACTGCCGAAAACGTGGCTGAACAGTTCAACGTTAATCGTGCAGATCAGGACCAGTTTGCCTTGGTGAGCCAACAACGCACCGCAAGCGCGCAAGCCAAAGGCTTTTTTTCTAAAGAAATCGTGGCAGTTGAAATCCCTCAGCGTAAGGGTGATGCTGTTGTGATTGATACCGATGAACATCCTCGTGCATCGACCACACTTGAAGGCTTAAGCAAACTTAAACCTGTAGTTAAAGCAGATGGCACAGTCACTGCGGGTAATGCTTCAGGCATTAATGATGGTGCAGCAGCTCTACTGATTGCTTCTGATGAGGCAGTTCAAGCTTACAACTTAAAACCACGTGCCAAGATTATTGCCTCAACAGCAGTGGGTGTAGAACCCCGCATTATGGGTTTTGCTCCAGCCCCAGCCATTAAAAAATTACTGAAACAAGCCAACCTGACTTTAGATCAGATGGATGTAATTGAGCTGAATGAAGCCTTTGCTGCACAGGCTTTGGCAGTGACCCGTGATTTAGGTTTGCCAGATGATTCTGCCAAGGTAAATCCAAACGGTGGTGCAATTGCATTAGGTCATCCACTCGGTGCATCAGGTGCACGCCTCGTGACCACAGCCCTAAACCAGCTTGAACAGACAGGTGGTCGCTACGCTTTGTGTTCAATGTGTATTGGGGTGGGTCAAGGCATCGCATTGATTATTGAGAGAGTCTAATCATGACCCAGTTATATGCCAGCTTGTTTTACCAAGAAGACGTCACTGACATCTTTAGTGACTCATCTTTAATCACATATATGATTCAGGTTGAAGTTGCCTTAGCTCAAGCACAGGCAAAAGTTGGTGTGATTCCTCAAAATGCGGCTAATACCATTGCCCAAGTAGCTGAGCAGGCGTTAGACAAGTTTGATTTTTCCGCTTTGGCTGTAGCAACAGGCTTAGCTGGAAATATCGCAATTCCATTTGTAAAACAGCTTACAGCAATCGTTAAAGATGTTGATGAAGATGCTTCACGTTATGTGCATTGGGGTGCAACAAGTCAGGATATTTTAGACACAGCTTGTATTTTGCAATGCCGTGATGCGTTGAAAATTGTGGAAGGTCAACTTCAACAATGCTATGCGACTGCATTACAGCAAGCTAAGCAATATCGCCATCAAGTCATGATTGGGCGTACATGGTTACAGCAAGCTTTGCCAATTACTTTAGGGCATAAACTCGCTCGCTGGGCTTCTGCGTTTAAACGTGATTTAGATCGTATCCAAGCCATGAAATCACGTGTACTTACTGCTCAGTTAGGTGGTGCTGTGGGTTCATTAGCTTCTTTGCAAGATCAAGGTTCGCTTGTGGTTAGTGCATTTGCTCAGCAACTGAATCTGACTGTACCGACAAGCACATGGCATGGTGAGCGTGATCGTATTGTAGAAATCGCAAGTGTGCTTGGCATTATTGTCGGGAATACGGGCAAGATGGCACGTGATTGGTCACTGATGATGCAAACTGAAATTGCAGAGTTGTTTGAGCCAACTGCGAAGGGTCGTGGTGGTTCATCAACCATGCCGCATAAGCGTAATCCAGTTGCGGCAGCATCCGTATTAGCCGCGGCGAATCGTGTACCAGCACTTATGTCTAGCATTTATCAAAGCATGGTACAGGAACATGAGCGTAGCTTAGGCGCGTGGCATGCAGAATGGTTAGCAGTTCCAGAAATCTTTCAGCTTTGTGCTGGAGCATTAAGTCGTACTGGTGAAGTTTTACAAGGTTTCGAAGTGAACGCTGAGCATATGCAACAGAACCTTGAGTGTACGAATGGATTGATTATGGCAGAAGCTGTAATGATGGCACTAGCTCCTAAAATTGGTCGTTTAAATGCTCATCATGTTGTTGAAGCAGCTTGTAAAACAGCCGTGGCTCAAAACAAGCATTTGTTTGATGTTATTAGCCAACTAGACGAAGTGAAAGGGCAGTTTAGCCAAGCAGAAATACGGGATATTTTCAAACCGGAAAACTATTTAGGCAATATTCAGCAACAGATTGATGCAGTTTTGCAAGAAGCACAAGGAGAGCCAAAGTGAAACAGACTATTAGCAATCGCCAAGGAAAACAGCTAGCTGTTTATACCGAAGGCTTAAAAGATGCTCCTGTGCTTGTTTTCTCTAATTCATTAGGCACAGACCATGGTATGTGGCAGTCACAGGTAAATGATTTAAAAAGTCATTTTAATGTCATTACATACGACACACGTGGTCATGGTGGAAGTGATGTAATTAGTGACACCACATTGCAAAACTTAGCTGAAGATGTGGTTGATATTTTAGATGCCTTGAGTGTTGAAAAAGCTCATTTTTGCGGCATTTCAATGGGCGGAATTACTGGGCTTTGGTTGGGTATTCATCATCCAGAGCGCTTTTTAAGTATTACTGTTGCAAACTCGGCAGCCAAAATTGGCCAGGCGGAGGCTTGGTTGAGTCGTGCTGAGTCTGTGGAACAGAATGGTTTAGCTGAGTTGGTTAAAACCACGCATACCCGCTGGTTCAGTGAAAACTTCGACTATCAACATAATGTGGTTGCACAAACGACGATTCAAAGTCTTGCAAACACACCGGCACAAGGTTATGCGAATGCATGTCGTGCTTTAGCGTATGCCGATTTAAGAGATGAAATTGCACAAATTCAAATTCCGGTACTGCTGGTTGCGGGGACAGAAGATCCAGTAACTACAGTAGCAGATGCTGAGTTTATGCAACGCGCTATCAACAATAGTCAGATTGCTAAATTGGAAGCATCTCATCTTTCTAATATTGAGCAACCGCAAAGATTTACTCAGGAATTGACTAGGTTTATTCAGCAAATCTAATAGCTTAGTGATTTAAAAGGAATTGGCCTTAAGGAGGCAAATATGGCGTCTCAGGATTACGCTGCACCAAATAAAAGTATCGATGCTCAAGCATTAATTAATGATGCTCCACTTAGTAAATATCAATGGATGATCGCCATCATCTGTTTTTTAATTATTTTTACTGATGGTATTGATACTGCTGCAATGGGTTTTATTGCTCCAGCTTTGGCACAAGACTGGGGAGTTGATCGCTCTCAGTTAGGGCCAGTGATGAGTGCTGCACTTGGTGGAATGATTATTGGAGCTTTGGTTTCTGGCCCAACAGCTGACCGTTTTGGTCGCAAAATCGTACTGGCTTTTTCGATGCTTGTATTTGGTGGGTTCACCTTGGCATCTGCTTATGCAACCAACTTAGATAGTCTTGTCGTTTTACGCTTTTTGACAGGTATTGGCTTGGGTGCAGCGATGCCAAATGCCACTACATTATTTTCTGAATACTGTCCAACACGCATTCGTTCACTGCTGGTGACCTGTATGTTCTGTGGCTACAACTTAGGTATGGCAACAGGTGGCTTTATTAGTAGCTGGCTGATCCCGACTTATGGTTGGCACAGTCTATTTTTACTTGGTGGCTGGTCACCTTTGATCTTAATGATTTTAGTGATTTTAGTTTTACCTGAGTCTTACCGCTTTTTAATTGTGAAAGGTAAGAATCCTGAAAAAGTACGCAAAATCTTAAATCATATCGCACCAACTCAAGTTCAAAATGCGACTGCGTTTCACGTACCTGAAGAGAAAACTGAAACAGCTCAAAAGAAAAATGTCTTTGGAATTATGTTTTCTAAACCATATGCGAAAGGAACGCTTTTGCTTTGGTTGACCTATTTCATGGGACTCGTGGTTGTTTACTTGCTTACCAGCTGGTTGCCAACGCTTATGCGTGAAACAGGTGCCTCAATGGAGCGTGCTGCATTTATCGGTGGATTGTTCCAGTTCGGTGGTGTGGTGAGTGCATTGTTTATTGGTTGGGCGATGGACAAATTCAACCCGAATCGAGTGATTGCTATTTTCTACTTTGCAGCAGGTCTATTTGCGATTGCTGTTGGTCAAAGCTTAGGAAACTCAACATTACTTGCTGTATTGGTGCTTTGTGCGGGTATCGCAATTAACGGTGCGCAATCTTCAATGCCAGCGTTAAGCGCTCGTTTCTATCCAACGCAGTGCCGTGCAACTGGTGTTTCTTGGATGACGGGTATTGGACGTTTCGGTGCGGTATTTGGTGCGTGGATTGGAGCTGTGTTACTCGGCAATGATTGGTCGTTTACCGCCATTCTTAGTTTATTACTCATTCCAGCGACCGCTGCTGCTGTTGCGGTATTTATTAAATCAATTGTTGCGCATACCGATGCAACTTAATAGAGGTCTATCACAATGAATGATGAACAACGCTATAAACAAGGCATTGAGGTGCGGACTGAAGTTTTGGGTGAAAAGCATGTTGGTCGGTCTTTGCAAAATCTGAATGACTTTAACCAAGATTTTCAAAATTTTATTAGCCGTTACGCATGGGGTGAGGTGTGGTCTCGTCCGGGCTTACCGCGTCATACACGTAGTTTAGTCACTATCGCAATTTTATTGGCGCTTGGTCGTGAAGACGAACTACGCATGCATTTACGTGCTTGCTTTAACAATGGTGTAACTAAAGAAGATTTAAAAGAGCTGATCTTACACAGTTCACTCTATGCAGGTTTACCTGCTGCAAACGCTGCAATGCATATGGCTGAAGAAGTCTTTAAAGAGTTGGGGATAGAGGTAAACCCAATTGCAGCGAAAGAACAGGATTAAGGAGATAAAGATGTCACAACATAGCTGGGGTGCTTACGCCCAACGTAATACTGAAGACCATCCACCTGCATATGCGGAAGGTTATAAGACAAGTGTTTTACGTTCGCCAAAAAATGCATTGATTTCTATTAATGAGACTTTAACTGAAGTTACTGCGCCGCATTTTTCTTCAAATTTGTTTGGCCCAAAAGATAACGATTTGATTTTGAACTATGCCAAAGATGGTTTGCCAATTGGTGAACGTGTCATTGTTCATGGCTATGTTCGTGACCAATTTGGTCGTCCTGTAAAAAATGCACTTCTAGAAGTATGGCAAGCCAATGCTTCTGGTCGTTACCGTCACCCAAACGATAAGTTTATTGGTGCAATGGACCCTAACTTTGGTGGTTGTGGTCGTACCTTAACTGATGAAAACGGTTTTTATATTTTCCGTACCATTAAACCTGGTCCGTATCCATGGCGTAACCGTATTAATGAATGGCGGCCTGCACATATTCATTTCTCTTTAATTGCTGATGGTTGGGCTCAGCGTCTGATTTCACAGTTTTATTTTGAAGGCGATACGCTCATTGACACTTGCCCGATCTTAAAAACGATTCCTTCTGAAGATCAACGTCGTGCATTGATTGCACTAGAAGATAAAAACAACTTTATCGAAGCAGATAGCCGTTGTTACCGTTTTGACATCACTTTACGTGGACGTCGAGCGACTTACTTCGAAAACGAATTGACTTAATCGGGAGCACGAGCATGAATAACTGGAATTTTCAGGAACTAAAAGAAACTCCGTCTCAAACAGGTGGACCTTACGTTCACATTGGGCTATTGCCACAACAAGCAAATATTGAAGTGTTTGAAAACAACTTTAATAACCAGTTAGTACAAGATCAGACCAAAGGTGAGCGTATTCGTCTTGAAGGCCAAGTGTTTGACGGATTGGGTTTACCGTTACGTGATGTGCTGATCGAGATTTGGCAGGCCGATGCTAACGGTATTTATCCAAGTCAGGCAGATACGCGTGAGCAAAAAGCTGATCCTGCATTTCAAGGTTGGGGCCGTACAGGTGCAGACTTTGAAACGGGTGTTTGGAGCTTTAATACAATTAAGCCGGGCGCGACAGCAGGCCGTAAAGGTTCAACTCAAGCACCTCATATTGCATTAGTCATTTTCGCTCGCGGTATTAACTTGGGTCTTCATACACGAGTTTATTTTGACGATGAAGCAGAGGCAAATGCCAACGACCCGATTCTAAATAGCATTGAATGGGCACCACGTCGCCAAACACTTATTGCGAAACGTTTTGAAGAAAATGGTGAAGTTGTTTACCGCTTTGATATTCGCATTCAAGGCGATGACGAAACTGTATTTTTTGATATTTAAGAAACACTTAAGGCTACACCTGATTATTCAAGGATGCGTGTAGCCTTTTTAAGGATGAATGATATGAACATGAAAACATTATTAAGCCTAAGTTTGCTTGCACTCCCATTTTTTACAGCACAGGTGAATGCTGAACCTGTTGCTTTAGCTCCTCAAACACAACCTGTCGCTACAGCCGTTAAAACGATTGTTCCGATTACCGCAAAAACCAAAGAACAAGCTTTGGCACAAGCTCAGATCATTGCAAATACAGCAGATGCTGATTTGGCAGAGTTTCGTATCGATTTACTCAGTTTTGCGAGTGATACAAAACAAGTGATTGTTTTGGGGCATGAGTTAAAAAAGATTTTAGGCAATAAGCCAATGATCGCCACAATTCGCACCAACAACGAGGGTGGCCAGCTTGAAATTAGTGATGTGGATTATGGTAAGACTTATCAGGCTTACTTAAAGAATCCGTTCATGGATTGGTTAGATGTTGAAATGTTCCGTGATCAAAAAGTAGTTTCAGAAATTGTTCAAAAAGCACATCAAAAGAAAGTGTTGATTGTGATGTCTAATCACGACTTCCAAAAAACGCCAAGCCAAGATGAAATTGAAAAACGCTTGTTAAAACAAGATCAAATGGGGGCAGATATTCTAAAAATTGCCGTAATGCCAAAATCTAAACAAGACGTTTTTACTTTAATGAATGCAACTTTAAAAGTAAGTCAGCAAACAACTAAACCTTTATTGACGATGTCAATGGGGCAACTAGGTACGATTTCTCGTGTTGCGACTGCCAACATGGGCGGAAGTTATAGCTTTGGCATGATTGGTCAGGCTTCTGCACCGGGTCAAATTGATGTGACTAAGCTCAAACAGATTTTACAAACCGTTCAACCAACAAACCCATAAATCATAAGGATATGATGAAATGAATACATTACGTTTAACTACTCTTGCATTAGGTTTGATGGTTTCAGGAATAGCTGCGGCTCAAACTTATGTGGTTGACCGTTATCAAGACGATAGCAATAAAGGCTCTTTACGCTGGGCCATTGAACAAGCCAATGCAAACCCAAGCGAAGCTAGCGACATTTTGATTCAAGCAGTAGGCAAAGCACCTTATGCGATTAAATTAAACAGCGCACTTCCTGAAATTAAAGCTCCAGTTAAAATCATTGGTACACAGTGGGATAAAACTGGTGAATACATCGCAATTGATGGTTCAAACTATATTAAAGGCGAAGGTGCAAAAGCTTGTCCTGGGGCAAACTCTGAGCAGTACGGCACCAATGTACGTACGATGACTTTACCGGGGTTGGTATTGCGTGACGTCAACAATGTCACTTTAAAAGGTTTAGACATTCATCGCTTCTGTATTGGGGTATTGATTAACCGTTCAAGCAATAACCTCATCCAACACAATCGTATTAGTAATAACTACGGCGGTGCTGGTGTCATGCTCACTGGTGATGATGGTCAAGGTAACCCAACCGCAACCACCACCAATAACAACAAAGTTTTAGACAATATTTTCCAAGATAATGGTGATGGTCTAGAGCTGACACGTGGTGCTGCGTTTAACTTAATTGCGAATAACCATTTTGTTTCAACCAAAGCAAACCCAGAACCATCACAAGGTATTGAAATTTTGTGGGGTAATGATAATGCGGTAGTTGGTAATAAATTCGAAAACTATTCAGATGGCTTACAGATCAACTGGGGTAAGCGTAACTATATTGCCTACAACGAAATGACCAATAACTCGATTGGTTTCAACATGACGGGTGATGGCAATATTCTTGATAGCAATAAAGTACATGGTAATCGTATTGGTGTAGCCATCCGCTCTGAAAAAGATGCAAATGCAAAAATTACATTGACTAAAAACCTGATTTGGGACAATGGTAAAGATATTAAACGTTGCGAAGCTGGCGGTTCATGCGTACCAGATCAGCGTTTGGGTGCAATTGTATTTGCTGTGCCTGCACTTGAGCATGCCGGATTTGTAGGTTCTCGTGGTGGTGGTGTGGTTGTTGACCCATCTAAACAACAAAAAACATGTACTCAGCCAAATGAACAAGGCTGTAATGCTCAACCTAATCAGGGTATTAAAGCTCCTAAATTAACTGCAAATAAAGGTTCAGTTGCTGTAGAAGTCAATGGCTTGCCAAATCAACGCTATCAAGTTGAATTTTTTGGTAATCAAAATGCGTCATCAAAAGAAGCTGAGCAATATTTAGGAGCAATAACTGTTGCTACAGATGCACAAGGGATCGCAAAAGCGAATTGGAAGCCGTCTGTAAAAGTTGCCTCAATTACAGCGAATATTACTGATCGTTTTGGCGCAACATCTGAGCTTGGTTTTACAAGTGTTAAATAACAATAAGGAAAGCGCCTCATATGAGGCGCAGCATAGAAATATAGAAATGATAAAAGGGACTTGAAATGCCAAATTTAATGAAACTGAGTGTTTTAACGCTCGCTGTATTAGGTAGCCAATTTGCGCTCGCGAATGAGCCTTGGTCACAAGACCGTCAATGGTTGCTAGGCGACTGGAATGGAAAACGCCAGCAATTAGAGCAGCAGGGCTATAAATTTACTGCTTCTATTATGAGCCAAAGTGCCACAAATTTAGATGGTGGTTACAACGACAGCAATACTTTTGAAAATGCTGCACAACTTTCTTTAGGTGCAAACCTCGATTTAGAAAAAATCGCTGGTTGGAAAGATACAACAGTCAATTTAGTTGTGACCAAACGTGACGGCAATGCATTAACTCTTGAGCGTATTAAAGACCCACGTTCTAGCCAATTGGGCAATGCTCAAGAAATTTATGGTCGCGGTAAAATCTGGCGTTTATCCCAAGCATGGGTGAAGAAGGGTTTCATCGATAATACTGTACAGGTCAAATTTGGCCGTATGGGAATGTCAGAGGACTTTAATAGTTCTCAATGTGAGTTTCAGAACTTATTGCTTTGTGGTGGGCAGTTAGGAAAATCAATTGGTTCAATTTGGTATAACTCACCAGTAGGTGTTTGGGCGACAAACGTTAAATATCAGTTTGCGCCTGAATGGACTTTGGGATTGGGTGTGTATGAAGTAAATCCAGACAACATTAAAACCGAATCAAATAGTGATGGTTTTAATCTGGATATGAACAATGTGAAGGGCGCCACCATCCCAGTTGAGCTGGCGTGGAAACCAAAACTTGATGCCTTTAATGGCTTGCCGGGAGAATATAAAGTAGGTGCACTGTATTCGACCGCAGAAGCCAATGATATTAAAACTGCAGGTAAAGTGCATGACGGAAAACAAAGCTTTTGGATTAATGCACAACAACAACTGACGAATAAAGGCGAAGATCCGAAACGCGGTTTATATGTAAGTTTTAATGGCGTTGTAAATGATAAGGCAACGACTTTTGTTCAAAGTACTCAACAACTTGCTCTTTGGTATAAGGGGCCATTTGATAGCCGTCCAAATGATTCGATTGGTTTTGGTATAGCCAATTATGTAGTTAATGACCGTGCTAAAGATAAACAGATCGCAACAAATGAAAGTCGTGGATATTACAGCTATGATCCGATTGCATCTGACTATATTCCAATACAAGACGACGAGCTAAATGTCGAGTTGAACTATACCTATCAATGGTCTCCGGCCGTCATGTTACGTCCAAACATTCAATATATTCATCAACCTGCTGGTGTAAAAGAGGTTGATGATGCTTGGGTGGCTGGTCTTAGTGTGAAAGTCAATTTTTAACAATATTGATGGCTGGTTAGACATAGTTTAACTGGCCCAAATGCTTGAACTATTCGGGTTCAGTATATGTGGAGTAGGATCTATGTCTGAGTCAGATTCTAAGTTTCATATCTTATTCAAAATATGGTGTTTTATATTAGGTCTAGTTTTATTGGCTACTGGTGTTTTTTACATCGTAGGTGGTGGAAAGCTAGTATCTCTTGGTGGTTCTTGGTATTTCCTTATAGCGGGATTATTTATCACCATTTCTGCAATTAGTATTTTCCGAAAAAAAGCGCTGGGTGTCTGGATTTTTGCGGCTATTTTTGTTGGTACCGTAATTTGGTCATTTGTTGATGCTGGATGGGAATTTTGGCCGTTATTTTCGCGCTTAATGTTTCCTGCTGGTCTTTTTGCTGCCTTGCTATTTACTTTACCTTCAATCCGACGTTACCAATTTCAAACGAGCTTGGCATCTTCATCCTATGCGGTAGGTGGATTAGTTGTTGTAGGTATGTTGATTGCGCTCTATCAAATGTTCCAACCGCATCCAACAGTGGCAAGTTCAGGTGAAAAACTACCTTTAGTACCAGTTGATCCTGCAAAAAAACAGGTAAATTGGGAAAATTATGGTAATGATGCAGGTGGTAGCCGCTTTGTTGCTCTCGATCAAATTAACCGAGATAACGTTCATAAATTAAAAGAAGCTTGGCGCTTTAGAACGGGCGACTTTACAACGGGTAGCGGTAATGGGGCTGAAGACCAAATGACTCCGCTACAAGTGGGAAATAAAGTGTTTTTATGTACACCACATAACAACATTTTTGCGATAGATGCCGACTCAGGCAAACAACTCTGGAAAGCTGAGGTGAACTCTACAGCCGATGCTTGGGAACGTTGCCGTGGTGTTGCATACTTTGATTCAACAAAACCGCTTGTACAACCAACTTTAGCTGGTGCAAATGCAGTAACTGCAGTTGCAACCAATACAGCATGTCCACGTCGTGTATATACCAATACACCTGATGGTCGTTTAATTGCAGTAAATGCAGATAACGGTCAGCGCTGTGCTGATTTTGGTATAAATGGAACGGTTGATTTGCTAGAAGGTCTTGGAGCTGGAACAAAAGCTCCACGTTTTGAAGTGACTTCTGCACCGACTATTGCTGGAACAACCCTTGTGGTGGGTAGCCGTATTGCCGACAACGTGGCCGCAGATATGCCGGGTGGTGTTATCCGTGGTTATGACGTGATTACGGGTAAACTTCGCTGGGCATTTGACCCCCGTAATCCAAATCCTAACTATGTTCTTAAACCGGGTGAAACCTATAAACGTAGTTCGGCAAACTCATGGGCTGCAATGTCATATGATCCACAAATGAATACGGTGTTCTTACCTATGGGCAGTTCATCTGTCGACATTTGGGGTGGTAACCGTAATCCATTAGATCACAAATACAATACTTCTGTGTTAGCACTTGATGCGACAACAGGTAAAGAGAAGTGGGTATATCAAACTGTTCATAACGATTTATGGGACTTTGACTTACCAATGCAACCGAGTCTAGTCGACTTCCCGTTAAAAGATGGTACGACTAAACCAGCTGTTGTCATTGGAACCAAATCAGGCCAATTCTTTGTTCTTGACCGTGTAACGGGTAAACCACTGACTAAAGTGATTGAACAGCCAGTTAACCCTGCCAATATTCCAGGTGAACAATACAGTGCAACTCAACCTCGTTCAGTTGAAATGCCTCAAATTGGTAATCAGACTTTAACTGAGTCAGATATGTGGGGTGCAACGCCGTTCGATCAACTGATGTGTCGTATTAACTTCAAGTCAATGCGTTACGAAGGCCTATTTACTGCACCGGGTACTGATGTTTCATTAAGCTTTCCAGGTTCGTTGGGTGGTATGAACTGGGGTAGCATCGCTTTTGACCCGACTCATCGTTATATGTTCGTGAACGATATGCGCCTTGGCTTATGGATTCAATTGATGGAGCAAACTCCTGAAGATATTAAGATTCAGGCCAATGGTGGAGAGAAAGTAAACACAGGTATGGGAGCTGTACCAATGAAAGGTACACCATATAAAGTGAATAAAAACCGCTTTATGTCGGCTCTAAGTATTCCTTGTCAAAAACCACCATTTGGCACCATGACTGCAATTGACATGAAAACTCGTCAAGTTGCATGGCAAGTACCATTAGGTACAGTGGAAGATACTGGGCCGATGGGTATTAAGATGGGCTTAAAGGCACCGATTGGTATGCCAACAATTGGCGGGCCGATGGCAACTCAAGGTGGCTTGGTTTTCTTTGCTGCAACACAAGATTACTACTTACGTGCATTTGATTCATCTACAGGTAAGGAACTGTGGAAATCACGCATGCCAGTAGGTAGCCAAGGAACACCAATAAGCTATGTTTCACCTAAAACAGGTAAACAGTATGTGGTTGTTACCGCAGGTGGAGCACGTCAATCACCTGATCATGGTGATTATGTGATCGCTTATAGCTTAGAACAATAATTAAGAAAGGCAAAAGAGAGTGTTTCTCTTTTGCCTTATCCTTTAATATATTTTTTATATAAAAGAGTAAAAGTAAATTCTATATTTTTAACTAGATAGCTTTACCAAATAGTAAAAAAGTGCTTGATGTTGTTGCTAAACTTGAAATAGTCTTATGGTCAATTCAGCCTGAACGCTAGATATAGCTTAACTATTGACCAGTTCCTTAGGATGTTTTACCTATAAATAAAACCTTAACTTTTATTAAGTTTTGTTTAACTTAACATTGTGAATTTTAATTAAAAATAAACATTATTAAGTTTTAAACCTTAAAAATAAGGTGTTTTTTGTTGGAAAAACGAGCTTAAATATATACTTATATTATATTTATATAATTTATTGGGTTGCGCTAGAATGGTCGACGCAGATTATTACTATCCAGTAATAATTTGTATTTCAGGAATTTAAGCTTTTATGGCTTAAGGCTCATCGAAAGATGGGCCTTTTTTTATGGGTGAAAGAAAATGTTTTTATCTTGCTCAATAGCCTAAGCAAAATTAAAAGTTAAATAATGAATAAAATCACAAAAAATAGTCTTTAATGACAAGAAGTGTATGATTTGATAAATTAAAGCCACTTGATAATAATAGGTGATGTAATGAGATTTTTGGTTCTTGCAACTTTATCTGGTTTAGCTTTGATGGGTTGTGCTTCTGTTCAGCAAGCACCGAATACACAAGAGACAATTCGCTATGCTTCTAGCCCATGTTTTGGCGCATGTCCGATTTATTCTGTAGAAGTAACACCTACAGGTTTAATTCGCTTTGAAGGTAAACAATACACTAAAGCTATAGGTGTTAAAGAAATTCAAGGTAGCGTTAAAGATTATAAAAAACTTGCAGATGATCTAAAAACTTATCGCCCTGAAACAGGTACACAATCAAAAACTGCGGGTTGCCAGCAAACAGCGACCGACATGTCTAGCTATTACATTACTTGGATTCAACCTAATGGCACAGAAACTAAATTAAGCCATTACACAGGTTGTATCTCTCCAGCAAATAATAGATTGAATAAGGTTATGGAAAAGTTACCTGAACAATTAGGCATTAAAGATCTAATTTAATGATAAAAGCCCCAAAATCTTGGGGCTTTTTCTTGTTAAGAGGAATTATACATTTAAGAGTTTTATTTTAAGTATTTCTAAAAGAATCAGCGTATAATACAAATTATAAAAACATATATTGTTAAGAGTGGTTATATGTCAAATATTGTCTATGCCTTTTTTGGTGGTTTATTACTAGGCATCGCAACAGTTGGATATTTATATATAAATGGCCGTATAGCCGGAATCAGTGGTTTGCTTGCTCAAGTCATCAATCCTACTAAAGACACTTTTAAGAGTTCGGCATTCTGGTTTATTGCGGGCCTTGTGATTACACCTTTCATATATGGTTACTTTTATCAGCCTGAAATTGAAATTAAAGCTAATACATTTGCACTTATTCTAGCAGGTGTACTTGTAGGCTTTGGAACACGGTTAGGGTCGGGTTGTACAAGTGGCCATGGTATTTGTGGTATGAGCAGGTTATCAAAACGCTCGATGATAGCGACAGCAGTTTTTATGTTTGCTGGCATGTTAACGGTTTATATCATTCGTCATGTGATGGGGTAACCCTATGAAAAACATTTTTGCTTTTTTATTTGGTAGCTTATTTTCATTAGGTTTGATGATTTCTGGTATGTCTAATCCAGAAAAAGTATTAGGTTTTTTAGATATTTTTGGGCAGTGGGATATTAGTTTAATGTTTGTAATGTTAGGTGCTATTGCTGTGGCATTTATTCCATTTCAAAAGGCTATAAAAAGCCCTAAAACACTCTTTAATGAACAAATTCAATTACCAACGAATACACAGATTGACCAAAGGTTAATTGTGGGTGCTTTTATTTTCGGTATAGGCTGGGGAATAGCAGGTATATGTCCAGCGCCCGCTTTAACTCTGATTGGATTAGAGCATTTTGAAGCGCTTTATTTTATTGTCGCAATGTTATTAGGAATGTTTATTTACCGAATTTTAAATAAAGGAAATTAAGCCTATGCAACAACCTCTAGTAAAAGATTTTTTTGATGAAAACACCAATACTTTTAGCTATGTTGTTGCGGATTTAGTGACTCTTCAATGCGCTATTATTGATAGCGTGCTTGATTACGATGCCGCATCGGCCACTACAAAAACATCCAATGCTGATCTGATCGTCGATTATGTCTTGGCGCAAAACCTCAAAGTACAATGGATTTTAGAAACCCACGTACATGCCGACCATATGACTGCGGCTCAATATTTAAAATCTAAATTGGGCGGTACAATTGCGATTAGTCAAAAAATCTCGGTAGTACAAGAAACTTTTGCAGCTATCTATAATTTTGATTTTAAGGAATTCAATGAAAATCAGCCATTTGATTATTTGTTTGAAGATTATGAACATTTCAAAATAGGGGAGATAGAAGCCTATAACATTCCTACACCAGGGCATACGCCAGCTTGCTTAAGCTATGTGATTGCCGATGCTGTTTTTGTAGGTGATACCTTATTTATGCCCGATTATGGCTCAGCAAGATGCGACTTTCCTAAAGGAAGTGCGGCTGCACTTTATGATTCGGTCCAAAAACTTTATACACTTCCCGACAATATGCGCATGTTTTTATGCCATGACTATAAACCCGAAGGTCGTGATGAATATATCTGTCAAACAGATATTAGAACCCAAAAACAAAGCAATATTCATTTAAATCGACGAGTTTCCAAGGACTCATTCATCAAAATGCGTCAAGAACGAGATGCTACTTTGGCAATGCCAAAATTAATTTTGCCTTCAATTCAAATTAATATGAATGGTGGAAATTTTCCGGAACCTGAAGCGAATGGTATCCGCTATTTGAAAATCCCTTTCAACCACTTTTAGAAATAGCCTAAGTATTTATTTGGGATCGTTCAATCTATTCAAATAGCCTAAGCAAACAATAAAATTAATCCTATAAAATAGCCTAAGCGATATTTAAAGAACTTGTCTTAGATCCCGCGAAGTCTCTTGCAATAGAGGCAGAATATGTTGAATTAAATATTCTTCAGTTGTTTTCATAGTTGGAGAAACAATATTTAAAGCTGCAACCACTTTAAAGTCTTGCCCATAAATCGGTACGGCGAGCGCATGAACTCCTAATTCGTGTTCTTCACGCGAATAACACCAATCTTGTTCTCGAATCTCTTGTAGTAACTCTAGAAATTTATCATTTTCGACATGCGTATATTTAGTTAAACGCTGAAGAGGATATTTTTGGAGCCAGTCCAATTGTTCTTGTTGGCTTAAATGTGCCAGTAAAATTTTACCCGCAGATGTCGCATGAGCAGGTAAGCGGTTACCCAAGTGTAAGCCGTATGGATTTACACGGTCAGTTTGTTGGTGGGCCGCACTACGAGCAATGGTAATGGCTTCATAACCATCAAGTACCATCACCGAATAAATGAGAGAAGTTTGGTTAGTTAGAAGATTTAATAAAGGCTGAGATACTTTTGGAAGCTGAGCTGCACCTAAATAAGCTCCTGAAAATTTAAGAACTTTCGGAGTTAAATAGTAATAGTGACCATCTGACTCAAGATAACCTAAATATTCTAAAGTTAATAAATGACGTCTTGCTGCTGCTCGGGTAAGCCCAGTTTTTTCAGCAGCCATAGAAATGTTTAAACGATGTTGATTACTACTAAAGCTATCTAAAATCGCCATGCCTTTACCAATACCAGCAATGTAATCTTCATGACGAATCGTTTTTTTGTTGTCCTGATTCTGGATTATCCGTTCATCTTTACTCATTACTGATCCTTGTACGATAGAAGCTTAGTAGATCAATTTGCTTTACTGAAAAAGTTTAATAATTTCATGTCGCAGAAATTGATGTCTTAAATTATCCCTTAAATCTTCGTGCCAAAACATACCCATTTTAATATTGGTTATCTCAAAAGGCAGAGAATGTAAGCAAATTTCATGACTATAAGACAAATGCTGCAAAATCATTCGAGGCATGGTGAGTATTGCGTCGGCTTGGGCTCCTAAAACTTGTAACGCCGTTGAATAGTTTTGACAGCGCATAAATACATTTCTTGAAATTTTTTGGTGTTGGTTTAAATAAATATCTTCAAGTAAAGCGCCCGTACGGCGTGACGAAACGCCAATGTGTCGACCACTGATATAACTAGCTAAATCGACTTCCTTAAGTTGACTGCAAATGACAAACTCATCTGTTACCAAATGGTCAAAGGTAATTTTTGGAGATAAGTATTGTTCTAGGTCAATCACGAAATCGAGCTGTTGTGTCGCCAAGTCAGCCATAATATGTTTTCGATCGAGTTTCATACTCACAAACTGCAAATCTAAATTAAGATTTTGAAAATGTTGAGCCAGTCTTGGAAGAATAATCGGTTCAATCTCATCATGAACGGCGATTTTTAAGCTTTTTAAACTTGTTGGATCAAAGACATGTTTCTGTTGGCTAATATTTTGGATGGTTAAAAGTGCTTGCTTCACAGTTGGATAAATCTGTTCTGCAAAAGGAGTGGCAGACATTTTATTGCCTACACGTATAAATACATCATCTTCAAGTTGCTGGCGTAAACGCTGCAAAGCATGACTTGCTGCTGACTGCGTAATATTGAGACTACTTGCAGCATTCGAAATACTTTTTTGCTCATAAATCGCAATAAATAGCGGATATAAATTGATATCGATTCGGTGAAAAAAACTTAGGTCTAGACCATGTAGGTTATGAATATTATTCATGAGGTGTTATTTAATAAAATCATTTCATTCATATTAAGTTTCAAGTTATGTTGATGTAAAGACCAGATAATGATGTAAAGGAAAAAGAATGTTTGAACTCTCCAAGAAAGCTCAAGATTTTGCTGAGCGAACAAGAAAATTTATTTTAGAAGAAATAGAACCTGTCGAAGCAAAATTTTGGGAAGAGGTTCATGAGCTAAATCCAGATGGAAACTGGAAAAAATGGCAATGGCCAGACCTTTTAGAAACTCTGAAATCTAAAGCTAAAAAAGCCGGTCTTTGGAATATGTTTTTACCTGATGAAAAACTGGGTGCTGGGTTATCAGTTCAAGAGTATGCGCATATTGCTGAACTGACTGGTCGTAGTTTATTGGCGCCCACTGTTTTTAACTGTAATGCACCAGATACGGGAAATATGGAAGTGTTATGGCGCTATGGCAGTGAGCAGCAAAAACAGCAATGGTTAGAGCCTTTATTGGACGGAAAAATTCGTTCGGTTTTTTGCATGACTGAACCTGATGTTGCGTCAAGCGATGCAACCAACATGCAAGCGACTGCACTCATCGACGGTAATGAAATTGTTTTAAATGGCAAAAAATGGTGGTCGTCTGGTTTAGGTGACCCAAATGCTAAAGTCATTATTTTTATGGCACATACTCCAGATGAAACAAAAGACCGTCATCATCAACACTCTATGGTTTTAGTACCGATTGATACCGCAGGTGTCGAAATTCAACGTATGTTACCTGTGTTTGGTGACTATGATGCACCGCATGGACACGGTGAAGTTCATTTTAATAATGTTCGAGTGCCTCTCGAAAACTTTATTGGCGGAGCGGGGCAAGGTTTTGAAATTGCCCAAGGCCGTTTAGGACCAGGGCGTATTCACCATTGCATGCGTTGCATTGGGGCTGCTGAAAAAGCGCTAGAACTCATGATTGATCGTGGCATGTCTAGAACGGCGTTTGGCAAAGAAATTTTAAAACTCGGTGGAAACCTCGAACGCGTGGCTGATGCTCGAGTCGCCATAGATCAAGCCAGACTTTTAACCTTGTATGCTGCTTATAAAATGGATACTTTAGGAAATATGGCCGCTTTAACAGAAATATCTGCAATTAAAGTGGTCGCTCCGAGTGTTTTAGAAAAAGTAGTCGATATGGCAATTCAGCTACATGGCGGTGCAGGTGTTTCAAGAGATACGCCATTAACAGGTTTCTTTGCCCAAGCACGCAGTTTACGTTTAGCTGATGGTCCAGATGAAGTACATAAAGGCATGATTGCCAAATTAGAGTTGGCCAAACGTGGTTATGGTCGTCATAAGAAAGTATAAGTTTAAAGGAAGTGAATATGTCGGTAATTGATGTAGGCGGTGAAGTACGTGAAGGTGAAGAACTTGATATTGGGGCAGTTGAAAACTGGTTAAAGAACCAAGGGGTTGAGCTGGTTGGCCCAGCAGTTGTTACTCAATATACGGGCGGGGCGTCGAATTGGACTTATCGTTTAAAATATGAAAATACCGATTTAATTTTGCGACGTCCCCCAAAAGGAACAAAAGCGAAGTCAGCCCACGATATGGCCCGTGAATATATGGTGCAGAAAAATTTGGCCCCTTATTATCCAGTGCTTCCTAAAATGGTGGCACTTTGTCAGGATGAATCGGTCATTGGCTGTGATTTTTATGTCATGGAACGGATTGAAGGCATTATTCCTCGTGCAAAATTACCGCCTGAACTTGGTTTTAATGAGGAAGATGTTCATCAACTTTGTGTAAACGTTATTGATAAACTCATTGAGCTACATCAAGTTCCCTATGAGAACACGCCTTTAGCTGAACTAGGCAAAGGTGCGGGATATTGTCGTAGACAAGTTGAAGGTTGGGATAAGCGCTATGAAAAAGTCCGCACAATCAACGTTCCTTCATTTAAATATGTCCGAAAATGGCTAAACGATAATATCCCTCAAGACTCGACGACTTGTATTATTCACAATGATTGGCGTTTTGATAATGTGATTTTAGATCCAGAGCATCCAACAGATGTGATTGGGGTGTTGGATTGGGAAATGGCGACTTTGGGTGATCCATTAATGGATTTAGGTAGCGCTTTGGCTTATTGGGTTGAGCCAACGGATAATATGATTTTTAGATCAACACGCCGTCAGCCGACTCACTTAAAGGGAATGTTCTCTCGAAAAGAAGTCGTTGAATATTATTTGCAAAAAACAGGTCTGGAGCCTCAAAACTGGGCTTTTTATGAAGTGTTTGGTGTATTCCGATTAGCCGTGATTGCCCAGCAAATCTATTATCGTTATTACCATAAACAAACCCGAAACCCTGCTTTTAAAGATTTCTGGATTGTCATTCATGCGCTACATATTCGAGCTTTAAAACTTATCGCGCAGCAAAAACTGCAAGACTCAGAATTTGCTCAGCAATCTCTACAGAAAATACAGGGTATTTTAAGAAAATGACCACAATTTATCTGGTAAGACATGGTCAGGCATCATTTGGTAAAAGTAATTATGATGAGTTGTCTGAAAATGGTGAAGCTCAAGCGACTTTATTAGGCCAATATTTTAAGCAAATATTAAAAGAACAACCGTATGTGGTTGCAGGAACCATGCAGCGCCACGAGCAAACTGCGAAGCTCGCACTCAATGAATGCTTTCCAGATGCGGTGATTCATCATAATAATTTATGGAATGAGTTTAACCACCAACAGGTTTTTGCCCGTTATGAACCGCGTTTTGAACAGCCTGAACTGTTAAAAGCTGACGTAGCACAAGAACAGAATCCACGCGCATATCTTGCCAAAATATTTGAAGGTGCCATTGGGCGATGGACAGATGGTGACTTTCATCATGAATATGATGAGTCTTGGCCGCATTTTAAAAACAGAGTGGAAACGGCACTACAGCAACTTTGTGATGAGTTAGCAAAAACCAAACCTCGCTATGCAGTCGTTTTTACCTCTGGTGGTGTGATTTCTGTAGCCATTGGAAAACTGCTTGAACTCAGTCCTAATCGAACTTTTGCGTTGAATTGGGCAATCACGAATACAAGTCTCACGACTTTGCGTTTGGTTGGAAATGAAGCTCAGGTTTTAAGTTTAAATGAACATCATTTTATAAAAGCTGAGCGTCCAGATTTACTGACATGGATTTAAAATAAGGATAAAAGCATGGCAAAGACAATTTTAATTACAGGTGCAAGTTCTGGATTGGGCGCGGGTATGGCGCATGAATTTGCAGCCAAAGGCTATAACTTAGCGATTTGTGCACGCCGTTTAGACCGATTAGAGACTTTAAAAACCGAACTAGAAAATGAGTACGGTATTAAGTTGATTGCAAAAAGTCTAGACGTCACCAATTATGATCAAGTTTTTGAAGTATTTCGCGCCTTTAAACAAGAGTTTGGCTATTTAGACCGAATTATTGTAAATGCGGGAGTCGGCAATGGCCGTCGTATTGGTAAAGGTAATTTTGAAATTAACAGAGCCACAGCTGAAACAAATTTTATTTCTGCTTTAGCACAGTGTGAAGCAGCAGTTGAAATTTTTAGAGCGCAAAATGCAGGTCATTTAGTGGTGATGTCATCCATGAGTGCGATGCGTGGATTACCAAAACATTTATCGACTTATGCGGCAAGTAAAGCTGCAGTTGCTCACTTGGCCGAGGGTATTCGTGCTGAATTACTGGATACCCCAATTAAAGTCTCAACCATTTTCCCAGGTTACATTCGCACTGAAATGAATGAAGGTGCTAAACATTTACCTTTTGAAGTAGATGCAAAAACAGGATGTAAAGCTTTGGTCAAAGCGATCGAAAAGCAACCTGTAAAAGCTTATGTGCCACAGTGGCCGTGGTTACCCATGAGTATTGCCATGAAGGTTTTGCCTTTAAAGTTGGTCAATAAATTAGGATAAAAAATACCCCCTAAAATTAGGGGGTAATATTTATTTAGAACTTTTTGGTGTAATTAACAAATAAACGGTCTTCACCAAAGTCATTGCCGTGTTTTACATTGTAATCAATACGAATATATTGCAGAGCCACGCCTTTTAAGAACGGTTGCTGAAATGCATAGTTTAGAATAACGTTTGACTCGGTTTCATGGTTCTTTTCACCATTTGCTGCTTTAAAGTCATGTCCGTAAACATATTTCACCATCGCATTTAAACCGGGTACATAATCTTTAAAATCGTAGCCGTACATGACATGGTAAGACTTTTCATCTTCTTTAAAGAAGCCGGTGGCATTCCAGTTAATGAAATAGGTTTCTGGTAAGAAACCATCTGGTAATGGATAAGCCGACTCTCCCATAATTTGTTGGTACCCCAAGCCAAAGGTATGGTTTTTTAATTTAATCGTTTCAAGTAATCCAATGTTCTGCGCATCAATATCAAAAGTATTGCCGTCATCTTTTGCATTAAAGTACTTAAACTTAGAGATGAGTGCAAAACTTGGCTGTTTCCACGTATGTTCCAGCCCCACATAGTGTTTGTTGTACAGGTCTTCCAAATTACCAAAGTAATATTCGCCCTTTAAAGACGGCGTAAATTGATAGCGCAGGTCAATGTAGTTAAGGCCATCAGATTCTTTAGTAATTCCATTTGATGTGAAAGAAAACTTTTTAA
This sequence comes from Acinetobacter sp. 742879, assembly GCF_000588535.1. Lineage (NCBI taxonomy): Bacteria > Pseudomonadati > Pseudomonadota > Gammaproteobacteria > Moraxellales > Moraxellaceae > Acinetobacter > Acinetobacter sp. 742879. The sequence continues at coordinate 22,833 of NZ_JFYC01000023.1, read as the reverse complement.
AGTCTTCTTCATTTCGTGGAGATACTTTTTCAACCCGACCAATTTCGGCATAAAGCTGATCTGAAAGTTGTGACTTTAAGTTAGTTCCCCAATACGAAGTGAGTAACTGACGACTAGCATCTACGGCAGTTACAGGTAAATCTAGCCAAAGTTCACCGACACTCAAAAGAGTTTTGTCATAGCCCAGCTTTAAAGTTGCACCATATTTTAGATAGTCTGAAGCCTGAGATTGCGTTTCTTTATTAAAAGGCAAAACTGTATCCGCAACATGTTTGTCTGAACTTAAGCGCACGGCGTATTGAACGGAAGCATCAGCCCCAATCGTAATTGGTTTGTTTGCTATAACTAACGGAGTGTCATGCATTTTCGATTTATAAAATAATGACGCTGCCTGAGACCAACTACCAGTGTCTTTGAGTGCATCATTATCAAAATCACGGTTAATGTAGGCATTTTTTAAAGTGAATTTCCATTCATCTTCAGTTTGCTGATTTGGATTTGCAGCCCATGAGTTGCTGCACATCAGTAATAAAGTAGCAACAGCTAAAGTGTGTGGTTTAAAGCGGTGAAATAATTCCATAATCCATTTCCCAAGTGTAAGCCAGTCCTCGGCACTACGTAATTTTGAATATTTCGGTACTCTCTAAGCGTTTAGTTAGAGAGTACATTTTTGCAATTGGTGAGACCTATTAATTTAATTTTTCAAGCTTCATGCTTTCACTAAAGAATTTGCAGCCTTTAAAAAGTAGAATTAAAGCCAGTACACAAGACAAACCACCCACAATAGATAAAGAAGAACCCACCATTAATGGGCTACCAAAAACTTTATCTGTAATAATGGCTACCAGTGTTGTGCCAATACCGAGTCCAATTAAGTTACTCACCAAAAGGAAGAGGGCAGAAAGGCGTGCTCTAAACTGGTTTGGGGCTAACATTTGCAAAGCAGTTGCTGAAATCACTAGAGGGAAAGATGCAAAGAACATTGCAGGAATCAGTAAGCTAACTGAAAGCCAAAGCTGATCTGTTTGGGTAAAAAATGCAATTGGAATAATCAGGCCAACAATACCAATTACACCTGTGAACATCGGCGCATCTTGGCGACCTTTTTTAATAAACCAGTCATTTAGCCAGCCTGCACAAAATACGCCTAAAGTATTTGCGACTAACAGAATGGTACCAAGCATATAGCCTGTTTCAGTCGGCGCGAGTTGAAACTTACGAATATAAAATGCAGGTGTCCAGCTAGTTAGGCTATAGAGTGCCATTGCATAAAAGGTAAAACCTAAATAATGACAAGCAAATGTTTTCGAATGTTTTTTAATAAACTGAAGACATTGTGTGAATTTAACTTGGTCAACTTGTCCATTTTGGTTGAGCTGTTGGCCTTTACGTGCAGGATCTTTAACGGTCAAAATAAACAGCAAACCAATAACGATGCCGGGTAAACCCACCACTAAAAAGGCAATTTGCCATGCTTTAAGGGCCCCTAATAATGGAACTTCAATGAGTGTCACGCCTTTAAGCAGATTAATGACATAACCGCCAACTAAGAAGGCAATACCTCCACCCAAAAAAGCGCCAATTGAATAAATCCCGACAGCACGTCCTAGTTTGTCCTTACTAAACATATCGCTGAACATTGAATAAGCCGCTGGAGATAAAGCCGCTTCACCGACACCTACCGCCATACGGCTTAAGAACAGTTGAATAAAGTTTTTACTTAAACCGCAAGTTGCTGTTGCCAGACTCCAAACAATAATCCCGATTGAAATTAATTTTGGTCGTGAAAAACGATCGGCAATATAGGCTAAGGGTAAACCCATAACCGCATAAAACAGTGAGAAGGCGAGGCCATGTAATAAGCTAAATTGTGTATCTGAAAGTTGGAGATCTGCTTTGATGGGTTCAATCATCAGCGCCAGAATTTGGCGGTCAATAAATGAAAATATATATGCCAACATACAAAGTATGACCACATACCATGCATATGCATTGCTTTTCTTCTGTGTCCTTTCAACAGCGATATTACTTTGGTTCATACACTTAATCCTTATGTATAAAACGCTTAAAAAAATTGATATCTAACTTTTATTATTCCTCTAAAGTTTTCGATATTTCCCCCTTTTAGATAAGAATAATAAATAGGCTAGAAATGAGTAATTTGGTCTCGTACAGACCGGAAGAGTGCGTCTAAACCCAATTAGGAGTTAATGGGATTTTTAAGATCATGGAATTATTATTTTCTTTTTATATGTAAAATTCCATTACTTATTAAGTATGTTAGAATACCTAAAAAGTATGTTAAGTAATTATATACAGATAAATTTATGATATAAAAATTTGATTTTATTAATTTTTATTGTTTTAACGAAAGAGCAGCTAAAGAAAAAGAGATTTTTAACTGCTCTAAGAAAGCTAATTTATCATAATGAGAAATATTTAGCTGGATGGCATCAGGTCAAATAATTTCTTTAACTGGGTATTTAAAGTATGCAGCTCGTCTTCTGAAAAAGCATTCAGGATACCTGCCAAGGTGACCACACTAATCTGATTAATCTGTTCAACCAGATCAACACCTTTGGCCGTTAATTTCACCATTGAGATTCGTTCATCAGAAGTAGAAGAGTAGACCTCAACAATTCCATCTTCTACCAAGCGATATACAGCTTTTGTGGCCGTCGTTAACTTTAAAGTAGAAAGATTGGCAATGTCGGTGATACTGGCTTCCCCAAGGGCATTAGTGCTTAAAATAATTTTACGGCGTGTATTATCAATACCTAGCTTTTTTATTGATTTTTCAATCAGTTGTGAATACTTTCCATTCACTTGGGAAACCCAAAAAAAAGGGAAATTTTGAATACTCGACGGTTCTTTATTAGGAAGAAATTGTTCTAAATGATCAAGCATAGCTAAGCAATAACTTAGTGAAAAAAGGGTAATCCTATTATAAACAAAATTTTGCATATTTCCTTGAGAACAAATTATAAAAAATACTTGACAATTCCATTAAATTTTCCGATATTTTGATTAATAGATAAAAATACATGGAAAAGTGAATGAATATTGTTAGCCAAAGCGTGCACAAAGGAAGTGGTAAGCTCAAGGTCATGGTCAAGGACACAATTGATATTCAAGGTCTAAAAACCATTGCTGGCAGTCGAGCTTTATTAAATGTTGAACCTGCTCAAGATGATGCCGAGGTTATTAAAAACATCTTGAAAGCTGACTGCGAAATTATTGGCAAGACAAATTTGCACGAATTGGCTTTCGGTATTACAGGCATTAACCATGCTTTTGGTACACCTATTAACCCTAAATATCCTGAACTTATTCCAGGTGGCTCTTCGAGTGGTTCGGCCGCAGCCGTCGCTGCAAAACAAGCTGACTTTACTTTAGGCACAGACACTGGCGGCTCTATTCGTATGCCCGCTGCGTGCTGCGGAGTTTTTGGTTTAAAACCGACTTTTGGCCGTGTTAGCAGAAAAGGCGTATATCCGCCGTCAAGTTCTTTAGATTGCGTTGGTCCTTTTGCAAATTCAGTCGAGATGATTGAAAAGGCCATGCAAATTATTGATCCAACTTTCAAGCCTTCTGCATGTACTAGCGCACCAAAAATTGCTGTTTTAGATGTAAAAGCAGATGAGATTATTGGGAATTGTATTTATCAAGCATTTCAAAAAGCGAATTTAGAGATCGTTTTAGAAAAAGTTGAACATTTTGAAGCGGCTTATGATGCAGGCATGCAGATTATTAATTATGAAAATTGGCAAGCTTTTGGTGAATTAACTCAAACGGGCTTAATTGGTTCTGATGTAAATGGTCGTTTATTAAAAGCTGCCGCAACAACTTTAGAGCAAGTGAAACAAGCAGAAGTTGTGAGAGCACAGCTGACCCAAGAACTCGATGCTTTATTAGAAAAATATGATGCATTGGTTCTACCGACACTTCCACAAATTCCACCAAAAGTTTCTGAAGCTGAAAACACGGTCGCTTTTTTGAATCTTACAGCTTTAGTTCGACCATTTAATTTATCAGGACATCCTGTCATTTCAGTGCCACTTGAAACCAGTGAAGGTTTACCTGTGGGCTTACAGATCGTATCAAAGCATCAAAAAGATGAGCAATTATGCGCTATAGCTAAATTTTGTGTTGATGCAATGCAATAAATTACAAGGAGTTAGATGATGAATAAGTTGTCTAAAATGGAGTTTGCTTCTCAAGACAAAGCAGTTGACTTAGACGCTTTGTGCCAAGAAATTCGTGAGCGTGCCTGTACAGGTGAGTTTGATAATCAGGCCTACGTGAGCCAAGACATTATCGAAAAACTTAAGCAGATTGGTGTTTACCGTGCATTAGTTCCTAAACGTTTTGGTGGCGAAGAATGGTCACCACGGCAGTTTTGCGAATTGATCGAGACTTTATCTAAAGCTGATGGTTCAGTCGGTTGGGTGGCAAGTTTCGGCATGAGCCCTGCTTATTTAGGAAGTTTGCCTGAAGAAACACTGAAAGAATTGTACCAAAACGGGCCAGATGTGGTGTTTGCTGGAGGTATTTTTCCGCCACAACCTGCTGAAATTACCGATGAAGGTGTAGTAGTTCGTGGACGTTGGAAATTTTCCAGCGGCTGTATGGGAGCGGACATTGTTGGCGTGGGGATTTCACCGCTTAAAAACAATGAAATGCAAGGCTTACCACGCATGGCAGTGATGCCTGCAAAAAAAGCCAAAATTGAAATGACTTGGGACACCGTTGGTCTAAAAGGTACGGGAAGCCATGATTTAGTCGTTGAAGACGTATTGGTTGAAAAGAAATGGACCTTTGTCCGTGGTGAACCTTCAAAACTAAGCGAACCATTTTTTAAATATCCGTCACTGTCTTTAGCGACTCAAGTATTAACCGTGGTGGGTATTGGTGTTGCAGCTGCCGCATTAGAAGAATTTGAAAAACTGGCGCCGGGTAAAGCATCAATTACAGGTGGGTCAGAAATTGCCAACCGCCCAGTGACTCAATATGAGTTCGCTCAAGCTGATGCTGAGTTTCAGGCTGCAAAGTCTTGGTTTTATCAAACCATGGATATTGTTTGGAATGAAATTGTTGCTGGTCGTGAAGCAACTGCTGAACAAATTAGCGATATGCGTTTGGCATGTACCCATGCAGCGCGAGTTTGCGCCAAAGTGACCCGAAAAATGCAAATGCTCGCAGGCATGACAGCAATTTATACCAACAATCCATTTAGCCGTTTTGTGAATGACACCAACGTGGTGACTCAGCATGCCTTTATGGGCGATGCGACTTTACAAAATGCAGGCTCAATCAGTTTCGGATTAAAGCCAACCCCAGGTTATTTATAAGTTTAATTTTTAAAAGGATATTGAGATGGAAGCTAAAAAATCATTACGCGTTTTGTTCTGCATGGGTATTAACCAAAACTTTTTTGACGCGGAACCTGCTGAAGCAAAAGCAGTTTGGGCAGCGTTTGGTGAAATGTGGAATGGCATTCATGACTTACCGGGCGTGCATGTTTTTGGAAACCTTGATGATGACCAAAGCATGGTTGGCTCGAGTGCAGGTTGGCCTTGGACAACTTATTTGCTTGCTGATGTTCCGGATATTGAAACCGTACATGCCGCTTGTAACTTGTTTAGAACGACCGTGGTGGGTGAAGGGCCATACAAACTTTGGAAATATTGCAAAGTTGAAGCTCGTGTTGGGCGTGAATTGATTATCCAACGTTAAGGCGATGGCAATGAATGACAAAGTGAATATGGCAGAAATCATAGAGCGGCTAGAACAGTTAGAAGCGCACAATGCTATCCGTAACTGCCTGAACCGTTATATGGAAATCTGTGACGAGCTTAATGCAAATACAGACCTTGACGAGCTGATGAATCTTTTTGATCAGGACTGTATTTGGGAAGGTATTGGCGAGAAATATGCCAAATCTTTTGGCCGTTATGATTCTTGGCAGTCGATTTACGACATGTTTAAAAGCTATACCCAAAAAGAATCTCACTTTGTTATGAATGCACACTTTGTAAATTCAGAACAAATTTATGTAAATCAAAATGATGCAAATGCTTCTTGGCTCATGTTGCAAACTTCAACCTTTAAAGATGGCCGTAGTCATCTGAATGCAGCAAAGCTCAATGTGAAGTTTCAAAAGCAAGCAGATGGAACATGGAAAATTAAACATTTCCAAACACAGAATATTTTCAGTCGTCCGGTATCGCATTGGCACAGTGAAGCTGAATTGCCGGTACCTTCCCAGGAATGACTCAGGACATATTTAAAAGGACTATTGATATGAACAGTATTATCCCAACGCATAACATTGGCATTGATTACGATGCTTTGGTTCAAAGTGACCGTGCTCATACTTCTCTTTATAAAGATGAACGCATTTTTGATGAAGAAATGGAAAAAATCTTTTATAGCACTTGGGTATGGGTTGCACATGCGAGTGAAATTCCGGAAGGTGGAAGCTATAAAACGATTAACATCGGTAAACAGCCTGTTGTGGCGGTGCGTGACCGTAAAAAGAAAGTCCATGTACTTTTAAACCGTTGCCGTCACCGTGCAGCAACCGTATGCGAACATAAAAAAGGAAAAACTAATAGTTTTGTATGCCCGTACCACGGTTGGAGTTATGCACTTGATGGCAGTTTACGTGGTGTGCCATCTCCGGAAAGTTACGGCGATTGTTTAGATAAGTCAGAATTACCGTTGGTGAGTCTACGTGTAGAAGAATATAACGGCATGATCTTCGCTTCATTTAAAGAAGATATTCAGCCTCTTGAAGAGTTCCTTGGACCTGCAAAAAAATGGATTGACCTGTTTATGAAACAGGGCGCGGGTTATCCAATTAAAGTGTTGGGTGAACACCGTTTCCGTTTCCCGGGTAACTGGAAAATCCAGCTTGAAAATACCACCGATGCATATCACTTCCCGTTGGTACATAAGTCATTCTTAAGTTCTGTCGATGAAAAAACAGAAGAACTCTTTAACTTTGAAAACCAACCGGGCTTTGTTGAAGACTTAGGTAATGGTCACAGTGTTATGGTGATGATTCCTGAACTGGTTGATCTAGACGAAGAGCTTATGGAGCGACCAATTCAAGAGCGCTTTGAAGACTTGGCTCAAGCTTTGCGCGACGAAGGCCATGAAGAGTTAGAAGTACGCCGTATTGTTCGTGCAGTCGGTGGTTCGGGCTTTAACTTAAATTTATTCCCGAATATTGCATGTTCAATGGCGTTCTTCCGTGTTTTACAGCCAATCTCAGTTGCTGAAACAGAAATTCATCACTCGGTGATTACGATGGATGGTGGCCCGCAAATTGCCAACCAATATCGCTTACGTTTGCATGAACATTTCCAAGGTCCATTTGGTTTTGGTACGCCAGATGACTCTGAGGCTTGGGAACGCGTACAACATGGTGCCAATGCTGGTAATGATTTATGGATCATGCTCAACCGTGGCTTACCGGGCGAAGTCAAAACTGAAGATGGCTTAAAAAGTGATGTCAGTGCTGAAACTGGTATGCGTGCAGCATATCAGCAGTGGAAAAAGATGATGACGGCTTAAGGAGAGAGCAATGAATATGAATCTGCAATTATTAAATGAAGTCACTGCTTTTATCTGGGCTGAAGCAGATATGTTAGACCACAGTGAATATCGTGAATGGCTTAATTTATGGAATGAAAAGGGTGTCTATATCATTCCAATTGACCCAAACCTCACTGACTACGAAAACAACTTAAATTATGCCTATGACGATAATCATATGCGTACTTTACGTGTACAGCGTCTTGAAAATGGTGAGGCAATTTCTACGGCACCAAAAGCGAATACGGTACGCAGTATTTCGCGAGTACGAGTCATTCAAGACCAAGATGATGAAATCGTTTTACGCTGTGCTCAAAACTTACGTGAATTCCGTAAAGAAAACCTCAAGCATTACACAGCTGATATTACCTACCATCTAACTCGTGATGCGGCTACAGGTTTTAAGATTAACCGTAAAATCATTAACTTGGTTAACTCAACCGATACCTTAGCTGGTATTAGCTACATTCTTTAGGAGCGGTAACATGAAACAGGTTGTTTTAGTGACAGGTGCTGCTTCTGGACTCGGTAATGTCATTGCTGAATATTTTGCGAGCCAAGGCGATCAAGTGATTTTGTCGGCAAGTACCCTTGAAAAAGCCGAAAATGCCAAGGCACAAAGTCAGTATGCCCAAAATATGTTTCCCTTGAAATTAGATATTTCAGTTGAGGCAGATTTTCATGCAGCAGTGCAATGGATTGAAGAGAAATTTTCTAAACTTGATGTGTTGATTAACAATGCCACCGTCACCCAGGCAACGCCAGTATTAGAAATTACCGCAGCTGATTTTGATTGGGTGACCCAAGTCAACCAACGCGGCACCTTTCAAGCTTGTCAAATTATTGGCCAATATATGGCTAAAAAAGGCTATGGACGCATCATTAATATGGCGTCGTTAGCAGGACAAAACGGTGGTACTGCAACAGGTGCACACTACGCGGCAACCAAAGGTGCGATTGTGACGTTAACCAAAATTTTTGCCAAAGAGTTTGCGGCAAAAGGGGTAACGGTCAATGCAGTTGCACCGGGACCAATGGAATCTCCAATCGTTCATAGCGTGGTGCCAGACGAAAAAATGGAACAGTTCATCCAAAATATTCCAGTTAAAGCCTTAGGAAGTATGCACTTTATTGCTGAAACTTGTGGGTTGCTTGCGAGTCCAAATGCGGGGTTTGTGACTGGTGCAACATGGGATATTAACGGTGGTTTATTCATGCGTTAAGCCAATAGGCTACGCATGAAAAGGGAGTTGAATCATGACTACACTTTATGATGTTGTCGTTAAAAATCGCCATGTGGAAGGTGGAAATATTGCAGTCATGGAATTTGAATCTGCAACTTCTACAACCTTGCCAAAAGTTGAAGCGGGTGCGCATATTGACGTGCACTTACCAAATGGCATGGTGCGCCAATATTCACTTTGCCAAAATCCAAATGAAGAAGGTAAGTTTCGTCTCGGAATTTTACGTGACCCTGAATCACGTGGTGGCTCAGTCTCGGCTTTTGATGAAATTAAAGATGGCATGCAAATTCAGGTCAGTGAGCCAAAAAATTTATTTCCACTTTTAAAAGCCAAACACAGTGTATTGATTGGCGGTGGAATCGGGATTACGCCGTTAATCACGATGGCCTATCAACTTGCACACGAAGGTGCATCGTTCGAGCTTCACTACTGCGGCGCTAGCCCTGAAAAATGTGCTTTTGTTGATGAAATTAAAAATGGTGAGTTAGCAAAACACACAACTTTTCATTTTAAATCGGAAGGTGCAAGCCACCGAGCATTTTTTGAATCTGCCATTAAAGATATTGATCCTGAAAGTCATATTTACACCTGTGGTCCAGTCGGTTTTATGGATTGGGTGATTAACCTCGCCACAACTCACGATTTTCCTGAACAGCAAATCCACAAAGAATATTTCCAAGTTGAAACTGATACTTCTGGAGATTCATTTGAGGTGGTGGCTGAGCGTAGTGGAAAAATCATTATGGTTGAAGCTGGCGAAACCATTTTGCAGGCTTTGGCGAAAGAAGGCATCGAGATTGAGATGTCTTGCGAACAAGGCGTATGCGGAACCTGCATGTGCGATGTAATTGAAGGTGAACCTGATCATCGAGATGTTTACTTTACTGACGAAGAAAAAGCCAGCAATGAGCAAATATTAGTGTGCTGTTCGCGTTCTAAAACACCGAGACTAGTTTTAGATATCTAATGCTCTCGCGATTTATATGGATGTAAGAGAAGGTTTAGGAGAAAGATGATGAATGTATTACAACAAATAGATGAGTTTACGGTCGATCCACTACAGTTCCGACGAGCATTAGGAAATTTTGCAACAGGCGTTACCATTGTTACTGCACAAAATGCACAAGGTGAGAAAGTCGGTGTAACTGCAAATAGTTTTAACTCGGTGTCACTCGACCCACCGCTTATTTTGTGGAGTATTGATAAAAAGTCTTCAAGTTTTTCGGTGTTTGAACAAGCCACACATTTTGCTGTCAATATTTTATCAGGCACTCAAATTGAGCTGTCTAATAAGTTTTCGAGACGTAATATTGATAAATTTGCAGACACCAATTTTCAACTTGGTGCAGGAAGCGCACCAACCTTAGAAAATTGTTCTGCTGTGTTTGAGTGCGAACGCTATCAAGTGATTGAAGGTGGTGACCACTGGATTATTGTTGGTAAAGTGGTTCGTTTTCATGACCAAGGCCGAAGCCCGCTGGTTTACCATCAAGGTGCATATTCTTGTGTCATGCCGCATCCGAGCCTTCAAGTTAAGCAAACTGAACAGAACGGCGTAGACCAAACACATTATGGACACTTATATAATAATGTCTGCTATTTGATGAGCCGTGCTTTTAAAGCCTATCAAACCGACTATATTCCTAAGCAAATGGCTTCGGGTTTCCGTACCAGTGAATCACGTCTTTTGCTCGTTTTGGCAAGTGGAACTGCTTCAAGTAAAGAAGATTTACCGCGTGATATAGCTATGCCAATGCAAGAAGTGGAAAGATCGGCTGAAATCTTAAAATTTGAAGGGTTATTGGTTGATCATGATAATTTATACGCACTGACGGAAAAGGGTAAACAAACAGCGCAGTATTTATTTGATATTGCTGATAGCCACCAAAATGAGGTGTTTAAAAAGTATTCTGAGGAGCAAAAGGATATTTTTATTACCATGCTGCGAGATTTTGCAGGAGTAGCATAAGTCCCATTAAGCTGATAAATTGAATTGATTTATCAGCTTCTTTACATCTAGCTGACTATCATCAAAACAATTCCAAGGATAAGGAATTTTTGGCACACAATTTGTTTATCAATAAAACAAGATTGCAAATAAGCCAAGACAGTGCACCACCACAAACGCAAAATTTTGAGCGGTGGCACATGTATAGAGAGGTAAGGGATGAACCAATATGTAAGCGATGCATTACTCACATGGACGCACCATATTAAAAGTGTGTGCGGCAATTTTGAAACCGATTTTGACGGAACCCGTAATTTATTCATTGGTGAAGTTCAGTGCTTTTTATTGGGCGATACTGAAATTGCTTTTATTAAAAACAATGCCAATAAAATTGTCCGAAAAGCCGATGAAATTGATCGAGTGAATAATCGTTTTTGTTTTTTGATTTTGCAGTATTCGGGAAAAATGCTGCTTGAGTATAAAAATGAGACTCTCAGCCTAAATGAAGGCGATATTGTGTTGGTGGACCCGGTCGAAACCATTTCGATGTACCCGCAAGGCTTAGTGAGCCAGATTTCCGTACACCTGTCGCGTGAAAAATTACTGAAAGAAAACATTAGTACTGAATATTTTGGAAAACTGATTACGCAAAATATGAGTGGTTTTTTACTCAAGAATATTTTGAAAAACATGTCTGCTGAAAACATCAAACTTTGGTATGCAACCGAAGACGGTAATGCTTTTGAAGATGCGTTAATTGCTCTAATTAAACCTACAATCAATTATAAAAATATTAATAGTTCAAATAACCTGATGGAAAAAGCCGAGCGTTTTATTATTGAGAACTTAGCAAAACCAGATTTAACCCCTAAATTAATTGCAGAGCATATTGGAGTATCACTACGACATCTCTACCGTTTATTCCTTCAAGAAAATTTATCTATTAACAAATACATACAGCTCAAACGCCTAGAAAAAGTCAAAGCGGATTTGCTTGATAAAAAGAACAGACAAAGCTCGATTACCCAAATTGCCTTGAAGTGGGGTTTCTGGGACGGTGCTCATTTTTCAAAGATCTTTAAAAAGGCCTATGGTATCTCCCCTAAAGAATTTAGAGAGGGTATGCCGGTTTAAATATTTCTTCTTTTAATGTCATTTTTAGACAAGTTCGACGTCATTCTTGAACAAGCTAGCCCTATGTAACTGTGTTGAAATTAAATTCATTAAAGCAGGTTAGATAAGCTTAATAACCATAAAACTATTAAGTTGGTCTAATGAATTTCACTCACAGGAAAGTGCATTTTAACTGTCTGATTCAGATAGTTCAGGGATAGATGAAAAGGATGAAACCAATGCGTAAACAACGATTATTGAATGACATACAAAAAATACTGACACTTAACTTATCAATCGCTGCAAGCTTTTGGGGACTCAATACTCAAGCGTTTGCTCATGGTGGAAAGGCCGAAATGGTCTCACTTTATCAAAATATGAGTGAGCAAGGTGCTAAAGTTGTCAAAGACGATTTTACCAATACTTATATGATCACCAAAGGTTCTATGGTGGTTCGGGCCAAACCCAATTCAGATCAGGTTTTGATAAATGGTAAACCTTTTAAACTCAGTGTCCCTTTATTAGTCAAAGATGGTAAACCTGTTATTGGAAAAGATTTTTTTAATGAAGTTTTCCAGTCTGGGTTAGATCAAACTTTCAAAATTGAAAATACGTTTCATCCTCTTAATAGCTTAAATTCTGACGAAATCAAAAAGACATTTGATGCGATTAACCACTCGAAATACGCCTATAAAAATATGCGTTTTGCTGAGTTAAAGCTTAAAGAACCTGAAAAAGCAAAAGTTTGGGACTACTTCATCAATCACAAAGAATATACAGACGCTCGAATTGCATCTTTCATTTTGTTAAAAGGTAACCAAGCGATTGAAGGTGAAGTTAATCTTAATACTCAACAAGTCACAAAATGGAATGTACTTAAAAACACTCATGGAATGGTGCTTCTAGATAATTTTGAAGCAGTACAGCGTGTAATTGAGACAAGTAAAGAATATCAGGAAGCTTTACGGAAACGCGGTATTACCGATGTGAAGAAAGTGATTGCTACTCCACTAACTGTTGGATATTTTGGCGGTAAAGATGGTCTGGATAAACAACTTAATATATTAAAAGTCGTTGCTTACCTAGATGTAGGAGATGGTAACTACTGGGCGCATCCTATTGAAAATCTAGTTGCTGTAGTTGATTTAGATAAAGAAAAAATTATTAAGATTGAAGAAGGTGCAATCATTCCTGTACCAATGGCAAATCGACCTTATATGTCGAATAAGCCAGTACCAAATAAGCTAAAACCGCTCACTATTACTGAACCTGAGGGCAAAAACTTTAGCATTACCGGTCAAACTATACATTGGGGGAATTGGTGTTTGCATGTGGCATTAGATTCTCGTGTTGGCTTACAGCTTTCAACGGTGACCTATAAAGATAAAGGCGTTAAGCGTAAAGTTATGTATGAAGGTAACCTTGGTGGAATGGTAGTTCCATATGGTGACCCTGATATTGGTTGGTACTTCAAATCTTATTTAGACTCGGGCGAATATGGTATGGGAACACTTACCTCATCTATTCTTCCGGGAACTGATGCACCAGAAAATGCTGTTTTACTTGATGCTGTGATTGCAGACTACAAAGGCCAGCCACAAGTAATTCCAAATGCCATTGCTGTATTTGAACGTTATGCAGGACCTGAATATAAACATCACGAAATTTTTGGCAATCAAGATGCCAGTGAAGCCCGCCGTGAACTTGTCATCCGCTGGATTAGTACGGTTGGAAACTACGATTATATGTTTGACTGGGTATTTGCCCAAAATGGTGTAATTGGAATTAATGCAGGTGCTACAGGTATTGAAGCTGTTAAAGGTGTTAAATCACGTACTATGCATGACAGTACCGCTAAAGAAGACACCAAATATGGCACTTTAATTGACCATAATATTGTGGGTACAACGCATCAGCACATCTATAACTTCCGCTTAGACATGGATGTAGATGGGGAAAACAACAGCTTTATGCATATGGACCCAGTGGTGAAAGCCAATGACAAAGGCGGTGTTCGTACAAGTTCAATGCAAATTGATAGTAAAGTCATTACGAATGAGCAAAATGCGGCTGAAAAATTTGACCCATCTACGATTCGCTTACTCACGAATTTCAATAAGGAAAATAAATTAGGTAATCCAGTTTCTTATCAACTCATTCCTTTTGCAGGTGGAACACACCCTGTGGCAAAAGGAGCCAATTTTTCTAAAGATGAATGGTTATTTAAACGTTTGAACTTTATGGATAAGCAAATTTGGGTGACTCAGTACAATCCAGACGAACGCTATCCTGAAGGGAAATATTCAAATCGTTCGACTCATGACACAGGGTTAGGACAGTTCATTGGCAACAATGAGAATATTGAAAATAAAGATCTTGTGGTGTGGATGACAACAGGCACCACCCATGTGGCACGTGCTGAAGAATGGCCAATTATGCCAACAGAATGGGTAAATACGCTCATCAAACCTTGGAACTTCTTTGACAGCACCCCGACTTTAAACTTGGGTGAAGAAGAGCAAAACACACAGCACGACCATTAATAAAAATGTGAATAAGCCAGAATGGGTAACGAATAGGTTACCCATACCTGAGCACGGTTAGACCGTTCACAAAAAAGGAATTTCTCAATGAAAAATTTATTTTCTCGGGTTATGAGAGGGACTCTCTTTGTCTCATTTTTTTCAACTGTGCATGCTGGTGAGCTTGAAATTAAGCCAACTTTTGAAGCAACTTTTGGGGCTTTTAGTAGCGGTAAAAGCTATAACGGTGAAAACCTAGATGATGAAAGAATCAATTGGCAAGAAGGTCATCTTAAATATGGTGCAAAAGGACAATACACCTTCAAAAACAATCAGCTCTATGCAAGCTTGAGCGGTATTAGCTCGGCAACATTTGGTGATGGAGACGCAGGCCAAAATAGTAATGGCAAAGAACGTAAAACAGATGTGAATGAATGGATCATTGGTTTTAAAGACGGTACCAATAAAGATGAGTTGATGACTTATGATTTAAGTATTGGTCGACAAAATATCATGATTGGTGATGGGTTCTTTATTGCGGGTGATGCGTTAAACCTAGGAAAAGTGCCTGCGGACGGCACACTAGATCGGGGCGGAGCATATTATCTGGCAGCTCGTCGAAGCTTTGATTTTACAAGTTTGCTTCAATACAAACCGCAAGAGAATACAACGCTAAAGCTGGCTTATTTAAAATCGGACAATAAAGCACAATTTTCCCCAGAACTCTTTGTGACTGATCTGATGTATCAGCTTAAAGATAAGGGTGTTGGGTTCACTTACTTAAATGTATTGGATCTTGAAGATACTGAACAGGTTTCAGGGCGCGAAGATCTTAAAAATTATGCTTTACGTTTAAATTATCAACCTTTGCCAGAGTTACAAGTTAGAACTGAGTTTGTAGTTCAAGATAAAAAAGATGGCCACGAAAATGCTGGCTACTTAGCGCTGAACTATAACTTTTTATCTTCAAAATATACGCCTTCATTAGGCTACCGCTTTAGCCATTTTTCAGACCAATACGACACCATGTTTTATGGAAATACAGTTGGGTTTGGTACATGGTTTCAGGGCGAAGTTGCCGGAAACTATGCTGGTCCATTTAATAAAAATGCAGATATTCATCAAGTCTCTTACATGATGAACTTGAAAGAAAATTTTATGGTGGGTGCTTTGGCCTATAAGTTCAAAACAGTAAATAAGTCTTTAACCAATGTGGATGGACATGAGCTGGATGTATTTTCGGTCTGGTCGGTTAATAAAAAATTCAACGTTATTCCTTTAGTGGGACTCTATAAACCAAAATACGATATCCATAGTGGTGGTACTCAAAACTACGATGACAAGACCAATGTATATGCGCAGTTGATTCTGCAATACATCTATTAAATTAGAGCGAAGGAGATCGTGTTTATTGGCGGTACATTCATAGAAATAAAATTAGGATGAAATCAGATGAATCAACAATATGACTATATCGTGATTGGTGCTGGCTCAGCAGGTTGTGTGGTTGCAGCACGACTATTAGAAGCCAAGGCAGGGCGCGTTCTTGTTTTAGAGGCGGGAAGCCGAGATAGCAGTATGTTTCATACTATACCTGCGACGGTAGTTAAAGTATTCCAGCAAAAATCATGGCAATACATGACTGTTCCGCAGAAATATTGTAATCATCGTGAAATGATCCTTGCACAAGGAAAAGTGTTGGGAGGTGGAAGCTCGGTTAATGGCATGATCTATTGCCGAGGCCAACGCCAAGATTATGATTTATGGGCATCGGAATGGGGATGCAATCAGTGGTCTTATCAACATGTACTGCCTTTTTTTAAGAAAGCAGAAAAAAATGAAAGTCTTGCTGATGAATATCACGGACAAGATGGCATTTTACCTGTCAGTGAAAACCGTTATCGCCATCCTTTAACGCTTGCTTGTATTAAAGCAGGTCAACAAATGGGGATGAATTATGTCAATGATATTAATGGTTGGCATCAGGCGGGTGTAGGATTTTATCAAACTACTACTCAAAACGGTTCTCGGGCGAGTACCTCAAAAACTTATTTAAAGTCAGTCGAAAACCACCCAGATCTTACGGTCATTACGGATGCCTTAGTACATAAAATTGAAACTCAAGGAGATCAGGTTACTGGGGTTACTTACAGTGTTGGCGGAAAATCACCGATTACGGTACAGGCTCAAAAAGAAGTCATTCTGAGCGCTGGTGCAATTGGCAGTCCTAAGGTTTTATTACTTTCGGGAATTGGCCCAAAACAGCATTTAGATGAGCTCGGCATTGAATGTATTCGTGACTTACCTGTAGGTGACAATTTTCACGACCATTTGCATATGTCGGTCAATGCAACAGTAACAACCAATAACAGCCTGCTCGGTGAAGACCAAGGTTTAACCGCTGTACGACACTTTTTACAATGGTGTTTTACACGTTCAGGATTGCTAACCACCAATATTCTAGAAGGTGGTGGTTTTATTGACACAAACAACAATGGTCGACCTGATGTCCAATTTCATTTTTTACCTGTGCTGGATAATTTCGATAATACCCCCGGTGAAAAAGCAGCGGCTCAGGCACATGGCCTTACCATTAAAGTCGGACATGTACAGCCAAAAGCACGTGGGACTTTACGATTAAGCAGTAAAGATCCAAAAGATTTGCCTGTCATTGACCCTAATTATTTAGGCCATCAAGAAGATATTGACGCAAATATCCGTGCAGTACAGGCCGGACTTCGCCTATTACAACAACCAGCATTGAAAGCGATTGTCAAAGAAGTCGTTGAGCCTGCAAATATCGATCCTGATGATATTGAAGCGATTGATAAATGGATGCGTCAGAACATTAAAACGGTTTATCACCCCGCAGGTAGCTGCAAAATGGGCAATGCTCCGCAAGATTCGGTCACAGATCAGACACTTAAAGTACATGGTTTTAAAAACTTACGTGTGGTGGATTGTTCTATTTGCCCACAAGTTCCAAGTGGTAATACCAATGCAATTGCCATCATGATTGGTGAGCACGGTGCAGACTTTATTTTGAATCAGGTCGCGTAGTTGCTTTCATAACAAAAGTTTAGAAATGAAAAGAGGAAAAGAAAATGAGTGGAGTTCAGATTTTAGAAAGCGTACAGCAATTTATGGCACGTCAACATGGACATTTTATTAATGGAAAATTGGTTGCTGCCGAGCTTTTAGATAAAGTGGATATTGTAAATCCGTCGACTGAACAAGTGGTTGCTCAAATTAGTGTTGGTAGTCAACACGATGTCGAAAATGCGGTGAAAAGTGCTGAACATGCTTTTCAAAATGCTTGGGCTGAAACTACGCCGTATGAACGTGGCGTTAAACTGAATAAACTTGCAGATTTAATTGAGCAATATGGTGAAGAACTTGCACAGCTCGAATCGTTATCTACTGGAAAACTTATCAATATTTCAAGACACCTTGAAGTCGCACAATCTGTTATTTTCTTAAGATATTTTGCGGGTTGGGCAACTAAAATTAATGGTCAAACTATGCAACCCTCTATTCCTTCTATGCAAGGTGAGAAATATACAGCCTTTACTTTAAGACAACCGATTGGTGTGGTTGCAGGGATTGTGCCTTGGAATTTTTCACTCATGATTGGTGTTTGGAAAATCGGTTCAGCTTTAACAACGGGTTGTACCATTGTGCTTAAACCTAGTGAATTTGCCAGCTTATCTTTATTACGTTTAGCTGAACTTGCCATTGAAGCAGGTATTCCAGCTGGTGTAATTAATGTAGTGACAGGTAAGGGGGAGACGGGACAATATTTAATTGAGTCGCCGCTCGTTAAGAAAGTCTCGTTTACAGGTTCAGTACCAACAGGCATTGCGATTGGTAAGCTCGCGATGAGCAGTGATTTAACCCGTGTAAGTCTGGAGCTGGGTGGTAAAAATGCCATAGCCATCTTGGCTGATGCAAATATCGATGAGATATTACCGACTTTGCTACAAGCAACTTTTGTACATCAAGGCCAAGTTTGCGCATCCCCAGAGCGTTTTTTTGTACACCATACAAAACATGATGAACTTGTCGAGAAACTCTCGAAAGCACTTTCTAGTTTCAAAATTGGATCGGCTATGGATGAAGGAAGTATGTTTGGTCCGCTCTCTAATCAGCCACATTTTCATAAAGTAAAACATTATTTAGATATGGCAAAAGCCAACAGCCAGATTATTGCTGGTGGTGAGGCTCTAGATCAGACAGGATATTTTGTACAGCCGACTTTGATTTCCTTCAAAAATACGGATGATCCTTTATTTTCAGAGGAAACTTTTGGTCCGGTGGTCGGGATAATGCCATTCGAAACTGATGAAGAACTCGTTCAACTGATGAACCAGTCGCGCTTTGGTTTAACCGCAAGTATCTGGACAAATGATTTGTCTAAAGCTTTACGTTTAATTCCTAAAATTGAAGCAGGCACCTTATGGGTGAACATGCATACGTTCTTAGACCCCTCGGTTCCATTTGGTGGGGTGAAAGCTTCGGGAATTGGTAGAGAGTTTTCAGATGCATTTATTGAAGATTACACCGAATTAAAATCGGTGATGATTCGGTATTAAGTTCAAAGATTCTACGAGATATAAAAAAATGGCCTCTATAGGCCATTTTTTGAATCATTAAATTAACCTAATAAAAAATCCTTTAGGATTTTATTAAAAGCTTCTGGTTGCTCGACATTAGAAATATGAGAGGCATCTATTTCTGCAAGTTTTGATTGTGGAATGCGTTGCTGCATAAACTCACCATCTGCAACGGTTGTTACAGGGTCTTGAGTTCCAGCAACCACCAATACAGGAATTTTGATATCTTTTAATTGCTCACGGACATCCGCTTTAGCCAAAGCCTCACAACAATTGGCATAACCCATTGCGCTGCCAGCACTTAAGTCGTTACACAGGTTGTTGACAATTGAAGCATGACTTTGGATAAAGGGATCTGTAAACCATCGCGAAGCTGCTGTAGCTGCGATCGGTTGTAAACCTTGCTCACGTACTAATTTTGCACGGTCAAGCCATGCCTGTTCTTGTCCAATTTTAGCGGCAGTATTTGCAACAACTACATGACTAAAACGGTTAGGGTAGTGAATCGCAAGCCATTGACCTGTTAAACCACCCATGGAAATACCACAAAAAGCAGCTTTGCTAATATTCAAATGATCCAGTAAATGGACAACATCTACACCTAATTGCTCTACAGTGTATGGACCATTAGGTGTAGAGGATGAACCGTGGCCACGAGTGTCATAGCAGATCACAAAGAATTGATCTTTTAATTCATTAAACTGTTTTTGCCACATACCATAATTGGTGCCCAAAGAATTGGAAAACACCAGAGCAGGGGAAGATGGCTCGCCAAAAGTTTGATAGTTAATTTGTGCATCGGCAGATTGAAAAGATGGCATTTGTTACTCCTTAAAGTGCTTCAACACGTTCAATAATCAAAGCAATGCCTTGGCCCACACCAATACACATTGAACATAAGGCATAACGACTACCTGTTTGTTCAAGCTGGTTTAAGGCTGTGGTCACAAGACGTGCACCTGACGCACCAAGTGGATGACCCAAAGCAATTGCGCCACCGTTTGGATTTACCTTGTCAGAATCATCTGGTAAACCTAAATCACGGGTCACTGCTAAAGCCTGTGCAGCAAAGGCTTCATTGAGCTCAATCACATCCATCTGATCTAAAGTCAGATTAGCTTGTTTAAGTAATTTTTTAATCGCTGGTGCCGGAGCAAAACCCATAATGCGTGGTTCTACACCCACTGCTGTTGAAGCAATAATCTTGGCACGCGGTTTTAGGTTATAAGCCTGAACCGCTTCGTCAGATGCAATCAGTAGAGCTGCTGCACCATCATTAATACCTGAAGCATTGCCTGCTGTTACTGTGCCATCTGCTTTAACCACAGGTTTAAGTTTGCTTAAACCTTCAAGTGTGGTCGATGCACGTGGATGTTCATCAGTATCAATCACAACAGCATCCCCCTTACGCTGAGGGATTTCAACTGCCACGATTTCTTTAGAAAAAAAGCCTTTGGCTTGCGCGCTTGCGGGGCGTTGTTGGCTCACCAAGGCAAACTGGTCCTGATCTGCACGATTCACATTAAACTGTTCAGCCACGTTTTCGGCAGTCTGGGGCATGGTGTCTACACCATACAATTCTTTAAGTTTTGGGTTAATGAAGCGCCAACCCATGGTAGTGTCTTCAATCTTCTGGCTACGGCCAAAGGCACTGTCTGACTTACTCATCACATAAGGTGCACGGCTCATACTTTCCACACCACCTGCAATCACCAAATTCGCTTCACCTGCTTTAATGGCGCGGGCAGCAATGGCAATGGCATCGAGTGATGAACCACACAAACGGTTAATGGTGGTTGCTGGCACCTGATATGGTAAACCTGCAAGAAGTGCTGACATACGACCGACATTACGGTTATCTTCACCGGCTTGGTTGGCACAGCCGTAGATCACATCATCGACCTGTGCCCAATCTACACTTGGGTTACGCTGCATGAGGGCTTTAATCGGCACAGCGCCAAGGTCATCGGCACGGACAGGTGCAAGGCCACCGGCATAACGGCCAAATGGGGTACGGATGGCATCGATGATATAAGCGTTTTTCATTCTAACTTTTGTCCTTTACTTTAGGCCTTTTTAGCCATTCTCCGTAAGTATTTCGCGGTAGCGACATGGATGTCGCCTAGTTGCTCAGCACAACAGGGATGTTGTGTCTGAGTAACAAAGGTTTTTGGTTACTTTTTTAAAAAAGTGACATGAATTAGCTGGTGGCATCTGGTTTAAACAGATAAGACTCCGTTGTGATGATTTATAAATTTTCATATCAATGGATAACATCACGGCTGTAATTTACTGTGATATCCCTAGGTCTTTTGCTTAAGTGATACCTTACTTTTGAAAGGACAAAAGTAACAAAAACCTTTGTTGAACAGAGGAGGCTTCCTTGCCTCCCTGTCCAACGGGCGACATCCATGTTGCCTCTCACGATAGTTACTGCTGTTTAAATTTTAATCTTGAGTCGCATCAATCAGAGTTGCACCAGTTAAAGCCTGTAGCTCATCAAAGCTAAGACCCTCAACTTTCTCGATCACCTTTAAACCATCTTTAGTCACGTCAATCACACATAGGTCGGTGTAAATACGGTCAACGCATTTTTTACCTGTTACTGGATAGCTCAGCTCAGCCACAATCTTCGGCTCACCTTGCTTGGTCACATGATCTGTGGTGATAAATACTTTCTTGGCACCAACCGCTAAATCCATCGCACCACCTACAGCAGGAATCGCATCGGGTGCACCCGTGTGCCAGTTCGCCAAGTCGCCATTCGCAGCAACCTGAAATGCACCAAGTACCGCAATATCAAGGTGACCACCACGCATCATCGCAAACGAGTCGCCATGGTGGAAAAAGCTACCACCTTCAAGCATGGTCACAAACTCTTTACCCGCATTAATCAGTTCTGGGTCTTCTTCACCTGCCGCCGGTGGCGGGCCAAAAGCCAACAGGCCATTTTCAGAATGAAGAAAAATATCTTTATCGTTAGGTAAGTAGCTGGCAATCTTGGTTGGTAAACCAATGCCTAGGTTCACATAGGCGCCATCTGGAATATCTTGCGCCACACGTTTTGCAATCTGGTCACGGCTGAGTTTCTGGTAGCTCATGTTATTTCTCCTTATTGCTTACTGTGCTGGCGCTACTTGTACAACGTGCTGTACAAAAATACCTGGGGTGATGATGTGTTCCGGGTCTAATCCACCGAGTTCAACCACTTCAGAAACCTGAGCAATGGTGACATCAGCAGCCATGGCCATGATTGGGCCAAAGTTACGTGCAGATTTACGGTAAACCAGATTGCCCCAGCGGTCGCCCTTGTAAGCTTTAATCAGGGCAAAGTCAGCTTTAATCGGATACTCAAGCACATAGTCTTTACCATCAATTTCGCGGGTTTCTTTGCCTTCGGCTAAAAGTGTTCCAAAGCCTGTTGGGGTAAATACAGCGCCTAGGCCCATACCTGCTGCCTGAATACGACACGCCAGATTACCTTGTGGTACGACTTCAAGCTCGACCTTTCCAGCACGGTACAGTTCATCAAACACATAAGAGTCTGACTGACGCGGGAAAGAACAGATGACTTTTTTAACCGAACCGGCTTTAAGCAGTTTCGCCAGACCATAATCGCCATTACCGGCGTTATTACTAACAATAGTTAAATCTTTAACACCGAGTTCAATAAGACCATCAATGAGTTCAGCGGGTTGTCCTGCGGTACCGAAACCACCAATCAGAATGGTTGCACCATCTTTAATCTGCGATAGAACCTCGCTTAGTGAGGACTTACTTTTGTCAATCAT
>NZ_JFYC01000022.1:0-48746 GCF_000588535.1 Acinetobacter sp. 742879 | reverse complement strand
GGAATGATCTGACCCCATAAAGTTGGACAGTTAGTTAAGCAGTTTTTAAAAACTGGTTTCTATATTGTACAGGGGATAAACCTTGTAGCTTCACCTTGATTCTCTCATGATTATAATAATGAATGTACTCTCGTATAGTTTTCTCTAACTCATCAGTTGATTGAAATTTTTCACCATGAAAGCACTCCGATTTTAATATTCCAAAGAAGCTTTCTATTACAGCATTATCTAAGCAATTTCCTTTACGAGACATACTTTGAATTAAACCATGTTGCTTTAATTGCTGTTGATAATGAGCCATTTGATATTGCCATCCTTGATCTGAATGGAGAATTGGTTTCTCATGTCGCTTAAGTTTAGCTAAAGCATGAATGAGCATATCTTTCACTAACTCATAATTGAGTTTACGTTGGATCCGGAAGGTAATAATTTCCCCATTAAATAAATCTATAATTGGTGATAGATAAAGTTTTTCACCGTTAACATTAAATTCCGTCACATCAGTTGCCCATTTCTGGTTGGGACGGTTCGCTTTAAATTGCCGTTGCATAATGTTATCGGCCACCATCCCGACACAACCACTTTTATATGAGCGATATTTTAGTGCTCTGATACGTGATTTAAGTCCCATAGTTTTCATAAGACGATATACACATTTATGGTTGATTATTATTCCTGTACTTTTCAGAGCAAGAGTAATTCTACGATAGCCATAGCATCCCTTATGCTTGTGATATATGGACTTGATCTGCTGTTTTAACTCAGTATATTTATCCTTAGAGCGTACAGCTTTCATGTGATAGAAATAAGTACTACGAGCGATCTTGGCAATACTGAGTAAGAGCTTTAATGGATAAATTTGCCTTAATTCTGAAATAACTTGAACACTGTCTGCAGTAGAAATTGAATTTAGGTACGTTGCTTCAGTTTTAAGGCTTTTAGCTTTTTTAAAAAGGCAACCTCTGCTCGTAAAGCGGTCACTTCATCAATGAGCTCCTGCTGAGATTTATCTTTGTCATCTTTTACAGACTTGGTTATTTTAGTTTTATCTTGTTTAAGCATATTGGTATAAATCCTCGTGGTATTAAACCCAGCAATCCCTTCTTTATGATACTGAGCTAGCCACCTTCTTAAAATTGACGTCCCGCTCAGATTTAACCGTCTTCTAACTTCTCTTACCGGTATCTTATCAAGAAGCATTTGTACAGCCTTGATTTTAAATTCGGAAGAGTAGTAGGTTTTTTTAGTTTTAACATTCAGGCCATCTTCACCTTGTGCCTTATAGTTTTCAATCCATAAGCGGATGGTTTGGAGATCTACATTAAATTCTTGTGAAAGGATTTTATATCCTTTACTTCCCTCTAAATAAGCTTGAATGACTTTTAATTTTAACTCTTTTGAATGCTTCGGAATTGGCATAGAGCACACCTCATAAGTTTTAAAAGTCTAACTTATGGGGTGCAGTTCAGAACGGGAGGGGGACACCTTCGGGTGTGCTGATCTTTTGGGTATCAGTCTGTCAACCTTCTCTCGTTTCGCCACCATTATTTGACAGTAATGTGGTGAAGCTTCTTTATACCCAAAGGAGTCCGCTATGCGTACTATTTCTTCTTTATTGGCTTTTGCCAAAGTCTCTCTATTCATACCACTCGAGCAATCTATAAAGCGGTTCAATCGACTCTAGGTTTTCTACACCTTAAGAATCTAAAACACAGCAACTATAAAACTTGAGATAGGTCAGCACGCCATTTTGTGCGGCTTTTGCATGCCTGTTTTTAGCACTCATTTTAAGAGTGACGGCATTTCTATCTCATTTACATACAACAAAAAATTATTTTAAGCGGTATATCTATGCCAAATTTACAATCTTCCTTTAAAGCATTAAAAGTGCTTCACGTAGCAAAAGACTTATTTAATCAATATGGGTTTCATAAAGTTGGTGTCGACCGAATTATTAGTGAAGCCAAAGTTTCCAAAGCCACTTTTTATAATGCCTTTCACTCAAAAGAACGGCTAATCGAGAGGTGTATTAGTTTCCAAAAAGACACGCTAAAAGACAAAGTGTTTTCCATTCTCTATTCTTACAATGAACTCATGGTGCTGGATAAACTTAAGCAAATTTACTTTTTACATGCGAGTTTAGAAGGGCCATATCATTTACCCTTTAAGGCATTGTTTGAAATTAAAAGAGTCTATCCCAAGGCCTATGGCGTTACGATTGAGTACCGAACTTGGCTCATCAATGAAATTTATAAACTACTTTTAACCGTTAAAACTACCGCCTCAGTCGAAGACGCTTACATGTTTTTATGTATGATTGACGGGGCGATGTTCCGACTTTTTGAAAAAAACAGCATTGATGAAAGCGCGCTAGTTCGATTGTTTCTTTTTAATCTGTGTCGGTTTAGATAACACTTAAACGAAAGAAAGCCTCTCAAAAAGAGGCTTTACTTTGTATTGAAATAAGCGCTTAGCTTGATTACACAGGTTTTGCAGCCTGTGCCATACCTTCAAAATATTGAACCGCAGGCGAGCGAGCCATATAAGCTAAAGCTTGCTCGGTGTCTCCCTCATGAATTGGGTTAAATTTTGGAGAAACCCATCTTAACGTCGCTTTCCACAAAAATTTAATGGTCGGTAAGTTGTCTGAGCGAGTTGCGGTTTTTTCAAATTCACGAATAATTTTGAAGTAGCCACGGCGCATCAATTTTTGAATATCTTCATGCTCTAAATCTTGCTTACCTAAACTACGGGCAAAGTCAGCAAGGAAGTAAATAAACAGTGGGAAAACCGCCGCCATAATCACTTGGCGCGACACATAAAAACCAAATTTGTTTGTTAAGAGATGCTCAAATAAATCGTAAGCAACACATCGATGTTCAACTTCTTCAGCCAAATGCCAACGGAATAAATCTGCCATGGCAGGGTCGGCTTGGTCCCACGTCTTACTGTCGAGTGTCCATTGACCAATGGTTCCCGTAAAGTGCTCGATTGCAGCAATCACGCCTACTCGGAAAAGTAACCAATATTCATCAAGCTTTTCGCCTTTTAAAAATGGTATGCCTAGAGGTTTGTCACCCAACAAAATATTAAAAACAAAATGGGCACGGTTGAGTGTTTCTTGAATGTCGTAACCATTTTCACGTAAGAAGTCTTGTGCTTTTTCATGCGCACGTGCATGAGCAGCTTCTTGGCGGACAAATCCAATCACTTCTTGTTTTAGTGCTTCATCGGTAATTAAGGGCAGGGTTTTATTAAATACACGGCAAAACCAAAACTCACCAGCCGGCAAGAGCATGTTGATGCCATTGGCGACATGTGAGCATAGCGGATCATTCGGCATCCAACAGACCGATGATTCGGTAAAATCGAAATGGACTTTTCTTGCTTTAAGCTGATGATTCCCTGTGATCATATACGTCACCCTATTCATAATTATTCATTTAATGCGAATGGACAATTTTTAGCATTAAGTAAAATCGATCACCATGTGCTTAAGGGACAAAATGAGCCTCAAAAAGGTTTATAGAGATAAAAGCAGCTCTGTTAAAGATTGGGTATATTTAACACAACACGAGGGTAAGCTTTTTTATTTTAAATATGAGGAGAATAAAAAAAGCTCCTTAATAAAAAGGAGCTTTGGTTTTTATAATTTAAATTTTTAATTATAAATTTATTTTATTTTAATCTAGCTAAAACTAGCTAGCTTAGAAGTTTAGATCGCTTGCCACTGATCTTTAACTTCTTCTGAGTTTTTATTCAGAATAACTTGGTCTTCTTTTACCTCCCCAATCCATCCAGTAGGAATGAGGTGATGTTGGCCACTTTCATCTCGGGTGAGTTTGAGTTGGTTCTCGCCATCAAGATGGTCGACAGTTCCTACTTTGGTGCCACAAGAAGCAATAACATCTGCGTGTTTTTTAATATCATTAATATTTAAAGTGTTCATTTTAGACCTCTTCTTTGGAAATAGAAAAACGGTAAGAACTAAACTACTTTAAATAATCGATTAAATGTTGAGTTTTTAATAAACCTTACATGATCGGATTATAAGTTCACTTAATCGTGATATTTGAGTAACAATGAAATAATTAGATATAAAACTAATAATATTTTTCTTTTTATTACAATTTATATGTTTATCTAAACAGAAATCTTTAGTTATGGTTGGGTTAAGTCTTATAAATAATTATTTGCAATGAATATTAAAATACCTATAAACATGACGATACTGAGCAGTTTGAGTGAATTTGAAGCTGCCCTAGCTGAAGATAAAAGTAAGCTTCGTATAAATTTACTTTTTCAACTTGTAAATTTCACTCAAAATTTGCCTCATCCAGCTTCGGGTCAAACCTATCAACGTTGGCAACTTTTTGCGCAGATTGCTGGAGTCGACTTAAGTCTAGCCAAGCTTTTTGAGTCTCATTGTGATGCTTTAAGCATTTTAAATGAATTGGGTTATCAACAAGAAATAGATGACCAGACTTGGGCAGTTTGGGCAGCAGACGGTGGACCAGCACCATTGCAAATAAAAGACAATCTTTGTAATGGCATAAAACCTTGGTGCTCTGGTGCTGAATTCATTGAAAAAGCTTTAATAAGTTATAAAGATCAGCAAGGGCAGGCGCAGCTTTGTATTGTTGGCTTAAGTCATCCATCCATTACAACCGATTTAAGCCACTGGCACGCTGTAGGCATGCATGCGACACAGACTGCACAAGTAACTTTTAAAAATACCCCTATTAAATTGATTGGTCAGCCAAATAGTTATTTAAAACGCCCAGGTTTTTGGCATGGCGCAGCAGGTGTTGCGGCCTGTTGGTATGGTGCCGCCGTGCGTCTAGCTAACTTTTTGCAAGAAAGCTGTCAGGCAAATCCGAATCCTTATAAAAAATTATATTTAGGTGAGGTCGCTCAGCAGCTAGAAATCACCAAGCAATATTTTCAATATGTGGCCGAGCTCATAGACCAGAAAGCAATGCTAAGTCATGAGCGGGAAATACGCATATTACGTGCTCAAACAGAACAATGCTGCCTCAGCGTTATTGAGCGAGTAGGGAAAGCTTTGGGTGCTCGTCCTTTTTGTGAAGATGCGACATTTGCTCAGCTCATGGCTGATCTGCCTGTGTTTATAAGGCAAAGTCATGCTGCTTTTGACTATGAACAAATTGCAGAACTCTGTGTGTCGGAGCAAAGCCTATGGGAACTTTAAAACATCCTTTGGTTGAAGACCGCGTTATTTTTGGTGAGGGGACAGCCAAAGAACAATGGTTAAAGGCATTTAAAGAACAACCGTTAGCAGCTTTAGATCTTGAGCTATTTCGCTCAAAAAGAGTGGTGATTGTCGCTCCACATCCTGATGATGAAGTACTTGGCTGTGGCGGATTAATGCAGCAGCTCATTGCACTGAACTGCAAGATTTTGGTGTTAGCGGTAAGTAACGGCACCCAAAGTCATCCTAACTCTACAAAATATCCTCCAGATCAGCTCAATATTCTTCGTCCGCAAGAAAGCTTGGCAGCCTTAAATTGTCTAGGTGTAGCAGAGTCAACCGAGCATATAGAGCTTAATTTGTTAGATGGCCAGATCCATTTGCAAACCGATCAACTGCGGCAGAGTTTAGACAAGTTAATTCAAGCCGACGATATTCTGATTTGTAGCTATGAATTTGATGGTCACCCAGATCATGAAGCAGTGGGTAAAACCGTACAAGCGTATGCAACTGCTAAGCAACTACTATGTTTACACGTATTAATCTGGGCTTGGCATTGGGCAGAGCCTTTAGACCCACGCATTGATTGGCATCAAGCAAAAGCATTTTCCTTAACACAAGAACAGCTAACTAAAAAACATCAAGCAATTTTGCAGTTTAAAACCCAACTAGAAGCAGATGAAAGCACGGGGAATGCCGCAGTGCTATCTCCAAGTGCGATTAATCGTCTTTTAATGCCTTATGAGGTTTATTTGAGTGATTCATTCTCGCGTGTACTTTGAAGATTTATATCGTCATAACAGTGATCCATGGGGCTACGACTTTCATTGGTATGAAGCTCGTAAAAGACAAATTTGTCTCTCGCTGCTGACAAAACCCCGCTACCCAAAGGTGCTAGAAGTCGGCTGTTCAAATGGACATTTAAGTTTTCATTTGGCGCAAAGAGCTGAGGAGTTGGTGTGTATAGATGTCTCTGAGCGTGCTGTTCAATTGGCGTCCGAGCGTTTAAAAGAATTTGAGCATGTTGTGGTTGAGAACAGGAAAATACCCGAAGACTACTCAATTCAAAAGTTTGACCTGATTTTAATTAGTGAGATGGCTTATTACTTATCGGCAGATGAATTGCATCAGTTTATTGAAAAGTTAAAGCATAGTTTAAATGATGATGGTGAGGTTCTGTGTTGTCACTGGCGCCATGAAATTCAAGATTTTGAATTAAATGCAGAGCAAGTCCATCAAGCTTTTCAGCAACATTTTCCATTTCATCACTACCTCAGTTTAAACGATCCAGATTTTATGATTGATTTGTGGACGGCGAACACTTCCTCTTTAGCACAGCAGGAAAAACTAAGATGAAAATAGGTATCGTCATTCCAGCGCATAACGAAGAGTATTATCTATCGGCCTGTCTGCAATCTATTCAGGTCGCCATAGATAACATTAGTGGTTATGAGGTAGAAGTGCTTGTTGTACTCGATAGCTGTACAGACCAGTCGCGGTTGATTGTCCAAAGCCATCCCATTAACTGGATTGAATGCAACTATGCATGTGTCGGCAAGGCGAGGGATTTAGGAATCCGTCATTTAATCGGGCGTGGTGTAACTTGGATTGCATGTACCGATGCAGACACCGTGGTGAGTCCTGATTGGCTGCGCTATCAAATCCAGCACCAACCAACAGATGCAATTTGCGGTACTGTAACGCTAGACGATTTTAGTCATCTCTCTATAACGAAACAGCAAAAATATTTAGCGCACTATAAAGATCAGATGGACCACGAGCATATTCACGGGGCAAATTTAAGTTTTAGTGCAGAGGTCTATCTTTTGGTCGGTGGCTTTGAGCCTATTTCATGTCATGAAGACGTGTCTTTAATCAAAAAATTGATCAAGCATTGTTGTAATATTACTTGGAGTAATCTGGTTCGAGTAACTACAAGTAGTCGTTTAAATGGACGCGCACCTCAAGGTTTATCGTACTTTTTAAATAATCTCTAATGATTTAAAGCATGACCTCGCCCAATATCGAAATATTCTTTAAATTTTTAGGGTCATATTTAATTTTGATAATACTACCCACTTTATATTTATGTTGATCTTGTTTAGCAATAAGCACCTTTAGATTTTCAGTAATGACTTGGCCTTGCTCAGTTTGAAATTTCAATTTGATATAACATAAAGGGCGATATTGCACCTTAGCTAATGAGTCTTGAAAATATACGACCTCGGCAGAAGTCATCTTTCCTCGTTTATAAATCAAAAATCTTTGAACCTGACTTTTAAGAAAAAATGTCCAAGCAATATAGATAAACAATAAGCTAAACCAGACTGTTCCAATAAAAGTTAAAAAATCAGAAAATTTCACTCACTCAAACCAGAGTTATTCGTTTAACGGATTATTCTAAATGAACTGATAAGCCCGATCTAGTTTATATAATTGGTCTGAAACATAAGCAGATGAAGCTTAAAAATTAACGGATCATAATTAAATTTGGGCAGGGTATATAACTTAGTTGTTGTATTTATGACTACATATGTAAACAAACCTTATGAGAAACGTTCTTAACCCCTAAAATTCTACAAAAGAAATTTTAAAGGTGTATAGGTTTGGATTTTTTAAATTTTTTCCGTGATATTCGGGGTGAGTTAAGTCAATATCCTTGGCTAGAAATGTTGGTTTCACTCACGATTTTGATTTTATTTGCAGCTATTGCAAATTTTATTGCCAAACGCATTATTGTTCGGGGCGTTCGACATTTAGTCACAAAACTCAAATCACCAAATCAGTCTATTTTTGCTCAGCATAGCGTTATAAAGAAATTTGCAAATATTGTTCCTGCTGTTGTGATTATGAATGGTATTGCAACGGTTCCTCATCTATCTCCAAAGTTCATTGCTTTTGTAGAGATGGCGGCGCAAGCATTCATTTTTCTTACACTCGCGCTTACGGTCAGCGAGCTGTTAAATATTTTTAATCTTATTTATCAGCGTAATCCAAAATCTAGAAACAAACCGATTAAAGGTTACTTACAACTGGTTAAACTCATTTTATTTGTTGTCTGTGGCCTCATGATTTTGGGAACCTTCCTTAAAAAGGATGTGTTCACTTTACTTGCAGGTTTTGGTGCAATGGCAGCGGTATTAATGCTGGTTTTCCAAAACACTATTTTGTCTTTGGTGGCGAGTGTACAAATTGCCTCTTATGACATGGTGCGTATTGGGGACTGGATTGAAATGCCATCACTCAATGCAGATGGTGATGTAATTGATATTTCACTGCATACCGTGACTGTTCAAAACTTTGATAAAACCTATACCACCATTCCAACCAATAAGCTCGTGACCGATACATTTAAAAACTGGCGCGGTATGAGCAACTCGGGTTGCCGTCGAATGAAGCGTTCACTTTTTATAGATCAAAGTAGCGTTCATTTCATGAGTGATGAAGAGCAACAAAAGCTCAAAGACTTTTTATTGTTAGATCAATACTTAAATGCAAAGAACTCTGAAATTGAAGAATTCAATAAGCATTTAAGCAATCAATCTCGTTACAACAAGCGCCGTCTAACCAATATTGGTACATTTAGGGCCTATGTTGAATTTTACTTGCGTCAGCACAAGGGCATTGCTCAAAATCAAACTATTATTGTTCGTCAGTTACAACCGACCAGCCAAGGTTTGCCGTTAGAGATTTATGCATTTACCAACACGATTGCATGGGTTTCCTATGAGGCCATTCAGTCTGATATTTTCGATCATTTAATTGCGATTCTTCCTGAATTTGGTTTACGTGTTTACCAAGCACCATCGGGTCATGATTTGCAAAGATTAACGTCAGAGATTAATCCGAGTGAAGTTTAAAGCCATAAATCACGGCATTTAAAGTATTTTGAAAAGGCTCCCATAGGGGGGCTTTTTTACTCATACTCTTCACAAAAGATTATCCAGCAAACCAAATATTCTGATGATCACACATGGGACTCAAATGTTTAATGCGTAGATTGTCTTGCTCAAAATTACCAATACCTCCAGCAATATCTAATATGCCCCCTAAGCCGATCTGCTGACCTTTGTAACTTAAAGTGTTTTTTTCAGCATCCCACTGAGCGCTATGTTCTGGAAAGACAATGAGTATATCTTTCACATAAAGACATCCTTGCTTTAACTCCAAATTTCCTTTTAAGCGTGCTGAACCAGAGAAACCATCGTACTGATAGGCTGGGAGTTTCACAGCATTTGTACTGTCGTTTGCTTCTTGCTGGTGGCATCCTGCAACAAGGGCAAATACAACCGTGTAAAGCAATTTATTATTAATACCCAATTTTGTTCCTATAGGGATTTGCATATATTTGATAGTAATTGTCTAAAGTTGTATATCAATCTTTAGATTGTTAAAGAAGATTTCATTCTATTACCGCTCGAACTTAAGATTTAAAGACTAAACTTTCTTATTCATAGGCTTATAAAACTTTGAATTATTATATTTTATTTATTTGTATATTGTTATCTTTTTCATGAGTGATTTGAGGCACGATATGGCGTGTCATCCTCCAAAATAATAGGGCCAAGAAACTTACACCTGCACCGAGGGCACACACGCCAAGCCACCCTGCATAAGCATAAGTCTCTGTTGTGCTGATTGCACCCAATCCGCTACCTACTGCATAAAAGAGCATGTACAGACCAACAAGACGGCTATGCGCTTCTGGACGAGTACGAAAAATCATACTCTGGTTGGTCACATGTAAAGCTTGCCCGCCTAAGTCTAGTAATACGATTCCAATCACGACTGCCCAGAGTGAGTAGGCCATGAGTGAAAGTGTGCCCCATGCGAGCAGTAACATTAACAGTGCTGCCAAGCTTGTGCGCTGAGCATATCCACGGTCGGCCCAGTAACCTGCACGTGCAGCAGCCAGAGCACCTACAACTCCGACGAGTCCAAAAGACCCAATTACAGTATGCGAGAAGCTATAAGGCGGGGCACTTAACGGCAGTACCAATGCGCTCCAAAAAATATTAAATGCGGCGAACATGAGTAAAGCTAACACACCGCGCACTTGGAGCACTTTTTCTTGGCGTAGTAGTTTTAGCATAGAAGCCAGAAGCTGCGGGTAGCGCATGGCACTAGGTTGAATATTTAAATGAGGGAGACGTTTCCAAAGCGGCAATGCAATCATGAGCATGATGATGGCTGCGCAAAAGTACACGCCGCGCCAACCAGCCACATCACTTATTCCCCCTGAAAATACACGGGCAAGCAGTAAACCAATGAACACACCACTTTGTGCAGTACCGACCACATGGCCTTGCTCATGTGGGAGAGCAGCACTCGCAGCATAGGCAATAAGCCCTTGAGTCGTGGCTGTGCCGAGTAAACCTACCGCAAGCATTCCTGCCAAAAGAATAATCGTAGAATGAGCAAAGCCAACCACGAGCAATGCAGATATTAAGGCAAGTAACTGTAGAGCCATTAACCAACGCCGATTTACCAAATCACCTAACGGCACTAAAAATATTAAAGCTAGGGCACAACCGATTTGAGTGGCTGTAACCACCCCACCAATGGCAGCATGACTAACATTAAAGTCTCTTGCCAATATGTCGAGCAAAGGCTGTGCGTAGTAGACATTTGCTACGCTTGCACCACTTGCAATAGCAAACAGCAAAATTACACCACGAGGCATGCTTGAAAGCGGTTTATCACTTTTGGCGTGTGAAGTTGAAGATGCAAGAGAAGCTTTCATAACTCTAAACTCACTTAATCTAGTTTTAAAATGCAACTAGTTGAATGTTAGATCGACTAGTTTTAAAATGCAACTAGATAACTTGTTACTGATGATTGGTAAGGAAACTCAATGACGAACTCTACATTGTTAAAAGATGAACCTTGTCCTGTTGCACGTTGCGTCAATCTAATCGGAGATCGCTGGTCATTGCTCATTGTGCGTGATGCTTTTGATGGAATGCGCCGTTTTGGAGATTTCCAGCGCAGCTTAGGTGTTGCGCGAAATATTCTTTCTGACCGACTAAAAAAACTAGTGGATGCTGGTGTTCTTGAAATGCAAGATGCTTCAGATGGCACGGCTTATCAAGAATATGTATTGACCGCTAAAGGGGAGAGTTTGTTCCCAGTGATTGTGGCTCTACGACAATGGGGAGAGCAGAACCTATTTGAAAGTGGAGAGCGACATTCTTTGTTAATTGATAAAACTACAGGACAACAAATTCCATTTATGGCACCAGTCGCGGCAGATGGAACAGTGCTGAGAGCTTCTAATACTGAAGTGCAAAAGGTGAAATAAAAGAAGAGAAAACAAAAATAACCTTTTTTAACTTAAATTTGCAGAGATTAGTTGATAACCTTGCGCGTCAAATTAAGGTGAGATTATGAGATTTATATTCCTCTTTATAAGCGCAGTTTCAATTCAATGTTATGCAGCATCAGAAGCAATGGAACTTCATTACTGTGAAACTGTGAAAAAAGCAGCGAGTGGCGTAATGGATGCTAGACAACATGAAGTGCCAGCTAAAGAGTTACATGACATCGCCAATCATCTTGAAGAGCAACAAGCCAAACAACTTTATCAAGAGCTTATCAAATCTGCATATTCTTCAAAGTTATTTGAAGACCCTCTTATTAAGTCAAAAGCTGTCGAAAATTTTCAAACCACGTGGCATGAA
Source organism: Acinetobacter sp. 742879 (assembly GCF_000588535.1). Taxonomy (NCBI): domain Bacteria; kingdom Pseudomonadati; phylum Pseudomonadota; class Gammaproteobacteria; order Moraxellales; family Moraxellaceae; genus Acinetobacter; species Acinetobacter sp. 742879. The sequence goes on along the minus strand of NZ_JFYC01000022.1, from coordinate 36,854 downwards.
CAATGTTTGGCAAAAGAATTAGCTAAAAATATTTGAGGGTGTTGGTGGGAAATAGTTAACTAGTAATAGTTTTTATTTCTTATTTATCTTCCTGTTAAACAAAGCCCTAAGAATTTCATAGGGCTTTTTGTTGTTTATAAGATAAATACTACATTATGTGTAAAATACTAATAAAAACAATACCTTGTAATTTTAGAAAAAGCCCGCTCTACCGATCATATCGTTTCCAGTAAATTCTATAAAATTAATCATAGTTTTATATTTTTCTTCTGGTGCATCATTTTCAATAATAATAACTTGCCCTTTTCCTTTATATTTTACAAGCCAATGATAGAATTTCTGAGCAACAGTTATTTCTGTATAGTTATCAAGTTCTAATTTACGGTGTTCTTCATCATTTATAGTTTTAAGTCCATATTTAGGATCTTTATGAGTTACAAGTGGAGAATCAATAATTAAGAAGCCTAAATGCCCTATATCTTTATCTAAAGAATATTCCATTATTGAAATAGCAAATGCTGTTAAGAAAAGTGCTCTCTTCCCTTTACCGAAAGAGATACGTTGACGTTGGTTAATAATTAAATCCATTTCTTGGTCAGAAATATATAAATTATTTATATTAGATATACCCCAGCCTAATAATAAGGATTTACATCTCTTAGAAATAGAATCGAAAGGGGTGGAAAGATTTCTTACAACTTTAATATTTTTGTTTTTGACTGATATGTTTTCATCAATCAACTTATTAATTGCGCTTATTCTATTAGAAAAGTTAATCGAACTTTCTAATAAATTTTTCTTTTGAGTTAAATTTATAAAATCATTAAGATCTGACCTTTCTTTAACTTCAAATTGAGATTTTATATTGTTTTCAATTTTATTATTCAGCTGTTGATTATGTTCGTTATAAAAAGAAAGTTCATTTTTTAATTCTGGAATAAGTGTTTTAAGTTCACTCTGTAAAGTACTAATTTTGCTAATTTCAAATTCAATACCTTTAACGAACTTTTCTCTTTCCTCTGCTGTATCAACCTGCATTATTGAGTCACATAAAGGGCAGGTATGGTCAGCAAATTGTTCAAAAATAAGATGTGTATTTAAAATTGATATTAACCTTTCTTTGTCACTATTATATTTTTCATCTAGAAGTTCAAAATTAGCAATATTATCATTAATTTTATCAATAGTATTTTGATTTTTATTTAGTTCAATTCTTAATGACTTTAGCTCTGAATTTAGCTTATTTATAATATTCTGATTTACAATTTTAATGTCTAGTTTGGCTTCAAGTTCAGTATCTAAAAATGAAATTTTTTCAGAAATATCATCTATAGTTAAGGATTTATCAATATTGTTAATTGAATACCAATCATTTAACATTTCTAGTTCAGCATTATAAACGCTAATTTTACCATCAATACGTAGTTTTTCATCTTTTGGTGTTGATAAGTCTAAATTTTTATCATCTTGTCCAGTTAATAAAAAAGAAAAAAGTGATTGTCTTTCCAAAAGTTTGTTATTCTCTTTTTTGGGAAGAAAAAAATCGCTAGAAAGTGTTTTATCTTCATCAAAGAAAGAAAAATATTTTAGGTTGGAAAGTGTTATATTTCCTAATTTTCCAGATTTTGTGACTATTTTAAAATTATTTAAATTCAAGGTATTAATAAAGAATTCATTTATTTTTTTACTAATTAAATTTTCAAAAGGAGGATCAATAACGTAATGCTCACCAGAATAAATATTAGTAATGCTAAAAGCGTAGTCTCTTACTATAGTATAAATTTCATTATTTAATCTTAAAGTTAAAATAAATGTAGTATAACCTGCCGAGTAGCCGACATTTTTAGGTATGTCAGTGCCACCTAGACAATAATATATTGCACTAAGTATATAAGATTTTCCAGTATCAGAAGATCCCTGAATCAAAGTATTTTTTTCATTAAAATTTATTTCTTTAGACTCTTTATTTTGTCCCTGAACAGAAAGTTTTATCAATTTAATATTCATTTTTTAGTTTCCACAATTTTCCATTAATACCAAAATATTTATCTAATTCATTATCTGATAAATGATAAAAATTATCTCGAACCCATAGAGATCTCTCACCTAATTTTATGTGGTAATCTGTATCTAAAAAAGACATGAATGGATAAGAGTATTCACCTAAACTATATTTGATACCTTGGGTTGTAAAGTTTGCATTAATAATTTGTTTTTTAATCATTTGATTTAGACCATTTTTTAGATTTTCAATCCTAAAAATGAATTCTAAATGATGCATTGGGACATCTGGATGTAGATTATTTGGACCATTAAATTCAGAAGAATAAATCGAAATATAATCTAAGTAAGCTATTTTTTCTATACTTGCTTCATGTGGTTTAATAGCATTTAAGATAAATAATGCCCTTGTTCCTAACTCTAAAGGACTATTAAAAATATTATTCATCTTCTACCCACCGGAAATGTTCATTATTTACTAGATGATGACAACAACCTGAAATATCTCCTGGTTTCATTCTATTTGATAATGGATTATTTGTAATTTTTAATGTATTTGCAAAACTAATTAATTTTTCAAATTTATCCATATTACTATTATAGTAGCCATATAACAAAACTCCTAAAGCATCGAGTAATTCGTTGAGTAAGTTTTCAAATTCGTTTGGCAATTTATCTCTACTAAATCGATGAAGACCTTCTGCTACAAAAAATACTTTTCTTTGTTGATATAAGTGCTTTGAAAATCGACTAGTTAAAGTTTCTAAAGTTAGATTTTCTCCACTAAAATCATTATATAATCTTAATAATTCATTTACATATATTGCCTCATAAGGCGTTACTATATTTGGAACTTTGGGATCGCTATCACGTAATGGTAACTCTCCAAAACGTCTAAAATGATGGCTAGAACTTTTATGAATTTCAATAAGTTCTGTAGGCGTTAAAAATTCTAAAATATCAAAATTAAAATTTTTAACAAAATTTAAGAATATTTGTAAATCATTCGTAATAGTATATTGCTTAAATCTTCCTTTTTTTTCTTCAATTATTTTAAGAAAATCTTCTTTGAACTTTTTCTTATTTAAAAATAAATCTTTTAATTTTGACCCCATTTTTAATGTACATAGTATATATTTATTAGGAATACTATATTCATTAGAAATTAACATATCAAAAAATTTTGCTAATTCTGGAAAGAAATTTGATGGACTTGTAGAAACTGACCCGTAATGTTTTGCTTGATAAAGATCCCATGTAGATTCAATACTCTCATTTTGGGTATAAGCACAAATATCTCGTCCTTTATCTCCAGCGCCACCAAAATGTAATACTCTTAAGTAATTATTTTTAATTTTAAGTTCATCAACACATTCTTCAATAAAGATTTCCCATTCTTTATCGCCATAACCACTTAATTTAACTAATGATGAAATCGGTAATAGATTATTAGACATTGTATTAACCTTAATTTAAAAAAGATTCATTCAAATTTCTTTATATAAAACGACTACTTTTCTAACCAATTTATATCCTCTAAGGATGTGCCACGTTTTTTTTCATGCCATTTAGAGCTAAAGCATTCTAAATACAAACTGTGATTTCTATATTCAATCTCTTAAAAATTGCTTCTATTTTTCCCTCTGATACAACGATAACCAAATTACCTGTTTTAAAACACTTATTTGAAAGTCAGTATTTACATACTTTAACATTTGGTTTGAGATCTGAAAACATCCATTATTAAATAATATTTAATCTATTACTATTTGGGTGCTTTTAAAGTTAGTTTAGTCAGGGGAAATTGTGTCGCAGTCTTATGCTTTTCATCTACTAATAAATTATATGAGACCAATCTCATACTGAGTTTGATATATGAAATTTAGCCAACAAAGAGGGAGGACAGCAGAATATAAAGCCTTTCTTTAATATCATTTTACTTCGTCAGAACTAACCAATAGCCAATAAAAAAACCACCTAATCCTTTCGAATTAAGTGGTTTTTAAATTTTGGAGCGGGAAACGAGACTCGAACTCGCGACCCCAACCTTGGCAAGGTTATGCTCTACCAACTGAGCTATTCCCGCAATGTGAGCACATTATAGAGTGTTTCATTAAAGTGTCAACACTCTTGTGATCTAATTGAACGTTTAATCAGCACGACGCCAAACTGTGCCTTGACGTGTATCTTCAAGTACCACACCTTGGTCGAGTAAAGACTGGCGAATACCGTCTGCTTTAGCAAAGTCTTTTGCCTTTTTCGCATCAACACGTTGTTGAATGAAATCTTCAATTTCAGCATCAGACAAAGCAAGCGCTTCTTGTCCAATATCTGATTTTAAGAAATCATCTACATTGTGTTGTACCAAACCTAAAATGTTAGTGAGGTGACGTAATGTCGAATAAAGCACAGTCGCTTGGTCAGCTTGCTCTTCTTTTACAGCACGGTTTAACTCTTTATTCAGTTCAAACAATACAGCCATTGCTTCGGCCGTGTTGAAGTCATCACACATTGCATTGTTAAAACGTTCAATAAAGCTTTGATCAAGCGTTTCAGTTGTCGTTTGACCGTATACTTGTTGATAAGCTTTAAATGAATGATAGAAGCGAGTTAAAGAAGTTTTTGCTTCTTTAAGTGCTACATCAGAGAAGTTCACAGGACTACGATAGTGTGAAGATACAATAAAGTAGCGGATCACTTCAGGGTGGAATTTCTCCATCACGTCACGAATCGTAAAGAAGTTGCCTAAAGACTTAGACATCTTTTCACCATCAACGTTAATGAAGCCAACATGCATCCAATAGTTTACATATTGCTCACCAGTCGAAGCTTCACTTTGCGCAATTTCATTTTCATGGTGCGGGAACATTAAATCTGAACCACCACCATGAATGTCAAAGTGATTGCCTAAGCAGCAAGTCGACATTGCAGAACACTCAATGTGCCAACCTGGACGACCATTACCCCAAGGAGATGCCCAAGATGGTTCATTTTCTTTTGCATGTTTCCAAAGTACAAAGTCAAAAGGGTGTTTCTTTTCAACTTCTACATCAACACGCTCACTTGCACCAGCTTGCATGTCATCAAGCTTACGGCCAGAGAGGCGACCATATTTTTCAAATTTGGTCACTTCAAAATAAACATCGCCGTTTGAAGCAGGGTAAGCAGCGCCTTTATTCACCAAATTGCCAATCATATTTTGCATCTGGTCGATATATTCAGTCGCTTTAGGTGCTTCATCTGGTGCTAAACAGCCTAGGTTCGCTGCATCTTCATTCATTGCATCGATGAAACGAGTGGTGAGTTGTTGAATTGTTTCACCATTCTCATTCGCACGTTTAATGATTTTGTCGTCAATGTCGGTAATGTTGCGAATGTAGCGAACATTCCAGCCTTGACTACGTAAGAAACGAATAATGTAGTCAAATGCAACCATAACTCGAGCATGCCCGATATGACAGTAGTCGTAAACGGTCATACCGCAGACGTACATATCGATGTGACCTTCTTTACGAGGTACAAATTCAACTTTTTTTCGTTGCTCAGAGTTATATAAAACAAACGGTTGCATAAGGGTTTTCAAACACTCAACAAAAACAGTGTTACATCATAACTGATGCATCATTTTTCACAAAGGTTTATGCAAGAATTTTATAAGCTTGTGAAATCTTATACATTTAAAAACGTGTAGATGATTGAGTTATGTTAGAATGCCCCCAAATCTTTTGATTAAAATCACCGATCTTCACAAGAGATCAGATCAATTATTTTGAGTCAAACTCGTATGCCCAATCCTACAGATTTCCAAAGCAGCGCATTAGCAACATTGCGTATTGAGCAACAAGCCTTAGACGTGTTAGCAACACAAATTGGTGACAGTTTTAACCGAGCTTGTGAAATATTGTTACAGTGTAAAGGTCGTGTTGTGATCACTGGCATGGGTAAGTCAGGGCATATTGGCCGTAAAATGGCTGCTACTTTCGCCTCAACTGGTACACCATCTTTCTTTATGCATCCGGGCGAAGCTGGGCATGGCGATTTGGGAATGCTGGTTCGTGGTGATGTTTTAATTGCGATTTCCAACTCTGGAAAAAGTGATGAAATCATGATGTTGATGCCTTTAATCAAACATCTTGGCGTTCCTCTTATTACCATTAGCCGTGATGATAAAGGCCCAATGCCGCAAAACGCTGACATCGCGTTAACTTTAGGGGAGTCTGACGAGGCATGTCCATTAGGTTTAGCGCCTACGTCGAGTACGACAGCAACTTTAGTTTTGGGTGATGCACTGGCTGTCGCTTTACTTGAAGCGCGTGGTTTTACTGCAGATGATTTTGCTCGTTCGCATCCTGCAGGTGCGTTGGGTAAACGCTTACTTTTACATGTAAAACATCTAATGCATACAGGCGATGAACTGCCAAAAGTTTCACCAGATACACCAATGAATCAAGTACTTTATGAAATCTCTAATAAACGTTTAGGCTTGACGACAATTGTAGATGAACAAGAACATTTACTTGGTATTTTCACCGATGGTGACTTGCGCCGTTTAATTGATAAACAGCAAGGTTTTGATGTGAATTTGCCTGTTTCAGAAGTGATGACAAAAAAACCATCAACGATTTCTCAAGAAGCACGTGCGGTAGAAGCTCTACAACAGCTGAACCTGAAAAAAATTAGTCAGTTTGTGGTGGTAGATGACCAAAACAAAGTGATTGGTGTAATTAGTATGCATGACCTTATTCAGGCAGGGGTAAATTAATCAATGGCATCTTATGCATTGTTAGAACAAGCACGTCATTTACAGGCATTGGTTCTGGATGTTGATGGTATTTTAAGTGATGGCTTCGTAACCTTAACCAATAGTGGCGATGAAATTAAATCATTCGATATCCGTGATGGTTTAGGAATGAAGCTTGCACAGCAAGCCGGCATGAAAGTCATCATTATTACAGGCCGAAAAAGTAATATTGTTGAAAAACGTATGTCTGATTTAGGCGTAGACCTCGTTTTTCAAGGCCGTGAAGACAAAGGCTCAGCACTTCGTGAAGCTTGTGCGCAGTTTAATATTTTGCCGTCAGATTGCTTGTATATGGGTGATGATTGGCCTGATTTATCTGCTTTTGCAATTGCAGGTATGAGTGTTACTGTACCAAATGGTCACGAAGAAGTACGTCGCCGTGCGCATTTGGTTACGCAGTCGATGGGTGGGCGTGGTGCTGTGCGTGAAGTCTGTGATATGTTGCTGATCGCAAAAGGCATTTACCAAGAACTTCTTGAAAAATATCTTGCAGTACCGCATTAATAATAAGATTACTTAAAAAGGTAGGCTATTCCTGCTCATGGATACCAGAGTTTTATCAATTGTTGCTGTAGTGGTTGCTGCTATAAGTGGTGGTTACTACTACTATAGTGGCAAGGCAAAAAAACTAGACATTGGTTCTGCGAAGAATATGACATATTCAGCGCAGGGCGTCCATTTGACTCAAACTGATGATCAAGGCAATTTGTATATTCGTGCTGAAGTTCGTCAGCTTGAACAGGATATGCAACAAAAAACATCAAAGTTGGATCAACTTAATGCCTCGATGTATAAAGATGGCAAAGTTGATGCGACATTCTTTGCAAAACAGGCAAATGGCTACGATGATAACCGTAAAGTTATTTTATCGGGTGATGTGGTCGCAACTAAACTGGCGCCACAAGGGAAGATTGAATTCCAAACTGATGAGTTAACTGGATATCCAAAAACCAGAGAAATTGAAACAGATCACCAAGTGGTTGTTCAATCTCCGCAAGCCGAGTTTGTCAGCAAAGGATTAAAAGCTAATTTGAATAATGGTCAGTACGAATTTTTTAATATTCGAGGAAAGTATGCACCAAAGTCTTAATTTAAAACGTTCTTCAGCTTTCCTAAAACAAGCTGCGGTAATTACATTCGTTGCTTTATCATCTGCTTCGACTTTTGCTTTACCGTCTGACCGTAATCAACAAATTTCGTTAGTGGCAGACCGTGCAACTTATAATGAGAAAACGGGTTTAACGACTTATACGGGTAATGTCGTGATTGAACAAGGTACGATGAAGCTTCAAGCCGACTCAATTGTTGCTACGCTAAACTCTAAGCGTGAAATTCAAACGATTACTGCCAAAGGTAGACCATCTAAATTCCAACAGCAAATTAGTGCTGACAAGGGCGTTGCACGAGGCGAGGGGCAAACCATTGTTTATAATGCAGATACAGGCATTATTACTTTGACTGGTGGTGCATATCTATATCAAGATGGGTCAAGCATCCGTGGTAACTCATTGAAATATAGTATGAACAAAGGTGATGTTGAAGCTCAAGGTTCATCATCAAACCGCGTTCAAATTATTATTCCGCCATCAACTTCAAAAAGTTTCCCAGGAGCGCGTGACTAATGCAACAAGCTCTTCAACCCCAAACTTTGTGTATTAAGCACTTAGCAAAAAACTATAGTAAACGTTGGGTCGTCAAAGACGTATCTTTTAGTATGCAAAGTGGACAGATTGTTGGTTTGCTTGGCCCTAACGGCGCAGGAAAAACAACAAGCTTCTATATGGTTGTTGGGCTAGTGCGTATGGACAAAGGTGAAATTCACCTTGATGATCTTGATATGTCCGATTTAGCAATGCATGAACGGGCACGTAAAGGGATCGGATATCTTCCGCAAGAAGCTTCTATTTTTAGAAAGCTCACAATTGCTGAAAATATTATGTCTATTTTAGAAACACGCAAAGACTTAAATAAGCAGCAGCGCCAACAACGCCTTACTGAATTATTGAATGACTTTAAAATCAGTCATATTAAAGATTCATTAGGAATGAGTGTGTCTGGTGGTGAGCGTCGCCGTGCTGAAATTGCACGTGCATTGGCTGCTGATCCTAAGTTTATGTTACTTGATGAACCGTTTGCCGGTGTCGATCCAATTTCGGTAGGCGATATTAAAGATATTATCCAGACCTTAAAAGATCGTGGTATTGGTGTGCTCATCACAGACCATAACGTACGTGAAACTTTGGCAATCTGTGAACGTGCGTATATTGTGAGCGAAGGCGCGGTAATTGCGGAAGGCACTCCACAAGAAATTCTAGATAATGAACAGGTACGTAAAGTCTACTTAGGTGATGATTTTACAGTTTAAATAAAAAAGTTAATCTATTTGGCTAAAAAGAGGTCAGTGCCTCTTTTTAGTTTTTTTATATTTATTTTTTAAAAACAATAAATTAGAATATTTAGTTGATGAAAAAGTAATGTGTGAATTATTCCTGCATTTATGCTTCTTTATGCAAAAAAATATGTAGAATGTAAAAGCTTTTAAACGATAACAAACAAGATCAACAAGACAAGCATGATTGGATATAACCAGAGAAGAGTAAAAAGGACATGTAAAAAGCCAGCTTTCCTGAAAGGGTTGATGCTTTTAACTTCACTGCATGTACCTATGGTGATATATGCCGCTAAACCAAGTGAGCAATATCACACATTAAAAGACAACTTATCACAACTTTTTGCCCCTAAAAGTAGTGATGAATTTAAAGTCGCTAAGATGCAAGAGTTGAGTAATTTTAGGCTAGATCGCTCTAGAGTGCAGGAGTTTCCGACTGTTCAACTCAATGATAGAGCAGCTTCATCTTATTCAAATTTGCCATCAAGGAAAATGACTCTGCAGGAAGCGGTGAAAATCGCGATTCAGCGTAACCCTGATATTTCCCAAGCCATTTCAACTTTAGCTGGCCAAAACGCCGGTATTGATGTTGCGAAGGCGGGTTACTATCCTCAAATTTCAGGTGGTATTACCACAGGGGACTTGAGTAGTGGTGAACGTGGTCGGCAGTTATTGACTTTAAACGCAACTCAAATGCTTTATGATTTTGGTAAAGTCAAATCAGGTGTATCGGTTGAGAAAGCCAAACTTCAAGTCGAACAGGCGAATGTGTTGGTCAGCATTGACGATATTGCACTTGATGTGGCTCAGTCGATTATCAATATTCAGCGCTATCTCCAATTAAATAAAATTGCCGAGCAGCAAATTGCGGGTATTCAGCGAATTCAGGAAATCGCTAATTTACGTGCAAATGCTGGTATTAGCAGTCAGGCTGACCCGATCCAAGCTCAGTCTTATTTACAAGCTGCACAGTCCGGTTTGATTGCACAGCAATCTTTATTACGTCAATACCAACAACATTTAAGAACATTGTTGGGTGCTGATGTTTCACGTACAGGTTGGATTATTTCAGATGATTTGGTGAAAGTGTCTGATTTATATGGTGAACCTGAGTTTAATACGATTCCAAAAATGATCGCTGCACAAGCGGGCATTGAAGTGGCTAAAGCTCAAAAGGAACAGACCCGTTTAACACGTTATCCAACTTTGGCAGTGAAAGGCTCGGTGAGTCAGGCCATTAATGGAAAAAACCCAAACAATGATGAAGACGATGGTTTATATAGTTCCATCATGCTCGAAGCCACCAGTCAGTTTTATCAAGGTGGGGCAGTTTCTTCCCAAGTAAAAATGGCAAGTTATGCAGAAGAAGCCGCTAAATCTAAAGTGAATTCTGTGTATCTGGATGTGCTCGATCAGATCAGAACCAGCCGTGAACAAATTGAAAATAAACAACGTCAAATGCAGGTTTTAGCCAACCGCCAAGCGACGACAGTTCGTACACGCGAACTCTATCAAGAGCAGTACAAACTCGGTACCCGTTCATTGGTTGACTTACTGAATGCTGAACAGGCGATTCATAGTGCCAATTCAGAACTCGAAACTGCACGTTATGACATTTATAGCAGTATTGTTCAGTACATTGCAGCAACAGGACGTTCTCGCCAAGCTTATGACTTAAATAATATTTCAATTCAGGGGTTCGAAGTACAACCATGATGACAAAAATAAATTACCAGCCCTGGTTACAGGCGGTCTTAACGATTGCTAAACATTATAGAATTGAGCCTTCAGAAGAAAGAATTCGTTTACAACTTGACTGGAACCAAAATCAAAACCTTGATGATGTTTTGCAGTTAATGACACGTCAGGTTGGACTCAATTTACGTAAAGTACCTTTTTCATTAGATTTACTTAATCCATGGCGTTTACCGGTCATGGTCGAGTTTAATGATGGACAAGTTGGTGTAATTGATAAGGCCGATACTCAAGGAAATGTCAGTATCCAGTTTAGTGGAGATCACGGCCTTTCCCAAAATTTAAGCTTAGATGTCTTAAAAACAACAATTAAGAATGTCTACATCTTGCGTCCTGAAACTTCTATTCCCGATGCGCGTATTGACGAATATATCAAACCATACGAAGCAAGCTGGTTCTGGTCGATTGTTCTAAGAGACTGGAAACGCTACGTTGATATTATGTTTGCCTCACTGATTGCCAATGTGTTGGCACTGGCAACCATTATTTTCTCAATGCAAGTGTATGACCGTGTTGTACCATCTCAGTCTATCCCGACTTTATGGGTGTTGGCAGGTGGAGTACTGATTGCAGCACTTTTTGAGTTTACCTTACGTATATCACGGGTGTACTTATCCGATATTATTGGTAAACGTGCTGACTTACGGGTGTCTGACCGTGTATTTGGCCATGCCCTACGCATCAAGAATAAAGATCGTTCAAAATCTACAGGTAGTTTTATTTCCCAGATCCGTGAGCTCGAAGGTGTGCGTGAACTGGTGACTTCAACCACCATTAGTGCAATTGCCGATTTCCCATTCTTTTTCCTGTTCCTGATTATTTTTGCGATTATTGGTGGGAAACTGTTTTGGGTGATGCTGCTGGTTGTGCCACTTATGCTTTTGCCGGGTATTCTGGCACAGAAGAAGCTAGCGCAACTCGCACAAGAGGGCATGAGAGAGTCTTCAATCCGTAACGCCATTCTTGTTGAAGCGGTACAAGGTATTGAAGACATTAAGCTATTACGTGCTGAGTCTCGCTTCCAAAACCAATGGAACCACATGAACGAAGTTTCAGCCGATATCGGGATGAGACAGCGTAAAATCGTCGGTACTTTAATGGCATGGACTCAAATGCTTCAAGGTTTGACCTATGCAATTGTGGTATTGGTAGGATGTTTTGCCGTGATGGAAGGTGAAATGACTACAGGTGCGTTAGTGGCTTGTTCAATTTTATCTTCACGTATGTTGGCACCGATTGCTCAAATTACAGGTGTGTTAGGACGTTTACAGCAAGCAAAAGTCGCAAAACAAAGCCTTGATGAACTTATGCAACGTCCGATCGATCAGGCAGACCGTTCGCATCTGGTACACAAAGCAGTTTTAAATGGCGACTACGAATTAAAAAATGTCTTGTTCCAATATGGCGAAGAAGACCCAAAACCAAGTTTGGCAATCCGTCATTTAAAAATTCGTGCTGGTGAAAAAATTGCCATATTGGGGCGTAACGGTGCAGGTAAATCAACACTGCTCCAGCTTCTATCTGGTATGCAAGTTCCAACTCAAGGTGCAGTACATTTAGATGGTCTGGATCTTTCATTAATTGATCCGTCTGATGTACGTCGTGACATGGGTTTACTTAACCAGAATGCGCATCTTTTCTATGGTACGATTCGTGAAAACCTCACTTTGGGTGCACCGCTTGCAACGGATGAAGAGATTCTTCGTGCGCTAGTAGTGACTGGTGCATTACCTTTTGTTCAAGAGAAAAAAGAAGGGTTAGATCACCTGATTTTAGAAGGTGGTGTTGGTTTCTCTGGTGGTCAGAAACAAGCGCTGTTACTGGCTCGTCTATTGATTCGTCAACCGAACATTTTATTGTTAGACGAACCGACAGCAGCCATTGATGACGTGGCAGAGAAACAACTGATTGATCATTTAAAAGGTTGGCTGGCACATCGTACTTTGGTCGTTGCGACCCACCGCCGCGCTGTATTAGAACTTGTAGACCGTATTATTGTCGTGAATGAAGGCAAAATCGTGATGGACGGTCCAAGAGATCAGGTACTCAATCAATCAACAGCCCAACAAAAACAAGTGAGCCAAGGGGGTAATTCATGAGCGAACCACAACAAGAACAACAACTCACCCGTTCAATGAATGTATCTTATAGTGAGCCACCCTTACCACGTGCCAGTTTAGTGATCTGGATTGTGGGCATTGGCTTGGTTATTTTCTTTATCTGGGCGTGGGTATTTAAACTTGAAGAAGTTTCTACTGGTACAGGTAAAGTCATTCCATCATCTAAAGAGCAGGTTATTCAGTCTTTAGAAGGCGGTATCTTAACCAAGCTGAATGTACAAGAAGGTGACATCGTTCAAAAAGGCGAAATTCTTGCGCAGCTCGATCCAACCCGTTTTGCATCAAATGTTGGTGAATCAAGATCTTTACTGATCTCTGCTCAGGCGACAGCAGCGCGTTTGCGTGCGGAAGTAAACGGTACACCTTTGGTTTTTCCTGAAATTGTGATGAAAGAACCAAAGTTAGTACAAGAAGAAACTGCATTATATCGCTCGCGTCGTGCTGATCTTGAACAAACCCTTGCAGGTTTAAGACAGGCGTTGCAACTTGTGCAACAAGAACTGGCGATGACAGAACCGCTGGTTGCTAAAGGTGCAGCAAGTGAGGTTGAGGTTTTACGTTTACGTCGTGAAGCAAATGATTTGCAAAACAAAATGAATGATGCGCAGAACCAGTACTATGTGAAAGCGCGTGAAGAGTTATCTAAAGCGAATACGGATAGCGAAACGCAACAACAAATTGTACTGGGTCGTAGTGACAGTTTAGACCGTGCAGTGTTCAGAGCACCGGTACGTGGTGTGGTCAAAGAAATTGCGGTGACTACTCGTGGTGGTGTTGTTCCACAAAACGGTAAATTGATGACGATTGTACCGATTGACGAACAACTGCTGATTGAAGCGCGTATTTTACCGCGTGACATTGCCTTTATTCGTCCGGGACAAGAAGCACTGGTTAAAATCACGGCCTATGACTACTCAATTTATGGTGGTTTAAAAGGGAAGGTTACCGTTATTTCACCCGACACCATTCGTGATGAAGTGAAACAGGACCAATTCTATTATCGTGTTTATATCCGTACTGATTCCGACAAGCTTTACAATAAAGAAGGTAAAGCGTTTGGTATTACACCGGGTATGGTGGCAACAGTAGATATCCGTACTGGTCAAAAAACAGTTCTTGATTACTTACTTAAACCATTTAATAAAGCCAAAGAAGCGCTACGAGAAAGATAATAAAACAAGCCCCGAGATTCGGGGCTTTTTTATAGGTTTGATTCTATTAAATTCACGTTATAATTTGATTTTTATTGTGCTTTATCTTATTTATGGCTTTTACGATTGCATCACAGATTACATTTGAAGAAGAAATTAAAAAAAGTAGATTTCAGGCGATTGCTGCGCCAGTAGAAAATGAACAGCAGGTTAAAGAATTTTTAGAATACAACAAGGATATCTCGACCACTCACCAATGTTGGGCTTGGAAAATTGGGCATAACGTACGCTTTAACGATGATGGTGAACCGTCAGGAACAGCAGGGCGTCCAATCTTGGCGACCATTGAAGGGAATGACCTGACGAATATTATTGTAATGGTTAACCGCTGGTATGGCGGTATAAAACTTGGAACGGGCGGCCTTGTTAGAGCATACGGTGGCTGTGCTGGACAATGTTTATTATTGGCTGAACGTATTGAACTGATTGCAAAGAAGACGATTCATTTTTCTTGTCATTTTAATGAGTGGGCGATATTTCAATATGAATTGACTCAACAACAGATTGAATATCAGGAAACCTACACAGCAACAGGTGTAGATATCGAAGCGAGACTACAGATACATCAAATTGAACCGCTCGCCTTAAAACTTAGAGACGTAACACGTGGTCGTGAAGAATTAAAAATTGAAGAGGAATTAACTGATGACTGATTCCTTACTGAAATATCGTGAGCAACATAAGCACCGCTTAAACTATATGCCATGGTTATATTGGACTTTGAAACCTAAAAACCGTGCTTGGGCTGAAGAGTGGCAAAAGGAATATCAAGCTTATTTAATGGATATGGAAACTGTTGAGATTGGTGAAAATTGTTTTATTTCACCGCTAGCACATATTTTTGCTGAACCAGGTCGCAAAATTATTATTGGGGATAATAGTTTTATTGCGGCTGATTGCACATTGCATGGACCGCTGGAAATCGGCAATGAAGTCGCGATTAACCATCATTGTATTTTAGATGGGGGACGAACGGGCATAAAGTTGCATGACCAAGTCCGTATTGCCGCTTATTGCCATTTATATGCATTTGACCATGGGATGCAACTCGACCGTCCACTTTACCAACAGCCAGTTACTTCTAAAGGAATTGAAATTGAGCAAGACGTTTGGTTGGGGGCGCATGTGGGGATCAAAGACGGTATTAAAATCGGTAAACATGCTGTGGTCGGGATGAATAGTATGGTGACCAAAGATGTTGAGCCGTACCATATTGTCGGCGGAAATCCCGCAAAATTTATTCGCTTAAGAGAATAATGCAGTCTTAAGAATGTAATAAAATGTTTGATCTTTAAACAAAAAAGTTGGTTTTTATACATAAACCTTAACATACCAATTTTTATCTATGTTAAGTTAAAGCTAAGTTTTAATAATAATCTCCAAGGCAATAGACCTGAAGAAGAGAGGCTAACATGAACCGTGTTATTGCGTGTATTGACTCATCACCGTGTATTAATGCTATTGCTGATGCAGCAGCATGGGTTGCTAAAGCGACCGGACGGGAACTTGTATTATTACAAATTCTGGACTATTACCCAGCCAGTTACCATCTTGGTGAAATTAGTGGGGTAATCGGCTTTGAAAGCAATGCAATGCTGCTAAAAGAGTTAGCTGAGCTAGAGCAAAAACAAAGTGAACTCGCGTTAGATTATAGTAATAATTTACTCCGCCATATTTCTGATCTTATTCAAGAAAAACACGGAATTACCAGTTCAAAAATTCAAGAAAAAGGTGATTTTTTAGAACAAAGTTTTAATCTCTTACATGAAAATGACATCGTTATTTTAGGTCGAGTCGGGGAAAGAGCAGCCGAGAAACACAAACCAATCGGTAGCAATGTTGAAAACTTCATCCGCGGTGCGAACTGTACTGTTTTGACCATTGGTGAAAACTTTAAAGTGCCAACACGATTTATCTTTGCTTATGAATATTCGCCAACTTGTCAAAAAATGATGCGCCGTATTGCCCAAAGTGACTTATTGCGAACACTGCAATGTCATTTGGTGTATGTAGGTGATCATCCAGAAATATTAAATGAACCAGAACATTATCTTAAACAAGCGGGCCTAGATGTAGTCACCGTTTACCGTTATGGCGATGTTGCACAAAATATTTTAGAGTACCAACAAGAACACGGTATTCAAATTATTGTGTTAGGGGCATTTAGTCATAGCAAAATTCATCAATTCTTCTTGGGAAGTATTGCGACAACTATATTCCGAAACGCGACTGTACCATTACTTGTGGCTAAATGATGAGATTTGCATATAGTTATCCGCAAATCTTGTGGATAACTATATGGAAAAGCAACAGTAATAAAAGTAATTAATTGATTATAAATAATAAAATAAAAAAGATGATTTTTTAACCATTATTTCACAATTGCAATTGCGAAGCCATCATGACCTTTTGAGCCAACTGTTTGTAAGGCTGTACAAGACAAGATTTGCGGATGATTTTCTAAGGCTTTAAACATTTCACGGATGCCTTCAATACTCGGTTTTTTATTGTCAGGATTTAAAATATCACCTGCGCGAATTACATTGTCGAGTACGATAATCGTACCTGATCTTGAGAATTTCAGACTCAATTCTAAATATTCAGGATAACCCTGTTTATCTGCATCAATGAAAATAAAATCAAAAGGATCGATAGATTGAGGATCAATTGCAGAAAGAATATCTGCAGCACGGCCAGCTCGAAGATCAACTTTTACAGGAAGATTGGCATGATCGATATTTTTTTGTGCCATTTCGGCATGAGTAGCACGGCCTTCTATGGTGAGTAAATAACCATCTTCAGGTAAAGCACGACCTAACCAGATGGTACTGTATGCAGCAAAGGTTCCGATTTCTAAAACTCGTTTGCATTTATTCATTTGAATAAGCATCTGCAAGAACATTCCTTGGTTAGGAGCTACTGCAAGATGATTTGAAAAGCCGTGTTCGTCGGTATTCTTTAATGCATATTCGAGTCGCGGGTCTTCGGGAATTAAATGTGAATCGATATATTGGTCAATGTCTGTCCACATCTGCTGCATAATCAAATTTACCTATATGTTGATCGGGCTATTTTAAACGTTTATGCCTAGAGTGCAAAAATCTTCGTTTCAAGAAATTTTGGTTGATTGGGAAATGAACAATAAAAAAAACTCCTTTCAGTTGAAAGGAGTTTTTTATTAGAAATTACACATTGAACTGTTGCGGGTGAGGTCAGGTCCCCAAGTACGATAGCCTTGAGTGTCGATATGAATTTGACCTGAACTATATAGACCAATACCCATATTTAAGCTTTGACCATGCTGTGCCCAGAACTGACAAAGTTTAAACTTGGTATTTTCGATAAATGCATAATCTTGAGCTTGTGGGAACTCAGGACCAATACGGAAATCGATTGCCGAGTTAAATAAATGTTTAGATGAGCTTGCACCGCCTGCACATTCATTTAAAGGTAAATCTCGGTAAACCGAGGTCACTTCAAAGTCGGTAAGAACTTTTGCTGCAACTAAATATTTAAATACGCGTAGGGTAGATAAAGAATTTCCCCATAGCTCGCGATTAGGTACAGCATATTCAGAGCGGCCACATTTTTGCCAATCACGTGCTGAACGTAATAACTCAAAGCTTGGCACAATGCCTGCAACGTTATTTCGGGTTAAGAATTTTTCGTATTCCCGAACACGTTGGTAATTTTCACCAGAACTTAACCAACTTCGATAAGATGCAGGCTCAACTTTAGGGGGAATTGGGCGCTCGATAATAACGCGCTCTTGTGGAATAAAGATTCGTTTACCACTTGGAGAGGTTTTGCCTGTTGTTGTGTGTTGGGGAGAGCTGACACAACCTATCATAACCGCTGGGATTATGCATAAGGGCACCATACTCTGCAAAAACTTCCGCATAAGAAAAATTAAGCACTTATAAATAAATATTGCGGGTATTTTAATGCAAAACAGTGCACAAATTACGAGGAATTTGCAATGAAATGTTTGAATAGGGTATAAAAAAAGATCAGCAGTTGCTGATCTTTTTTGAAATTACTTTTCAAGATATTGTAATTTATCAGGTTTGCCGTTCCATTCTTCACGGTCAGCTGGTTGATCGCCAATTTGAGTAATGTTAGGCCATTTTTGAGAAAGTTCAGCATTTAATTCAATAAATACTTCTTGGCCTTCAGGTAACTCATCTTCAGAGAAAATTGCATTTGCCGGGCACTCTGGTTCACATAATGCACAGTCAATACATTCATCCGGATTAATCACTAGGAAATTCGGACCTTCGTAAAAACAGTCTACAGGACAAACTTCTACGCAATCTTGGTATTTACATTTAATACAATTTTCAGTGACAACAAAGGTCATGGCGACAGCTACCTAAAAAATATGGTTTCATTTCGAATAGCATATTTTAGGCAAAAAAGGGGTAAACAAACAATTGCTTTTATTGATATTCTTTATTCATGCATATGAAGATAAGTTAATACGTTGATAATCAAACATATCTTGTAAACCCAGCAGAGCGTAGTCTATAAAATTAAAATAATAATATATTTTATAAAACAATAACTTAAAAAATATTTTATTTAATTATTTAGATGTCATTTAAGTCAAGGCATCTATTTTAATAAATACCTTAACTTTTCATTTTTTTCTTTTACAAATTTTGTTTTACGGTTTTTTTTCTAAAAAAACTTAAATTTTTAGAGCTAAAGCTTGTATAGTAAATGGATATCTTCAGGTTCGAGTTGCCAAAGTTGTTGATCTGGAGTACTTAACGGTTGCGCGCCATGCTTCATATAGAAGTCTACAGTGCGCCGACTTGGAGTTGCTGAAATATACAGTTGGTTTGCACCGAGTTGTTTAGCGGACTCTTTTGCGGCTTGCATTAGCTTGGAACCAATGCCTTGACCTTGTTGGTCAGCATCCACATAGAAATAATGGAGTAATCTAGCGTGAGGATAGTCTGTTATCACTTGGTTTGAGACTACGCTCACACCAACGAGTTTTTCAGAGGCGTCAAAAGCACCGATAAATATTGAACCTTGTGCAAAGAGTTGTTTGAGCTTAGGCGGGTCATTTTCTAGATGGTATGAGTCCCAATTTTGTACATCAAAAAAACAATCAACCAATTCTAGCTGTTGCGGCTTTTGTATGTAGTTTTGAGTAATTAATTCACGGCGGCTAATCTGCTGCCAAATAAGATCAATTTCTGAACTTTGCAAAGATCTTAAAATCATATAAATATTATTCTCCGATATGAATAAGCAGACCTAAGCCTGCTTATTCGGAAGTGCTTTATCAAGATTTGAGGGCAGCTTTCAGCTCATAGAGTTGTTCAAGTGCCTGACGAGGCGATAAGTTATCAACTTCAATTTGCTTAAGTAAATCTAGAGCAGGGGATGAAACCTCGATCTCGACCACTTTCTCTATGATTTGTGAACCAGAGTTTGCATCTGGTGGAGCAAACAAATCATTTTGAAAACTGGTTTGTAGATGTTGCTGCTGCTGTTTTTCTAAAATACGTAAACGCTTCTGCGCTTCTTTAATAACATTGGCAGGAATACCTGCTAATTTTGCAACTTGTAAACCATGACTTTGACTCGCAGGGCCTTGCTGAACTTTATGCAATAAAATCAGATTGCCGTTCAGCTCTTGCGCCGTGACATGATAGTTATCGATTCCTGCTTCACTACCAAGTTCAGTCAACTCAAAATAATGAGTCGCGAATAAACATAAACATTTTACGCGCTTGGTTAAGTCGACCACACATGCCCATGCTAAAGATAAACCGTCATAAGTACTGGTTCCGCGGCCAACCTCATCCATTAACACCAACGACTGGTTGGTGGCATGATGCAAAATTTGCGAAGTTTCAGTCATCTCAACCATAAAGGTAGATTTACCTGTAGATAAATCGTCGGCTGAACCAATACGGGTAAAAATGCGGTCAATTGGACCAAGTTTGACGGCTTTAGCCGGAACATAGCTACCGCAATAAGCAAGTAAACTGATTAATGCCGTTTGGCGCATGAAGGTTGATTTACCGCCCATGTTTGGACCAGTAATAATTGCCATGCGGTGCTGAGTATCAAGGAAAGTATCATTTGGGGTAAATGGTGCTTTATTTAATGCTTCAACGACAGGATGACGACCAGCCTGAATTTTAATGCCCGTTTCCGGAGTAAATTCAGGGCGTGCCCAATTGTTTAAACGTGCTTGATGAGCAAAGTTTGCAATGACATCAATTTGAGCAATTGCTGAACTCATCATTTGTAGGTGAGCGATATTTTCGCGCAGGTTTTCAAGCAAAGCTTCGAATAATGCTTTTTCACGAGAGAGTGCACGCGACTCGCTCGACAGGACCTTATCTTCAAAACTCTTAAGTTCAGGGGTAATGTAGCGTTCAGCATTTTTTAAAGTTTGACGACGGATATAGTCGGCTGGCGCTTGTTCTGCTTGAGCACGAGTCAGTTCAATATAGTAACCGCTTACACGGTTATAACCGATTTTAAGGGTATTAATGCCTGTACGTTCACGCTCTTTAATTTCTAGATCAATTAAGAATTGACCTGCATGATCACGAATTTGGCGTAATTCATCAAGCTCAGCATCATATCCTTCTGCAATTACATTGCCATCACGAAGTAATACCGGTGGGTTTTCAACAATAGCTGCCATCAAATGTTGATGAAGCGCTTTGAAATCTCCAAGTTCTTCATCTAGTTGAACTAATAATTTAGATTTCTTCGCTTGAATGACTGGAGTTAACGCCGTTCTTAAAGCTGGAATTTGTGCGCATGCATGACGAAGTTGCACCAAATCACGTGGTCGTGCACTGCCTAGCGCAACGCGGCTAAGCACACGTTCAATATCACCAATTTCTTTAAGCACTAACCGAACTGGGTTTTCGTGATATCCCTGAATGAGTTGCTCAATCGCATCTAAACGAGCATCAAGCAATGCAGTATCACGCACAGGTTGCATGAGTGTGCGGCTTAATAGACGGCCACCCATTGCAGTTTGGCAATCATTTACCAGTTGGAATAATGATGTTCCGTGTTCAAATAATGGCTCAATAATTTCTAAGTTGCGACGTGTAATTGGGTCGAGCGCAATAAAGTCGGTACTTTGTTCAAGTTGGATTGAGCGAATATGCGGTAATGCAGTTTTTTGGGTTTCTTTTGCATAGTGAATAAGTGCAGCGGCAGCAGCTTTGGCTAAAGGTAATGGGTCTAAACCAAAACCTGAAAGTGTTGATACCGTAAACTGATCACATAAGGTTTTTTGTGCGTTATTTAGGTTGAAGTCTACATTTGGACGTTTAGTAACAGGGCAATCTAAATGCTTTTTAATTTGTTCGATAATATTGGTATCGACCAAGTCTTCATCAATCAAGATCTCACTTGGCATTAAACGCGCAAGTTCAATAGGCAATTGTTCTGGCTTGTAATCTTGTTGTTGAACTTTAAAAATGCCTGCACTCAAGTCGAGTAAAGCAAAACCAATCTGGTTTTGATGAATGCATAAGGAAACGAGATTAGATGATTGATAACTGCTGAGTAATGCGTCATCAGTTAATGTACCTGGGGTCAGAATACGAACAACTTTACGTTCAACAGGGCCTTTACCTGTTACTTCTCCAACTTGTTCACAAATAGCCACCGTGCGCCCAGCTTTAACAAGTCGCGCCAAATAACCTTCTGCCGAGTGATAGGGAACCCCCGCCATTGGAATAGGTCGGCCACTGGCTTTACCACGATGGGTTAATGTGATGCCTAAAAGCTTGGCTGCTAAATGAGCATCTTCAAAGAAGAGTTCATAAAAGTCACCCATACGGTAGAACAGCAACGCATGTTGATAGTCCGTTTTAACTTTGAGATATTGCTGCATCATAGGTGTGTGAGAAGATAAGTCAGCCATGATTTCAGCGCTATTCATGCGTATTAAACCCTTAAAAAATCAGTAATATTTTACGTTTGGTCATCTAACCAATTCTAACAACTTTTGTGTAAATCTGACTTAATCTAAGAAAAAAGTATACCTTTTAGTGTACTTTTTTTATTTCAAAATTCAGTCAAAAGTGTGTGAGAATAACTTCTTTCTCACTGTAGCCATCTTAACAAATTGAGGCAGATTGGCAAAAAGGATTCCTAAAATGAGTGAGGAAATAAGCAACAAAAAGAAAGTGGCCAAAAGTGGCTTTAGTAACTTGGTTAATAGACAAGATCAAGATGGGTGATCCTTTGAAGTTATAGTGGGGGAATGTACTGGTTTACAAATATTTATGAAAAGACAGGTCTTATGAAGATATAGCACTCAATTTCTGCTGCATAAAATCAATGAGTGCTCTTGTTTTAGCAGGTAAGTAGCGCCGATCTGAATAAAGTGCGAATAATTGTAATGGGGATGCCGATTGCTCAAACGCAACCTCGATTAACCGTCCATCATTAATGAAGGGCTGGCAGGCTTGTTTCGATAGAATTGCAAAACCTATACCTGATAGTGCAGCTTGTCCAGCCATCTCTCCGCTGTTTACCCGATAATGTCCTTTAACCTTGATGGTCTCGAATTCTCCCTTTTTATTAACAAATTGCCAAGGAGCACCTTTTAGGGCATTTACCGTTGTAATACAGGGTAGTTCTTCAAATTGTTGGATATGAGAAGGGATGCCATAACGCTGAATGATGGAGGGAGCTGCAACAATGGTGCACGGTATGGTCAACAGATGACGGGCGATGTAGTCACTGTTATCCATCTGGCCACGGGTGACAATGATAGCTAAATCCAGATCATCTCTCAGGGATTCTAAACCTGACAAATTTGTGATGCAGCTGATCTCTAGTTCTGGATACTGACAGGCGAACTCGGCAATAACAGAACCTAGTAATGCAGGACCTATTTCATTGGGGATACAGATACGCAATGGACCCTTGAGTTGCATTTGCCGCAATGTTAATTCTGTCTCAGTTTGCTCAAGTGCCTCTAGTAATGGCTTTGCTCTGGTATAGAGTAGATGTCCCGACTGAGTGAGTTTCATATGTCGGGTGCTACGTTCAATGAGCTGAAGATCCAGTTTTTCTTCTAATTGAGAAATATAGCGACTAACGTTTGATGTCGGCATTTCAAGGAGCTTCGATGCCCCAACAAAACTTTCTTTTTCCACCACAGCAATAAATACTTTCAGGGCATTAAAATCCAGAGTCGGACGCATTAATTGTCCCATATTTGATAATAATAAATACCATTTTTACCACATAATAAACATTCTTGATAGTAGTTAAACTTGGATATCTTTTATCTATAGGTGGCTTGCTATGCCCTTAGCTACACAAACATTTCACTACAAAGCTCTCATGCAGATAGCGATAGCGATTGCTTTTGTCCAGTTCACTAATGCGCTGGAATATATGGTGTTCAATCCTATTTTTGTTTTTATGGCAACAGATTTTGCAATGCCTGTCTCATTCTCAGGCTATGTGTCTGGTATGTACACACTTGGTGCCGTGATTTCGGGAGTTACTGCTTTTTACTGGATTGATCGTTTTAATAAGAAACGTTTTTTAATCGTTAATATGGCACTATTAGGCCTATTAACACTTTTAAGTACATTCACAACCAGTTTTAGTCTTCTGCTTGCACTACGATTTTGTGCAGGATTGGTTGGCGGTACGACAATGGGAGTGGGTATAAGTATATTAATAAACAATGCACCGCCTAATTTACGGGGAAAGATGTTAGCGACGGTGATCGCGTCATTTTCAATAGTAAGTATTGTAGGAATGCCCACAATATTATTTCTATGCAGCAAATATGGTTGGCATGTGGCTTTGTGGCTCATAAGCGCATTGTGTGTATTGGCGTTGCCATTGATTGTATCCATCATACCCAAAGACCAAGTCTCTTTAGACATGCTTCGTGCGCCACCTTTAGATGCAGATACTATACTGTTCGCCTCTGGTAATGCCTTTGTTCAGTTTAGTCCTATGCTGGTTATTCCTATTTTGGCTCCATTAATGATACAGCAGTTGGGCGCTTCTCAAGATCTACTGCCTTGGCTCTTCTTTAGCGGGGGCGTGATAGGCTATTTATCTACAAAAATTACAGGGGCGTTAACCTCTCGTTTTTCTGCTTTAATGCTGGCTACAGGTTCAACCATAGTTTTTATATTGAGTTTACTAATACCATTTTTAGGCTATCAGCATGCAGCGCTTTTTATTAGTTTATTTCTCGGTGCATCTTACTGTCGTTTGGTGTCATCTTCGGTGGTTACGATTCAGTTTCCTGATGATCGGCAACGAGCTGGATTCTCTTCATTACAGTCGTCAATCATGTATTTGATGACAACAGTTGCATTTTTCTTATCTGCCTTTTTATTACCTGTTCATGGCATGACGCCACAAAGTGTAAATACGTTACTGGTGGTATGCGCAATTTCCGCAGCAGGGTTCCCAATATTGGTTATTATTTTGCAAAAGAAACTGGCTAAACGTTTGCCCATAAGCTAATTCTAAAGTCACTTTTTCCACTCCATTAAAATAGTGACGATTAAAAAGATTTTGGCCTTTGGCTCATCACCCATTTGAACACTACATTTTTCTGAAGTTATCTCAATATGTTCTGGTATGTGAGTCTTGAAGGTCGAATACTTTCTATTGGAAAAATTATAGCAAGGAATATAAGACCAATAAGTTGACTTCAAATTGTGGCTTAAGTGGTCTGAGGTCAAGTTTTTTTCAAGATACTTAAGCAATATGGTTTGCGTAACTTCAAACAAATACTGAAATATGTCGAATCAGAGTATGAATTGCCTACGTCAGTCATTGTCTCGCGCAAAAGTATGCTGAATATAAATAGAGGAGTCATTCATGGGTACGCGTTCAACCATTATGGATACCAATAGCTTTCGTCCAGAACATGCTGCTGAGCTGGATCATGCTACCCGAAAACTGACAGATAAAAGAAATAAAATTTTAGGTGAATCCTATCGCTTGTTTTATCGTAATCCCGTGCATCTGGTGAAAGGTCAGGGGCAATATTTATGGGATGCAGCAGGTCATCAATATCTAGATGTTTACAACAATGTTGCCAGCATTGGTCATTGTCATCCTGCGGTGATTGAAGCGGTAAATGAGCAAATGAAAATGCTCAATACGCATACGCGTTATTTACATGAAAATATTTTGGATTACACCGAAGAACTCTTACAGACTACTCCTGATGAAATTGACCGTGCCATGTATATGTGTACAGGTTCGGAAGCGAATGATTTAGCGATTCGTATTGCACGTGAATATAGCGGCGGTACAGGAATTATTGTGTCTCAAGAAGCCTATCATGGGACCAGTAGCTTAACCTCAGGATGCTCTCCAGCACTGGGAACTGAACAACCTTTAGATGATACAACTCGCTTAGTTCCGGCACCTGATTATTATCGGATTCAAACTGATGATTTAGGTGAATGGTTCGCACAGCAGATTCAACAGCAAATTGACGATATGAACGCAAAAGGCATCAAGTTTGCAGGTTTTTTAGCGGACTCAATATTTTCTTCTGATGGTGTCATGCCTAATCCTGTTGGGTTCTTACAAAAAGCGGTTGATGTCGTGCATGCCAATGGCGGAATCTTTATTGCTGATGAAGTACAACCGGGGTTCGCGCGCACTGGCGATTCTTTCTGGGGTTTTGGCCGTCACAACGTTGTGCCTGATGTCATTACCACTGGTAAACCAATGGGTAACGGAGTTCCAGTATCAGGACTTTTAGCCAAGAGTGAAGTTCTTGCTGCTTTCAGCGATAAAATTCCATATTTTAATACCTTTGGCGGTAATCCTGTTTCTATGGCGGCGGCACAGGCTGTACTTAAAGGGATTCAAGAAGAAGAATTGCAAACCCATAGTAAATATGTGGGAGGGCTACTTCTCAAAGAACTCACTAAACTTATGGATAAACATGAAGTGGTTGGTGATGTACGTGGCGCTGGTTTATTTATAGGGTTTGAACTGGTTAAAGACAGAACCACTAAAGAGCCGAATAAAGCATTAGCTTTGAACCTTATTGAAGAGCTCAGAAATACTCATCGAGTTTTAACCTCAGTTGCAGGTCCTTATGGCAACGTATTAAAACTACGCCCACCTTTGGCTTTCCAAACAAAAGATATCGATTGGTTAGTTGGCGCTTTAGATCAAGCCTTAACAAAATTAAAGTAAGACCTTCTATAAAAAATACCCTTCAAGTTGGATGTTAAATCTAATTTGAAGGGTATTTTCTTGTCTAATTTGCTCAGCTATTAAAATAAAGGCCTTTATTCAAGGCCTGTATTTGCGATGTTTTAGTGTCTTAATTGACGTGGCGTAACACCAAACCAACGTTTAAATGCACGAGATAAAGCACTTACTTCTGAGTAACCTAATAAGAATGCCATTTCTGAAATTGGAATATTTTTCTGTTTAATATAATGCTCGGCCAACTCACAACGGACCTGATCGACTAAATGGGTAAAGGTCAGTCCTTCATTTTTTAAACGGCGGGTAAGGGTGCAACTCGTTAAACCAATATCATGAGCGATTTTTTCAAGGTTTGGTTCACCTTCACTGAGTTCAAGTTGGATGTGAGAGCGTACTTGATCAGCAAGACATTGACTTGGTGAAGCGCGATTGAGTAGGTGCAACGTATCTAGAATCACTGTTAACAAAATAGAATCACGGCCCGGCATAGTATGCTGGACGTCTTTTTTTGAAATGATGATGGAGTTAAAAGGCTGATCAAAATAAACAGGCGCATTAAATAATTTGCTATGTTCTTGCCAGAATTCAGGTCGAGTATGCTCAAAGTGAATCGCGCGTGGAGAATAATGAGGGCCCATCACTTCACGGATCACATTCATAAACATGCCCATGGTCAGTTCGGCATCTTGGCGTCGAGTTAAAATCGCGCCGTGTTGAACTTGATAATCTATGCGCCAGCTATCTCCTAAATCTACCATTCGATTTAGGGTATCTTTCTGATGCAAATAAAAATTATTGGTCATGTTCATGAGTGCAGATTCTAATGTGTTTGAACAAAGACCAATGTACCCAATGAGCCCTAATGATTTCGGTTGAAACTGTTGACCATAATGCAGGCCAAAATTATCACAACCTGAAACCAATGCCGCCTGTTCTAACACCTTGCAATAATTGGGTAGTTGTAAGCTCAAAGTTGGACTGATGAGAAGTTCAGGATTAATACCACTAATTCCTAAAACACGATCAACATCTGCACCTTTTTGATGAATAAATTCGCTTAATCCAGAGGCGGCTGCAGACAATACACCTTGATTACACATATTTGAATCGACAAGATGAGCTGGGTTGAGATGTAACATGTCAAGTCTCATGATATTTATTCCTAACTATTCTTATATTAAGCAAAAGCCATACCAGTTTTTGCTTACGTCCATGATTTTGTGTTGTTAAAAACTTTTATAAAATAATGACTTATGTGTTGCTGTTTTAAGTTTCAGATTTGATTCTTTAAGAAGAGATCAAGAGTTGTATTTAAGGTTGGGTAGCGAACTAAAAGAAGGCAGAAAATGCATTAGAGATAGGCAAACAGGGCAGAACTAAAACAAGAAATTAATCGGTTTCTCATGCATACAACATCTATTGTAGGCATGAGAAAATAAGTGAAATATTAATTTTTTGTAGTTTTTGCCGTTTGCGCGCCATAACTTAAACTGGCCATTGAGGGTCTAAATTGACCTGTATTGGCATCGCGGCCCTGTAGTAAGAACTTAGTATTGGCTTGACCATAGCTCTGCACAGCCTGCTGAGAAAATTTTCCAATATCTGAACTTGGACTGCGCAATCGATTGATAATTAGTACCTTCTGAGTCATTGCAAAATCTTGCATCATATTTTGATCGCCCTCACTGTCACCTGCGATAAAAATTGGCCCGTAACCATATTTAGAGACTAAAAAACGCTGGATGGTTGCAGTTTTGCCTTTACCTTGAGTTTGCGCATAGCCATGACGAAACTCGGGTAAAATTCGATTTTGTGCATCTCGTTCCAACTCCATCGCGTAGGCATTTTTTTCATTAATGTTATAGCCGATCTCTGGATTGGAAATAATTTCCTTAATCACATCAATAAAAGATGCCGAGCAGACATAGACATCAATTCCATTATCCTGAAAGGCCTTAAATAGATTTTGCATTTCACGGTATGGTCTTAAACCATTTTCCCAAGTGGTTTTCACAACGCCTGCTTGGCCCGAAAGCGCAGCGGGAGAGGTCCATGTCACAGGTCCAATCGGTTGCTGCATTTGCCAAGCCACCGTTGCTTTTACCAAATTACGGACTTGTTGTTCGGTAAGCCCAGTAAATAAATAAGTGACCCAGGGATATGCAACTTCATGATCAAAGGTGTCTCCAATCGCTGCATATAGATATCTCATTTTAGTAATGAAATCGAGATAATGTGGATCTTGTTTAATTTGATCCAGACTTTGCTTACCTTTTAGACCGCTATAGTGGTGATAAAGCCATGTGTAGCTGGCAATAATATCTGGGGCAATTTTATCAATATTGACGGCTTGGCCTTGCTGGTTATTGTAGGTCGCTTCAAAATTTTGTGAGCTAATTCCTTTACGAATAATCTGATTAAGCTGCTCTGGCGTGACATTAAACGCTAAGTGTTCAAGCTGATAAATTAACGTTGCTTCTTCGATGTCTAAAAATACCGAAGTATTGTCAAAGTCAGTGACAATATATGGGCGTTTGTCAGGATTGTAGTTTGGGCTATCTTTTCCATAAGTAGCAATCAATTGGTTAAGTTGGTCAAAGTTAAAAGTGTCCCATTGACCTTTTTGTATATATTCCTTTTTGGGAATAGCGACTGCGGGAGATGTACTTTGTATAGGGTTGTAATTACATGCGCTTAGAGCAAGCATACTTGCCAGACTACTGGTAAGTAATAGTGCTTTGGCAACTTTGCTCAGTTGATGGGTAGCTTGCATAACCCCTTCCTTTAAATTCTATAAAATTTAAAAACTAAAAATTGAAATGAAGAAAAGCGATCTAAAGCACTTTTCAAATTCCTACAGGCATTTGACCGTTTAGATATTTTTTACAAAGACGCACAGTTTCATTGGACCATTGGTCTCCAAGACTTTGAGCCATTTCTGTTTGTGCGTGAGAACCATTCCAAGCCATCATTTGAATGCGGCGTTGCATGATAAAAGTTGGGATCATTTCATATTCTTCAGACTGAATATGACCTACGCGCTCGTAGCCCTTTAACCAGTAATCAACCCAATGAGGTGCATTTGCATAATGTTCATTAAAGCTAATCGCGGCGGCGAGATCATGCATAAACCAGCTCATTCCGCAGTCATCAAAATCGATCACACCAATACGTTCTTGTTGTAGTAATAAATTGGTTAAACGCAAATCGGCATGAATTAGGCCATAGCGTTCTTGGGTTTTACCAAAAAAGTTTAAATCTTTCGAAATTTGTGCAATGGCTTCTTCAATCACGCCGTGATCTTGAGGTCTTAAATGAGGTGCATTTTTCCAGTTTCCCCAGTGTCCATCCGCACCGATCATGGTTTCATGATTCCACACAATACGTTGAAAGTTTTCAGGCGCTTGCCATGTCTTACTATGTACATGTAGCTTTGCGGTAATTTGTCCTAGTTGCTCAAATGCAGTGGGGTCAACTTCAACAGTTGGCATATCGCCCTCAACCCAGTTGAAAAGGACTGCATAACGATAAATATCATTCGATAGTTTTAAAGTGATGACACGCTCACCCGATTGATCTGCAATCGCAACAGGAACTTGAATACCACTCGCATTTAAGGCATCTAACCATTCAAGCTCACTTTGTATATCGAGTTTGCTGTGATAGTTGGGACGATGAATTCGAAGTGCATATCGGGCAGATCCAGTCGAAATCTGAAAGGTTGCATTTTCAGACTGACACAGCAGTTTGACCTGTCCTTGATAGTCTGATGGATATTGCTTAATTGCTTGTTCTGCCAGTATTTGTAATTGAACTTGGCTTAAAAATTCATTTTGTTCTACAGACATAACCCATCTCCTCAATTTAATTTTTAAACACGTTCTGTGTTGAGATGCCGTCGATCTTATAAAAGAAAAAATGAATCAACTTGACTTCAAGTGGTCGGGGAGATGTTTTGCTGTCAAGTTTTATGAATATCTTTTGCGCAACTATTGGTGGTGTAAATTTAGTCGATAAGGCAATACGACAATGAAAGAGTCTGAATTAAGCGTAGATGTTGGTGCTCTACAACAGGACGCAGAGTATTTTGCAAAACGTCAGTTAAAAAAGGGGGCAGTAGGTTGGTTACTTTTAGTGGGGCTAGGTGTTTCTTACGTCATTTCGGGTGACTTTGCGGGTTGGAATTTTGGGCTGGCACAAGGCGGCTGGGGTGGGCTCTTTATTGCAACAGTCATCGTCGCGTTTATGTATCTCTGCATGAGCTTTGTGATGTCTGAGATGTCAACAATGTTGCCTACTGCTGGCGGTGGCTATAGTTTTGCCCGTGTTGCATTTGGTCCTTTTGGAGGATACCTCACAGGGACTGCGATTTTAATTGAATATGCAATTGCACCTGCTGCCATTGCCGTATTTATCGGTTCATATTGCGAATCACTCTTTGGAATTGGCGGTTGGGCCGTTTATTTAATTTGCTATTTAGTTTTTATGGGCATTCATCTGAAAGGTGCAGGTGAAGCACTTAAAATCATGTTTGGAATTACCGCCGTTGCTTGTATTGCACTGGTCGTATTTATCGTTGCGATGCTTCCACATTTTGACAGTGCCCGTTTGTTTGATATTCCAGTCAGCGCTCATGCAGGTGCGAGTCACTTTTTACCGTTTGGCTATATGGGAATATGGGCAGCAGTACCTTATGCCATCTGGTTTTTTCTTGCGGTTGAAGGGGTACCACTGGCAGCCGAAGAAGCAAAAGATCCAGTACGTTCGTTACCACGCGGTTTGATTGGTTCAATGTTGATATTGGCATCGTTTGCACTTTTAATCTTATTTTTGGGAGCAGGTGCAGCGGGTTCAAATGCTTTAAAAAATTCAGGGGCACCTTTGGTTGACGCACTCATTGCGGTATATGGTCAGCACACATGGTTGGCAAGCTTTGTTAACTTTGTAGGTCTTGCTGGTCTGGTCGCAAGTTTTTTCTCAATTATTTATGCCTATTCACGTCAGATTTTTGCATTGTCACGTGCGGGATATTTGCCAAAAAACTTATCACTTACCAATGAAAATAAAGCGCCGTACTGGGCCATTATCATTCCGGGTATTATTGGCTTTTTACTCTCTTTAACAGGTGAGGGTGATTTACTCATTTTAATGGCAGTATTCGGTGCAACAATTTCTTATGTATTGATGATGCTCTCACATATCAAGTTGCGTTTATCTCGTCCTGAATTACCACGCCCGTATAAAACGCCTGGTGGAATGTGGACGTCTTGTATTGCCTTGATTCTTGCTGCTGTTGCTGTAGTTGCAGGTTTAATGGTAAATCCAAAAGTTTGGTTATTGGCCGCGCTGATTTATGTCGGATTTATACTCTATTACTTGTTATATAGCCGTCACCATTTAGTGAAAGGCACGCCTGAGCAAGAGTTCGCCATGATTGATGACTGAGTTTGATTGCGATAAAAAAAGAGGCTTCGGCCTCTTTTTTAAGTTTTATACTTCTGTACAAAAGAATATAAAAATAGCAAGTAATGCTTACTCAAGTAACATTTTAATCTGATTGATATTTATACAATATAGTTACCAGATCACACGGATATGAACTCATGAAATTTCTAAAATTTCTAACTTTTAGCACCATTCTTACTTTATCAGCACATAGTTATGCGACAGTGGGCGGTGGACAAAAAATTGAAGTATTGGGCTATCAGCAAAAAGAGAAGAAACTTTATGTATTAAGACACTACGAAGATGGTCGAGGACGTCTACCACAACTCTATTATTATCTATTAAATAGTAAATCGCCTGATAAACTTATCGAAGTTAAATCTCTCTATATCAATCCAAAAACACATAAGATTGATTATGATCAAGATAGTAGAGCATTTGATAAAGCTCTAAATAAAATTAAAAAGAATTTAACCCCATTAGTCGTAAGTAATAGTAAGACCTTAAAAATTCAAACATTAAAAACTCATCAGAATCAAGTATCGTCTTGGTTTGATCCTTCAGGAAAGATCACGCAATATAAAACAGAATATGTTGTAAAATCGCCGTCTTTACAAAGTAAAACCCATGTTGCGGTTCATTACACCAAAGCTATAAAAATTTCCCAAAATTATAGTGTGCCTAAACACAATAAGAGGTTGGTTGTCGTTAAATATCTGGGGGTTCCAGAAGAAACAGGTTACGATATTGAAGACCCTGTTTTACTACTTCCTGTGAAAAAATAAGTTTAAGAGCAAATTATTTTCTTGGTTCAAAGCGGCAGCAGTAGGGCATCACTATCTAGATGTTTACAACAATATTGCCGGCATTGGTCATTGTCATTTTGCGGTCATTGAAGCGGTAAATAAGCACAAGGAAATATTCACTTGTTACTTAGATTGATTCATTCAAGGTCGAGTTGGTCGTCATCTTTGGTGACTTTAATTTTTAACTTCTTATACTTCCGTTTATTGGGGTCAATTGCAGAATTTATAACTTCATCTGAAAAAGCTGAACATAACATCAATTTTGCATATGCTCGGTAACCTATCAAAATTCTACGTAGTGGGTAGTCTGTTCTTGTAGAGTAATAGTCGATTCTGGAGTTCAGTTCTTGTAGCAGAGTCTGCTGTGACATTAGAATAATTTCTGTAAGAGGTGTATGCAGCATATAGTGATTTATCTACTGTAAGAAGAATTATTTTGAAAATGTTATAAATTTTAGATAAAACAACATTTATATTACATATCAAAGCATTTTAGATATGCAAAATATATATTTATTCTCTTTAAATTTAAGGAGATATGCTGCAAACATAAATTTTTTATGACACTGTAAAGATAATAGTAACAACTCTTTTTAAAGCCACAGTGCACTATGTGTTATAGTCAATTTCGATTAATTATTGGCATTAAAATGGATATCTGTATTGGCGGCATACTTGATGGGAAAAAAAGAAAAGACGATCAAAATCATTTCAGAGTAGATAGTCATTATTCTGATCATGGATCCGAATATAATAAAGAGCATTTTCATCTACATGGGCAGCTTCATACATTTTGGATAAGTGAAGAGATTGATTTTTGTGATGCACAAAGAAGAGTTGAATTAATATTAAATAAAAGATTAGAACTTGTTTAAATTAAAAATAAATATATGTATTAGCGTTTTTTAGATTCAATGTGGAAAATGAATAAAACGTTTTAATTAATATGATGTTAAACAAAAGCTCTATTTAATATAGAGCTTTTGAGCTATCAATTATTTTATTCTTTTTTTTCTTCATTATTATTTTCTTTAGGATTATTTTCTTCTTCAGGCGATTGTACAGGTTTTTCAGTTTTATCCTCATTAGGTTGAGCATTAGAATCATTTTGGTTTTGTGTGGTTTTTTTTGAAAATTCTTTGAAATCAGACATTTTAAACTTCTTAATAATAGTAAGGAAGCTTCATCGTAGGCCTTTAATTCGCTTACATTGCGGTGATTATGAGAACTCTATGTAGAGATATGTGCCTGAAAGTGCTTAATTCTCGACATAATGTTTCTTTGAACCAAATAGACTGTTGATATATAAGTGGAAGCAAATTTTAATCAAATACAAGAGTTAACATATAGCTAGAGAGCTATTGTTTTCAATGGTTTTTTGATAATTATAATTTATTTAAATATATTATTTTAATTTCTTAATTGTAGGAAATATTTTTAATTAAAGTGGGGGATTCGATCTGTAAATATATTTATACAACATAAAGATACAGTTTTACATGCATACTCAATCAAATTAATTAAAAAATGAGGGAAATATGGATGATGAAATGAAAAAATATTTTGATGTGGCTGAAAGTGTTTACAATAATATTCACTTTAAAAATCAGTCCTCTAAGGATTTAATTGACTGTCTGAATAGACTGTTAATTGAAATTAAAAAAGAAGCAGCTATAAACAATTTACAATTAAAATATCCTGTTATTGATTTTGAAAGTTGTTTAAATAGGCCAATGAAAGAGCGTATTGTTAAAATTGATTTAAGCCTTCTCCCTAATTTTGATAATGAACATGAATTTATTCTTTGGTTGGCGGGATTTGTAAAAAGTATTTCTGTATCTAGGAGTTATTATTTTTAAATAACGGTACGAAAATAAATATTTTTTAAATGTGTTGTATAAATATTTATTTGGCGTATACTCGATTTAACTAGAAAAAAAGACTTATTAGTAAATCCTCTTTTAGTATCGTAGTTTTATTCATAATCCTTCGTTTTTTTAAGATCTTAAACTCAATTCGTTATTATTTTTTCAAAGTTTAATGAGTCATAAAATGTGACTTTATATTATTAAAAATCAAAGGATATATTATGTCTAATACAGCAATCGGTACAGTGAAATGGTTTAATGAAACTAAAGGTTTTGGTTTTATTCAACAAGATACAGGCCCAGACGTTTTTGCACATTTTAAAGAAATCAGTAGCTCTGGGTTTAAAACCTTATATGAAGGTCAACGTGTTAGTTTTAATATAGCTCAAGGACAAAAAGGTCTTACAGCTACTAATATTATTGCCCAATAATATTTTAAAAATAAAAAAAGCATCTTAGGTGCTTTTTTTTTAGTATATTAATCATAAAGATAATTTTAAATAAATTAAAAATATAAATTAAAAATATAAATTATTGTAATGATAAACAACAATATCATATTCAGATACACTTGCGTTGTATCTATATAAAGGTAAAAGGACTATGTTAACTAAGTGCTAGATAATCATCTACACAACATTAAATAGGAGAGACTCTAATGTCTCAACAAAACCAAGTTAAAAGCGATCAAGACAAATCAAAAGAGCAACAACAGCAACAGCAAGACGGTAAAGAGTTTGAGCCTAAAAGTCCTGATCAGAATGCTGTAGAAAAAGTTGATCAAAATGATAAAATTGAGAAAAAATAATAATATAATAAATTTGTTTTTTCTTAAATGATGGGTTGGTAGAAAGAATAATGATTCTTTTTGCCAATTTATAAAATTAAGAGGAATGTTTTTAATATGTCTTTTATTATAATAATTTTAATTTTGTTTGTTTTTGCTTATATTTTATTTAAGGTTTTTTCTACAGTTAAACTGGAGCTCCCCGAAAGTACTCTAAAAATAGCTGGAAAAATATTTACAGAGAATAAGAACTTTTTCGAACATGAAATAATTGTAACTTTATACCAAGAAGAATTGATAACTTTAGTCGGCAATCAAAATAGTGATAGAAATAATGTCTTTAAAAATGCTGTAATATGCCTTGAAAAAGAAACAAATAAAATTGCAGTGTATATAGATACTTTAAGAGTTGGATATCTTAATAAAATAAATTCTTCCAGTTTTGTTAATTTTTTAAAAACAAAAGGTTTTAGTGAGCGAGATGCTTTTGAAGTTGATGCCGTTATAATGAGTGAAAAAATAAACCAATGGAGTGTGAAATTAGACATACCATACGATATGGAAAAGTTTAGGTTTGATAAATATTAAATTTACGATAACTATTTAATTGATATTTCTATAAGATATATTTTGGTACATTTTTTTTAGTATTGAAAATAAAAAGAGATCATAATAATTATATTGATAATAAAAAGGAGAAAAGATATGGAACTTAGAGCCGTAAAAATGCATAAAATGTTTAGAGATTTTCATGAAGAAAAGGAACTTGGCTATGTAGGGGAATATGATGAAAAACATAACCTTATAGCGATATATGATATTTTTAAAGAAAAGATGCAGAAAATAGAAGGAACTTATCAATGGGTTTTACCCTCATCGGGTGAGGTTTTTTTTGTTGAGGAAGATCCGCTATATAGTCGTTAGTGAATTTTGCCTCCTACTTTAAGCAGGGAAAGGCCTGTTTATAAATCCCAATTTAACAATAAGTTGCTAATTATTTATCCTTACTTTTTAATGATCTATTTTAAAACAAATGGCATTTTGTGTGCTTGACTGCAAAAGGGTTGGACACTATCCTTTGCCTGCTGGCCTACATCGCCAGTCGGTTTTGACGGACCGTATCATAGAAGCATTAAAGGTTTTATATCTTTAGTGTCTAGCCCCTCGTGCCCCCTCTACGGTGGAATGATCTGACCCCATAAAGTTGGACAGTTAGTTAAGCAGTTTTTAAAAACTGGTTTCTATATTGTACAGGGGATAAACCTTGTAGCTTCACCTTGATTCTCTCATGATTATAATAATGAATGTACTCTCGTATAGTTTTCTCTAACTCATCAGTTGATTGAAATTTTTCACCATGAAAGCACTCCGATTTTAATATTCCAAAGAAGCTTTCTATTACAGCATTATCTAAGCAATTTCCTTTACGAGACATACTTTGAATTAAAC